>JBEKYO010000066.1:0-22812 GCA_049510875.1 Steroidobacteraceae bacterium
CTTCACGAGCTTCACGAGCTTCACGAGCTTCACGAGCTTCACGAGCTTCACGAGCTTCACGAGCTTCACGAACCCTATGAGCTCCACGAGTTCCACGAGTTCCGGGAGCCAACTCGTCGCTCATCCCGACTTGGTCCTGCGAAGTCAGCTTTTAGAAGACTTCCAGCGGGGAGCAGTGCCCCGAGTGGCATATATTTCACCCGTCCTCTCCACGCGCGTCGAGCGCTCAATCTCTCGTGTATGTTGAGAAAAGGCATTTCGTATTGATTTAATGAACTATCTATGAACTGTCACCCATGTCTTCGGTATAAACCGTCCCCGATGTCCTCGGATAGGACCCAGTATGGTTGGACCTTCCACCGCGCTGATCTCAACTGGAGCTAGCTCGCCTGGTGCTGTCGCAAATACTCGTTCAGTGTGTGAGTGAGCGACACGAAGTCCGACGGGATCATCAATACCGTGGTGCTGTTGTTCTCCGCCCCGACCTCGGAGATCATCTGCATTCGTCGAAGCTCCAGAGCGGCAGGATTAGCCATGATCTGTGCCGCCGCGGCCGATAGCTTCACCGACGCCTCTAGCTCGGCCTCCGCCTTGATTATTCGGGCTCTTTTTTCGCGAATTGCCTCGGCTTGCATTGCCATGACCTGCTGCATGGCGACTGGCAACTCAACATCCTTCATCTCAAACCGTTGCACTTCAAGTCCCCACGCCGCGGTCGATCCAGCGATACTCTCTCCGAGGAGCGCATTAATCTTATTCCGCTCCTGGAGGACCTCGTCCAAGTCGTGCTGTCCGATGATGTTGCGCAGACCGGTCAGGGCCAATTGATAAACAGCCGCCGGGGCGTCGACGACTTCGATAACGGACTTGGCCGCGTCGACGATCCGATACCAGAGTACTGCGTTGACTTTGATCGTCACGCTATCACGCGTAATGGTTTCCTGCTGCTCGGCTGAGACGGTGCGCGTCCGAATATCGATGGTGGCCGAGCGCTCAATGCCAAGCGGGATGATCCAGTACAAACCGGGACCCCGTAGACCAACGTAACGCCCCAAGCGGAAAACGACTCCACGCTGGTACTCCTGAGCAATGCGAAGTCCGGAAAGACCCAGGACGATCAAGATTGCAAGTGCTATGAGCATGAATACACCTCAATGTGACTGCCGACTCAATCGGGATTCCCGCGTGGTGTCGGTTCGCTGTCCGCGACCGTAACAGCAACGCAGGAGTTTGAATACAAGATCCTTTACAGGCGAATCTATTCAGGACAGGGCTAGGTACATTACTATCCATCAGCGACAGGCAAACGACAATCTGCAAGGTAGCCCGCGACATCTGGAACAGAAAAGATCCATTATTCACCGGGAGATGATCTATGCGATTTCTTGTCAAAGTGAACATCCCTGTCGAGGCCGGGAACGCGATGGCGAAGGCCGGAAAACTCGGCGCAACCATGCAATCCATACTCGCGGATCTGAAGCCAGAGGCCGTTTACTTCACAGACGACAATGGTCAACGGACGGCTTATCTTTTCGTCGAAATGCAGAATGCTGCGCAAATCCCGGCAATTGCCGAGCCGTGGTTCCTCGCGTTCAATGCGGGTATTGAATTTCATCCGGTAATGGTCCCGGATGATTTAGCCAAAGCAGGCGGTGCGATCGAGGCAGCGGTGAAGAAGTACAGCTGAGCCTGCCGGAGGACGACGCTGCAATAGTTCTGCCGCAGCCGTGCGTATTTCGTGCGGGTGTCCTACCGGGCACATAAGTACCTATGTCTCCGGAAAGAAATGGCTACCATGTCCCCAGGTAGGACCCGGGAACGGTTGGTCGGGGTGACAGGATTCGAACCTGCGACATCTACGTCCCAAACGTAGCGCTCTACCAGTCTGAGCTACACCCCGACGATCGAAATCGCGTGCCGAAGCCCCGTTTCGCTCGTGGGGCAGCCGCTCTCGGAAGCCGGCGAATGGAAGGGCGCGTAGTGTACTGGGTTGGCGGCCCCACAGGCAATGCAATGTCCATGAAGCATTGCGATCGCTGCCGCACGCGGGCCGGGCGCCGGCCTATCGATCGATCGCGGCTACGGTACGGTCCTGCCTGAGCCCAGTCGGCCGGCCGCAGACTGCCGGCTCCCGGCCGCAGGCTGAACCACACCGGCTTTGCCCAGGCCGAATAACGGCATATTCACATAGATATTTTCGTAGCTGCCGGCCGCGGCCGCATAGGTCTCGTGCCAGATGCCGACCGACCCGTCGGTGCCGACCGCTCGGTTGAACGACCGCCAGGCTGGCAGATGTTCGGCGTCCTTGTTTTTTGCATAGGCCAGCAGTTGGTCCATGGAACGCCAGTACTGCAGCATCATGAGGTTGCGCGCGAACCAGGTCTCCCCGTGAATGAAGCCGAGATCCGGCCGCCGATCGAGTTCCTTGAGCATGCGCGGCATGGCACGCGCGACGGGCAGCCATTTGTGCACCATCCACGGTTTGTTGATCCGCATGCCGATCAGGAAGACGACGAAGTCGCCGTCCAGGGTGGCGGTCAGCCGTTCTCGGTGGATCATGATGCGCCGAGTATAGCCCCGCGATGGACGGCGATTGACGTCAAACCGCGCGCAACAGCGCCGGCGAGGTCGCCGTTTCTCTTCGCATCAAGGTGCTCTTGCCGAATAGCGAGGCAACCAGATCGACGGCGACCGACGCCGTTCGGTTGCGCACGTCGAGCGAGGGATTCAATTCCATGATGTCGAGCGAGCCCAATTGCCCCGTGTCCGCGATCATCTCCATGCACAGCTGCGCTTCCCGATAGGACGGGCCACCCGGTACGGTCGTGCCGACGCCGGGCGCGATTTCGGGATCCAAGAAGTCCACATCGAAACTGACGTGCAGGTGGGTGGCACGGTCGAGCGATTCCAGGGCATTCGCCAGCGTCTGGCGCATGCCGGTCTCGTCGATGAAGCGCATGTCGAATACTTCGAGGCCCACTTCATGCACCAAGCGCTTCTCGCCCTGATCAACGCTGCGGATGCCGATCTGCCGAATGCTCGTGGCCTGAATCGCCGGCACGCGCCCGGACATATCGATCAGGTTCTTCGGTCCCAGGCCGCACAGACAGGCGACCGGCATCCCGTGCAGGTTGCCGCTGGGCGTGAGCACGCTGGTATTGAAGTCGGCATGGGCATCGAGCCAGAGAACGCGCAAGCCGCGTCCCTGCTCGCGGCAGCGGCGGGCGATCGCGCTGATGGACCCTATGCTCAAGCTATGATCGCCGCCGAGCAGGATGGGCATGCGCGAATCGGCCAGCTCGCCGTACACGGCATCGTGGACCGTGCGGTTCCACTGCGTGACCTCATCGAGGTGCCGATAGCCGTCCACCGGTCCGAGCATTGGATTCGCGGGCCCCCGCAAATCGCCCCGGTCGCGCACGTCGAGCCCTTGCGATTCCAGCATCGCATTGAGTCCGGCGACGCGCAGCGCCTCCGGTCCCATCGAGGCTCCGCGGGTGCCGGCGCCGACGTCGGTCGGCGCGCCGATCAGCGAAACACGCGTATTCATGTCACACCTCTCACGCGGTCCTGCGGATGTGTGGCCGCACGGCCTTGCCCACGGTGCCGCCGTACAAATCCTTCGGATTGTCGAGGTCCGGCACCAGATCGATTTGACGCGCGCTGCCGCGCTCCTCGCGCAACAGTCCGTGCAAAAATCGCAAGGCGGAATAATCCTCAAGGGCGAAGCCAACCGAATCGAACAGGGTGATCTGTTGCCGGGAAGTACGCCCGGGCGCCGTACCGCGCACGAGGTTCGCGAACTCCGTCACCGGGTAGTCGGCGTTCATCTGCTGAATCTCGCCTTCGATGCGGGATTGAGCCTCATACTCGACGAACACGTTCACGTTCGGCATCCGCAGCACGTCGGCATGCAACTCGGTCTTGCCGGGACAATCTCCGCCGACGGCGTTCAAATGCATGCCGGCGGCAATCATCGGCGGCGTCAGTATGACGGCGTTGCGCTTGTCCGCGGTGACGGTCGTGACGATGTCCGCGCCTTTGCAGGCATCCGCGCTCGAGGAGGCGTGAACGATGCGCATATCGCCGAGCTCCGGCATGGCCCTGAGATTCTGCCCGAGCTTGGCCGTTGCCTTCGGGTCCGTATCGAACAGCCTCAGTTCGCGAATACCCATCATTCTATGGAACCCGACGGCCTGAAATTCGCTTTGGGCGCCGTTGCCGATGAGCGCCATCACCCGGCTGTCCGCGCGCGCCAAGTGGCGGGCGGCGAGCGCCGACATGGCGGCGGTGCGCAGCGCCGTCGTGACGGTCAGTTCGGACAGCAGCAGCGGATATCCGGTTTCCACGTCGGCAAGCACGCCGAACGCCGTGACCGTGAGCAGTCCGGCCGCCGTGTTCTTCGGATGGCCGTTGACGTATTTGAACGAATACAGCCGCCCATCGCTGGTCGGCATCAATTCGATGACGCCGACCGCGGAATGGCTGGCCAGCCGCGCGGATTTTTCGAAGTCGCTCCAGCGTCGATAATCGAGTTCGATCTCATTGGCCAGCCGCTCGATGAAGGCACCGGTTCCGATTCGACCGACGAGCCGCAACAGGTCGCTGACGCCGATGTAATCGATCATGGCTTGGATCTCCCGAGTGCGACTTGATCTGCCTAATAATGACGGCCGGCAGAGCCAACAAGAAGACAGCACACTGCACAAAATGGTTTGCGTATTACGCATTATGCTAAGATAAATTAGCGAAATGCTCACGAGGTCCCATGGACGACACCGATCGAAGACTCATCGGCCTGCTGAGGGACAATGCACGCACCTCCGCAGCATCTCTGGCCAAGTTGCTGAAGGTCTCCCGCGGGACCGTGCAGAACCGGCTGGCCAAGTTGGAGGGCGACGGAACCATCGCCGGCTATACGATTCGCCTGCGCCCGACCATCGATGAGCAGCGCATCGTCGCGCTCATGACCATCGCGGTGGAGGGCAATCGGATCGATCCCGTGCTGCGCACGCTGCGCGGCGACCCATCGATCGTGACGCTATATACCACGAATGGGCGCTGGGATCTCGTGGCGGAGATCCGCGCCGACAGCCTGCAATCCTTCGACCAAGTCCTCAGCCGCATCCGGCGCATCGAAGGCATCTCCGGCACGGAAACCAGCCTGCTGCTGTCCACGCACAAGCTCTAACCAACTCCCGGTACCCACTCCGAATCGCGGCCGCGCGGGGTCTACCGCGCCGCATCATGGCGTCCCCGGCGAACCAAAAGCCGTATGAATGCCTTATACGAAATGAAGTTGACGTATAGGTTAAGCTCTAGCACAATACAGGAACATGATCGACACGACCGGGCAGTTCTATTCCGTCACCCAGCTCGGGCTCGAGCTCGGCGTCAGCGCGCGCGCGATTCGCTTTTATGAGGACAAGGGGCTGATTTCCCCGCGGCGCGCGGGCAACAACCGCGTGTACACGCTGCGCGACCGGGCCCGCATGATTCTCATCCTGCGCGGCAAGAAACTGGGATTCTCGCTGCGCGAGATCCGGGAGTATCTCGATCTTTACGATGCGGACCCGACCCAGGCGAAACAGCTGCGCCTTCTCTTGAAGGCCGTGCGCAGCCGTATGCTGCAGCTCGAGGATCAGCGAGTCGCGCTCAATGAGGCTTTGTCAGACCTACGGGAAGTCGAAGCGCAGGCGCACAATGCGCTCTGCGCGCTCGAGAATGGCGCACGACGCGCGGCGGGTTGAACCCCAATCGTCAGCAGTTGAATTACGGTCCGCGGCTGGAGCGGACACAATCGGAGTAACAGCATGAAAAATGTCGTCATCGCAGGCTACGCTCGTTCCCCTTTTACTCTCGCCAACAAGGGCGCCCTTACCCGAGTCCGTCCCGATGACCTCGCTGCGCAGGTCGTTGCGGCGCTGATCGAGCGCACCCAGGTCAGGCCCCAGGACATCGAGGATGTCATCGTCGGCTGCGCCTTTCCGGAGGGCGAGCAAGGCTTCAACGTCGGCCGCCTGATCGCACTTCTGGCCGGCCTGCCGCAGTCGGTCGCGGGCATGACGGTGAACCGCTTCTGCGGCTCGTCGATGCAGTCGATTCACATTGCCGCCGGACAAATTCAGCTCGACGCGGGCGATGTGTTCGTCGCGGCGGGCGTCGAGAGCATGACCCGCGTGCCCATGCTGGGCTTCAATCCGCTGCCGAATCCGGCGCTGCAGGCGAAACTCGCCGCCTACATCAGCATGGGCGACACCGCGGAGAATGTGGCCGTCAAGTGGCATATCAGCCGCGAGGCGCAAGAGGCGTTCGCGGTTCGCAGCCAACAACGTGCAGCGGCCGCCGCGCAGGCCGGCCGCTTCACCGAAGAGATCGTCCCGATCCACGCCAAGAGCGGCGTGGTCGACCGCGACGGCTGTCTGCGTCCCGAAACCACCGCGGCCGGCCTCGCGCAATTGAAGCCCGCCTTCTCGCAGACCGGCACCGTGACTGCCGGCACGGCCTCACCGTTGACCGACGGCGCCTCGGCCGTGCTGGTTTGCAGCGAGGACTACGCGGCCAAGCACGGCCTCACTCCGCTCGCCCGCATCCGCAGCGTAGCCGTCGCCGGCTGTGCACCGGACATCATGGGCATCGGTCCGGTCGGCGCGACGCAAAAGGCGCTGCTGCGCGCGAAGCTCGAGATCTCGTCCATCGACGTGGTCGAATTGAACGAGGCCTTCGCCAGTCAAGCGCTGGCCTGCGCCCACGATCTCGGCATCCGCGATGAGACCCTCAACATCGACGGCGGCGCGATCGCGCTGGGACATCCGTTGGGTGCGACCGGCGCACGCATCGTCGGTAAGGCAGCCAGCCTGCTGCAGCGCGTCGGCGGCCGCTATGCGTTGGCCACCCAATGCATCGGCGGCGGGCAAGGCATTGCGACGATTCTCGAACGGGTCTAACTCAAGGAGCGCCTTCCGTATGCAACCGATCCGAAAAGCCACCGTCATCGGCGCCGGGGTCATGGGTGCCGGCATTGCCGCCCAGTTCGCCAATGCGGGCGTTCCCGTGCTTCTGCTCGACATCGTCCCCAACGGGGCCGCCAACCGCAATGAGTTGGCCGAGGGTGCGATTGCGAAGATGCTGAAAACGGAGCCCGCGTCGTTCATGTCGGCGCGCGCGGCCAAGCTCGTGACGCCCGGCAACATCGAAGATCACCTCGCACAGCTCGCCGAGAGCGATTGGATCGTCGAAGCGGTGGTGGAACGACTCGACGTGAAACAGGCGTTGTACCGCAAAATCGACGCCGCGCGGCGTCCGGGCAGCGCGGTGTCGTCGAATACCTCCACCATCCCATTGGCGTTGTTGACGCAGGGACAAAGCGATGCATTCGCGCGCGACTTCCTCATTACGCACTTCTTCAATCCGCCGCGCTACATGCGGTTGCTGGAAATCGTGACCGGCCCGATGACCGATGAACTGCATGCGCAAACCGTCGGCGAATTCGCCGACCGGGTACTCGGCAAGAGCATCGTGCGCTGCAAGGACAGCCCGGGATTCATAGCCAACCGCCTGGGCGTGTATTGGCTGCAGATCGGCGTGACCGAGGCCATAGATTTGGGTCTCACCGCCGAGGAAGCGGACGCGGTCATCGGCCGGCCGATGGGTATTCCACAAACCGGCGTGTTCGGTCTGATCGATTTGGTGGGGCTCGACCTGATGCCCCACATCAACGCGAGCCTGGCCAAGTCGCTGCCGCCCGGCGATGCGTTCCACGCCGCCAACCGCGACCTGCCGTTGGTGTCGAAGATGATTGCCGACGGCTACACCGGACGCAAGGGCAAGGGCGGATTCTACCGCCTGAACCGGGCGGGCGGCGGCAAGGTCAAGGAGGTCATCGACTTGGGCACCGGCGCCTACCGCCCTGAACAAAAACCCGATCTGCCGGAACTCGCCGCTGCCTCGAAGAATTTGCGCGCGCTCCTCGAGTCGCCCGGCAAGATCGGCCGGTATGCATGGCGGGTGCTGGGGCAGACGCTAGCCTATGCGGCGAGTCTCATCCCCGATGCTGCGGACGACATCGGCGCCGTCGATGAGGCCATGCGCCTCGGTTACAACTGGCAATGGGGTCCGTTCGAATTGATCGATAAGCTGGGTGCGGGATGGCTTGCCGACAAACTGGCGCAGGACGGCCTGGCCGTGCCCGCGCTGCTGCGGGCGGCGCGCGACAAGACCTTCTACCGGCTGCTCGAGGGACGCCGCCAGTACTTGGGCATCGACGGCGAGTATCACGATCTGCGTCGGCCCGACGGTGTGCTGATGCTGGAGGACGTCAAGCGCGTCTCGAAGCCCGTGCTCAAGAACGCCTCCGCCGCACTCTGGGACATCGGCGACGGCGTTCTCTGTTTCGAGTTTACGAGCAAGGGCAACTCGCTCGATGTCGACATCATCACGCTGCTCGGCAAGACCATTCCCTTGGTGCAGCAGAAGTACAAGGCCTTGGTGATCTACAACGAGGGCAGGAATTTCTCGGTGGGCGCGAACCTCGGCCTCGCGATCTTCGCCGCCAACATTGCGGCGTGGAGCGAGATCGAGAAGTTGATCGCGGCCGGCCAGCAGACCTACAAGGCGCTGAAGTATGCGCCGTTCCCCGTGGTGAGCGCGCCCTCGGGCATGGCGCTCGGCGGGGGCTGCGAGATTCTGTTGCACAGCGACGCCGTCCAGGCGCACGCCGAGAGCTATATCGGTCTGGTCGAGTGCGGCGTGGGCGTCGTGCCGGGCTGGGGCGGATGCAAGGAAATGCTCTCGCGCTGGACCACGAGCGGCCTGCTGCCGCGCGGACCGATGCCCGCGCCCAGCAAGGTCTTCGAGACCGTCAGCACCGCCACCGTGTCGAAATCCGCCGCGGAAGCGCAGGAATTGCTGTTCCTGCGCGCCGGCGACGGAATCACCATGAATCGTTACCGCCTGCTCGCGGATGCAAAGGCGCTGGCGCTGAGGCTGGCGGCGAACTACGTGCCGCCGGCGCCGGTTGAATTGAAGCTGCCCGGCGCCGCCGGCAAGCTGGCCTTCACCATGGCTGCGGAAGGTTTTCATCAGCGCGGCGCGGCGACCGATCACGACATGGTGGTCGCCGAGGCGCTCGCCGAGGTGCTGTCGGGCGGCAACGCCGACCTCGTCGATGTGGTCAGCGAAGACCAACTACTGACATTGGAGCGCCAGGCGTTCATGCGGCTGATGAAGACCGCCGGAACGCTGGCGCGAATCGAACACATGCTCGTGACCGGCAAGCCCCTGCGCAACTAGGAATCGGAGTTCCCCCATGCAAACCTACACTGCACCCCTGCGCGATATGCGTTTCGTGCTCCATGAGTTGCACGACAGCACGGCCCTGACGGCGCTGCCCGGGCTGGAGGAGATGACACCCGATGTGCTCAACACCGTTCTCGAGGAAGCGGGAAAATTTATCGGCGCCGTGCTCCTTCCCCTGAACGCCAGCGGCGATGCCGAAGGCTGCCATTACGCCGATGGCGTGGTGCGCACACCGGCGGGTTTCAAGGAGGCGTACCGGGCGTTCATCGACGGCGGCTGGGGCGCGCTCAGTTCCGATCCGAAGTACGGCGGCCAGGGTTTGCCGCAGAGCGCCGCCAAGCTGGTCGAGGAGATGATCTGCGCCTGCAACCTCTCCTTCGGCCTGTATCCGGGCCTGTCGCACGGGGCCTATCTCGCGTTGAAGAGCCACGGTTCCGAAGCGCTCAAGAACCTGTATCTGCCGAAGCTGGTCGATGGCAGCTGGGCCGGCACCATGTGCTTGACCGAAGCCCATTGCGGCACGGATCTCGGGCTCCTGCGCACGCGCGCGGTGCCTCAGCCCGACGGCAGCTATCGCCTTACAGGCTCGAAGATCTTCATCTCCGCGGGCGAGCACGATCTCACCGAGAACATCCTGCACTTGGTGCTCGCGCGCACGCCGGACGCGCCGCCGGGCATCAGGGGCATCAGCTTGTTCGTGGTGCCGAAATTTCTGCCCAAGGCGGACGGCACGGTCGGCGCGCGCAACGGCGTCAAGTGCGCGGGCATCGAGCACAAGATGGGCATCAAGGGCTCGGCGACGTGCCAGATGAACTTCGACGAAGCCGCCGGATGGCTGGTGGGCGAACCCCACAAAGGCATGCGGGCAATGTTCGTGATGATGAACAGCGAGCGCTTGTCGGTCGGCACTCAAGGCCTCGGCGTCGGCGAGGTGGCCTACCAAAGCGCCGTCGCATACGCCAAGGACCGGCTGCAGGGCCGGTCGCTCGCGGGTCCGAAGCACCCCGAGAAGTCCGCGGATCCGATCATCGTGCACCCCGACGTGCGCCGCATGCTCATGACCATGCGCGCCTACAACGAAGGCTGCCGCGCACTCGGTGTCTGGGTGGCCAACGCGCTCGATCGCATGGAACGTCTGCCCGAGTCGCCCGAGCGTGCGGAAGCCGAAGATTTCATCGCGCTGATGACCCCGGTCGTCAAGTCGCTGTTCACCGATCTCGGTTTCGAGGCCGCGAATCTCGGGCTGCAGACCTATGGAGGCCACGGCTTCATCGTCGATCACGGCATGGAACAATTCGTGCGCGACGCGCGCATCGCCATGATCTACGAAGGCACGAATGGCGTGCAGGCGCTCGACCTGGTCGGCCGCAAGCTGCCTGCGAACATGGGCCGCTCGCTGCGGCAATTCTTTCATCCGGTCGCCGCGTTCATCGAGGCGCACGGCGCCGATCCGGAAATCGGCGCTCTGGTGCAGTCGTTCGCCAAGGCGTTCGGCGCGCTGCAGCTCGCGACCGGCTTCATCGCCCAAAAAGGGTTCATTGATCCGGAGGAAGCGGGGGCCGCCTCGACCGATTATTTGCGCATGCTCGGCCTGGTGGCGCTCGGCTTCATGTGGGTGCGCATGGCCAAGGTCGCGGGCGAAAAACTGCCGTCGGCGGAAGGTGACGACCCGGCGTTCTACCGCGCCAAACGCGCGACGGCGGCGTTCTACGTCGACCGCATTCTTCCGCAGGTCGGCGCGTTGCTGTACGCCATCAGGGCGGGCAAGGCATCGATGATGGCGCTCGAGGAATCCGCCTTCTAGGCCGGCTCGGTACTTCTCATACCGTTTTATCCGGCGCTTCCGCCGCGCCGGCCTGCGCAAGAATGCGCAGCGCCTGTTTGAGATGCGGCGCGTCGAACATTGCGCCGTCGAGGCTCACCACCCCGGCACCCGGGTGTTTGCTGAACTCATCGACGATGCGGCGCGAGCGTTCGATGAGCTGCGCCGACGGCGTGAACGCCGCGTTGATGATTGTCACCTGCGCCGGATGAATCGCCAACATTCCGGTGAACCCGTCGCGGGCGCCGCGCTCGGCATAGCGCGTCAACCCCTCGTGGTCGCGGAACATTGAAAATACGGTTTCGATGGCCGGCACCTGCGCGGCATGCGCGGCGAACAAGGCGAGCGCACGCACCATCTCATACGGCGCGGTAAAGACGCCGTCCGGCCCGCGCGCCGTCGTCGCGCCGACGGCGGCGGAGAGATCCTCCGCGCCCCAGGTCACGCCGGCCAGTCGCCCGGCCACGGCCGGGTACTCGCCCATGCGAAATATCGCGGCAGGCGTCTCGGTCGCGATCGGCAATATGCGCGCAGCCGCCATGCCCGTCGCATCCAGGCGCCGCGCCAATTCCACGATCGACGCGGCGCCTTCCGCCTTTGGAAGCACCACGCCGTCCGGGCGTGCCTGCGCCAGGGCTGCGAGATCCTGATCCGTGAGGCCGGACGGCAGCGGATTGACGCGCACGAACAGCGGCATGCGCCGGGCGCCCCGGCTCAGAAACGCCGCCACGTCGAGGCGCGCCTGCGCCTTGCGCTGCGGCGATACCGAGTCCTCCAGATCGAGAATCAGCGCGTCCGCCCCGGCCGACAGAGCCTTCGTCATTTGATCCGGCCTATCGCCCGGAACGAACAACATGGAGCGCAGCCTCACGCGCCCCTCCGGCGGATCAAGGCGCTGCGCAGGCACTGGCACACGACTTCCTCGCGCTGGTTCAACATGCGATGCGCAAAAATCACGATGCCGGCCTGCGGCCTGGAGCGGCTGTCCTTCAGTTCCGCGACAGTGGTATCACCATGCAGGGTGTCGCCGATGAAAACCGGGCGGGGCATGACCACCTGGTCGTAACCTAAGTTGGCGATCAGCACCCCCAGCGTGGTATCCGCAACCGACACGCCGATCATCAGGCCGAACGTAAAGATGCCGTTCACCAGGATTTGGCCGAACTCGCTGGCGGCCGCGGACTCGGCATCGAGATGCAGCGGCTGCGGATTGTGCGTGAGCGTCGTGATGAGCAGGTTGTCCGTTTCCGTGACGGTGCGGCGGATTTCGTGCTCGATTCGATCGCCCACTTTCCAATCCTCATAGAATCGACCGGCCATCAGGCCTCCCGCGCCGCTGAGTCGGCGACGATGCGCACGAGCGCCACGTTTTCGGCGACCTGGTCTCCCACCGAGACCGCCAGTTCCGCGACGCTCCCGTCGAACGGCGCAATGAGCGAGTGTTCCATTTTCATGGCCTCGAGCGAGAGGAGAATTTGACCCTTGCTGACCGCCTGGCCATGCCGCACCGAGACGCTGACGATTCGGCCCGGCATTGGCGATTGCAAAACCCCGTCCGACACGGCCGCGGTGCCGACGACGCGCGCGCTGTCCGGCGGCCCGAAGCTCCAGGCCTCGCCGCGCAGAAACAGGATCCGCTCGCCGTCGACGGTCGCCGTCGATGACGGCGGCGGATCGGCGGCCACCCAGTGACTGTGCGCGCCCACGGCCACATCGACCATGGCGCACGCCGGCGCATTCGCGCGAAAACCCACCAGACCGCTCCAGGGGTCGGGCCCCCGAACGGCGAGGAGCGCGCCCGCCGCCGCGCGCACCATCTCGTCGCCGGGCTCAGGCGGCGGAATCAAGGTCGCGGCGCGCCGCTCGATGAATCCCGTATCGACGTCGCCGGCAACGAAGGCGGCATCGACGGCAATGCGGGCGAGGAGCGCCGCATTGGTCCGCACCGGCCACACTTGGACCGCGCCGCACGCAGCGGCCAGCTTGCGCGCGGCCGCCCGGCGATTGGGCGCGTGCACGATCAGTTTCGCGAGCATCGGGTCGTAGAAGCCGGTGACCTCGCCGCCCTCCTCCACCCCGCTGTCGACGCGCACATCGGAGGGCAAGCGCACGTGCCGGAGGATGCCGGTGGAGGGCAGGAACCCGCCGCTCGGGTTCTCCGCGTACAGCCGCGCCTCCATCGCGCACCCATCGATGCTGAGGGCGTCTTGCGTGCAGGGCAACGGCTCGCCGCTTGCCACTCGCAATTGCCACTCCACCAAATCCTGGCCGGTAATCGCCTCCGTGACCGGATGTTCGACCTGCAGGCGAGTGTTCATTTCCATGAACCAGATATGGTCGGCGGTGAGTCCGTGGGTGGCGTCGGCGATGAACTCGATGGTTCCCGCGCCGACGTAGTCCACCGCCCGTGCGGCCTTGACCGCGGCGTTACAGACGAATTCGCGCGTGGCGGCGTCCATCCCGGGCGCGGGCGCCTCTTCGATCACTTTCTGATGACGGCGCTGCAGCGAACAGTCGCGTTCGAACAAATGCACGATCTGTCCGTGCGTATCGCCGAAGACCTGGACCTCGATGTGGCGCGGCGCGCGCACGTATTTCTCGATCAACACCCGATCATCGCCGAACGCCGACGCCGCTTCGCGCCGGCACGAAGCGAGTGCCTCGTCGAAGCCGGCCGCGTCCTCGACGCGCCGCATTCCCTTGCCGCCGCCCCCGGCAACGGCCTTGATGAGCACGGGATAGCCGATGCCCGACGCTTCGCGCTTCAGCCGCAGCGCCTCCTGAACCTCGCCCAAGTATCCGGGAGTCACCGGGACGTGGGCCCGCATCATCAATGCCTTGGCGGCATCCTTCAACCCCATGGCTCGAATCGCCGCCGGAGGCGCGCCGATCCATACGAGTCCCGCATCCTGCACGGCCGCCGCAAACGCCGCATTCTCCGAGAGAAAGCCGTACCCGGGATGGATGGCCGCGGCGCCGGTCGCTCTGGCGGCCGCCAGAATCTTCTCGCCCGCCAGATAACTGTCCGCCGCGGGGGCGGGGCCGATGGGGACGGCCGTGTCCGCCTGTTTCACGAACGGCGCATGCGCATCGGCCGCCGAAAAAACAGCAATGGTGCGGATTCCCAGGCGCCGCGCGGTGCGGATGATACGGCAGGCAATTTCGCCGCGATTCGCGATGAGCAGGGATTCGATCATTAGGAGCCCAAGGCTACATCCGAAACAGGCCGAACTGCGCACGCGGCGCAATGGGCGTGTTCAAGGTCGCGGCGAAGGCCAGGCCGAGGACGTCGCGCGTCTGCGCCGGATCGATGATTCCGTCATCCCACAATCGCGCGGTCGCATAGTACGGATCGCCCTCCGCCTCGTAGCGCGCGCGCACAGGCGCCTTGAAGGCCGCCTCGTCGGCGGCCGTCCAAACCTCGTTGCGTGCCTCCATGGCGTCGCGCTTGATGGTCGCCAGCACCGCCGCGGCCTGTTCGCCGCCCATGACGCTGATCCGGCTGTTGGGCCAGGTGAATAGGAACCGCGGGGAATAGGCGCGACCCGCCATGCCGTAGTTGCCCGCGCCGAAGCTGCCGCCGATGAGCACGGTGATCTTCGGCACCGACGCGGTGGCGACGGCGGTCACGAGCTTCGCTCCGTCCTTGGCGATTCCGCCCGCCTCGTACTTTCCGCCGACCATGAAGCCGGAGATATTCTGCAGGAACAACAGCGGAATGCGCCGCTGGCACGCAAGCTCGATGAAATGGGTGCCTTTCAGCGCACTCTCCGAGAACAGCACCCCGTTGTTGGCCAGCAGCGCGACGGGGATGCCCCAGATGTGCGCGAACCCGCAGACCAGCGTGCTGCCGTAGAGGGACTTGAATTCGTGCAGGTCGGAGTCATCGACCAGCCGCTTGATTACCTCGCGCACGTCGTAAGGCGCGCGGACGTCGCCGGGAATGATGTCGTACAGGCCCTTGGGATCGAGCTTCGGCGGCCGCGGCTCGCGCAGTTCGATACGGGGCGCGTCTGGCCGGTTCAATCGGCTGACGATGTCGCGAACGATCAACAGAGCATGCGTGTCGTTTTCCGCCACATGATCGACCACTCCCGAGCGGCGGGCATGCGTGTCCGCGCCGCCGAGTTCCTCGGCCGATATGATTTCACCGGTGGCGGCCTTCACGAGCGGGGGTCCCGCCAAGAATATGGTGCCCTGGTTCTTCACGATGACCGTCTCGTCCGACATGGCCGGAACGTACGCACCGCCGGCGGTGCAGCTCCCCATGACGCAGGCGATCTGCGGAATCCCTGCGGCCGACATCTGGGCCTGGTTGAAGAAGATCCGGCCGAAGTGCTCCTGATCGGGAAACACTTCCGCCTGAAAGGGAAGATTGGCGCCGCCCGAATCGACCAGATAAATGCAGGGCAGCGCATTCTCCTGCGCGATGGTTTGCGCCCGAAGATGCTTCTTGACGGTCAGCGGGAAGTACGCGCCGCCTTTGACGGTCGAGTCGTTGGCGACGATCATCACTTCGCGCCGGCACACGCGGCCTATTCCGGCGATGATCCCCGCCCCGGGAGCCTGATCGTCGTACAGTCCGAACGCGGCCAGCTGACCGATTTCGAGAAACGGAGCACCGGGATCGAGCAGCCGGTCGACGCGCTCGCGTGGCAGGAGCTTGCCGCGCGCGGTGTGGCGCGAGCGAATCGCTTCGGGACCGCCCAGTGCCGCGGCGGCCACGCGGCGGCGCAGCTCCGCCGCCAGCTCGGCGTTCAGGCGCGAGTGGGCCGACACCGGGGTCATCCGCCTACCAATTCCCGGCCGATCAGAAAACGGCGAATTTCGTTGGTGCCGGCGCCGATATCGTAGAGTTTCGCATCGCGCAGCAACCGCTCCACCGGCCATTCCTTGGTGTAGCCCGCGCCGCCCAAGGCTTGAATCCCTTCGAGGCAGGTTTGCACGGCTTTTTCCGACGCGAGCAGTATGGCGCCCGCCGCATCGACGCGATTGGTTCTGCCGGCGTCGCATGCACGAGCGACGGCGTAGACGTAGGCCCGGGCGGAACTCAACGCGACGTACATATCGGCGATCTTGCCCTGCATGAGCTGAAACGATCCGACCGGCCGGCCGAATTGTTTGCGGTCACGCACATACGGTAATACGACATCGAGGCAAGCTTGCATCAATCCCAATGGCCCAGCGGCGAGCACCGCGCGTTCGTAGTCTAGTCCGCTCATCAATATGCGTACACCGTCATCGAGGGGACCCATCAGATTCTCGGCCGGTACCTCGCAATCCGCGAACACGAGTTCCGCGGTATCCGAACCCCGCATGCCCATCTTGTCGAGCTTCTTCGAGACGCTGAATCCCTTCATGCCGCGCTCGACGATGAAGGCCGAAATCCTATTGGCGGCCCCGCCGGTGCGCGCGTACACCACCAGCGTGTCGGCCTCCGGGGCGTTGGTGATCCAGAACTTGCTGCCGTTGAGCACATAGCGGTCGCCGAGCGCCACCGCTCGCAGCTGCATGGACACCACGTCGGAGCCCGAACCGGCTTCGCTCATCGCGAGCGATCCGACATGTTCCCCGCTGATGAGTTTGGGCAGGTAGCGGGTCTTTTGCGCGGCGTTGGCCCAGCGGCGGATCTGGTTGATGCAAAGATTGGAATGCGCGCCATACGAGAGGCCGACGGAGGCCGAGGCCCGCGACACCTCTTCCATGGCCACCACGTGCTCCAGATAACCCAGCCCCAGGCCGCCCCACTCCTCCTCCACGGTAATGCCGTGCAGTCCGAGATCGCCCATCAGCGGCCAGAGGTCGCGGGGAAAGGTGTTGGTCGCGTCGATTTGCGCGGCCATGGGCGCGATTTTCTCGGCGGCAAAGCGGGCGGTCGTTGCGCGGATGGCATCCGCGGTCTCTCCTAAGCCGAAATCCATCGGTAACGCTGACATGGCCGGCCACCGCCTGGTTGTTACTGGTCCGCGGTATGTTACTGCGCCCGGTTCGTATAATAAAATTGAAAGATAGAGACGTTAGTCATAGTCTGTATCTATGGTTGACCGCTACCTGCTGCGCTATTTCCTGGCCGTCATCGATTGCGGCAGCTTCTCCAAGGCCGCAAAGCAGCTCAATGTGACCCAGCCGTCGCTGTCGGTGGGCATCGGCAAGCTGGAGCGGCTTTTGGGGGCGCCCCTGTTTCAGCGCACCAGCAAACGGGTGCACATCACGGATGCCGGGTCGCGCCTCGCGGCCCACGCACGGCGCATCGAGAACGAATTCAACCTGGCGCAGGCCGCCGTGGCGAACCTGCGGCCGGCGCGCTCGCTGCGGCTGGGCGTGATCTCGACGTTTCCGATCTCGCACATTGCCGATACCTTCAAGGCGGCAAAAAGATCGGCGGATGCCGAACGGCTGCAAATCCTCACGGGCAATGAGCGGGAATTACTGCAGCGCCTCGGCCGCGGGCAGCTCGACGCCGCCCTGACCATCATTCGGCCCGGCTCGAGCCGCTTCGCCAGCGAGGGGCTGTTCAGCGAGGCGTATGCGCTCGCCATGTGCGAGACCCACCCATTGGCGGCCGAAGCCTGCATTGCGGCCGAGGATCTGGCGGATAACCCGATGATCGTGCGCCGTCACTGCGAAGTGCTGTCGGAAACCAGCCGGCACTTCACCGAGCGCGGCGTGCGCCCATTTTTTGCATTCCGCGGCACCAACGATGAACAAGTCCTCGCCCTGGTCAGGGCCGGCTTGGGCGTCACGGTGATGCCGGCGTGCTACGCGACGGCGGGAGTGGTCAGGCCGTCGTTATCCGGATTCAACCTCGCGCGCAGGATCGGATTCCTGTACGCCGGCCATGCGGAACATCTGCGGCACTCCGCTTCGCGCATGCTCGACGCAATCCGCGAGCGATATACGGGATGAACGACAAATCAACATTCGCCGAGTTCGAAATCATCCTGTTGCTCACCGCTTTTGCGGCTGGCACGGTTGATGTCATCGGCTTCGCGACCCTGGGGGGAGTGTTCGCGTCGGCCATGACCGGCAATTTTGCGCTGCTCGCCTATTACGTTGCGCAGGGCCGCGTTGCATCGGCCATGGGCTCGGTGGTCGCGCTGAGCGGATTCGTGTTGGGGTGCGCGCTCGGGGTGCTGCAGCGGCGGCGCCGCGCCCCGGGGCAGGCGCTCGGCCTGTTGCTCACCACCGAAACCGGATTGCTGCTGTGCTTTGCGGTCTATGCGCTGTGGATCCCGCACGCGCCGCACACGCCCTCGATGCACCTGCAGATTCTGCTGCTGGCAGTCGCCATGGGCGTACAAGCCGTCATCGGCCAAACCGTGAGCCTCACCACCATCGTGTTCACCATGACGCTCACGAAGCTCGTCGCCACGCTCGCCAACTCTCTGGCCTACGGCGACTCGCTCGGCTTGAAGGAAGTGAAGCTCCAGAGCGCCGTGGTCGTTGCCTATTTGTTCGGTGCGCTGCTCGCCGGCGCCCTCGTCGTGCACAAAGCGGAGGGCGTGGTGATGCTGCCATTCCTCGCCGTCGGGCTCGCGTTCGCGTTCCATCGGTGGGGCGGCCGGCTACGGCCGTAGCTGGGTCGATGCGCCGTCCTCGCGCGGCACGTCCCCGTAGCCGCCGTGACCGACCCGCGCCTCGGTGAGGGCGGCCCGCACGCGCGGGCTGAGCAGCGCGGCGAGCTCCGCGGAATGCCGGTATCCGTTCATCGTCGGCGAGACCACGTGTCCCGCCGTGGCCGGATGAAGATAAATTTCGCTGACTCCCGGCGGCAGCCGCCGTATCACTTCGAGTAATTTGCCCTCGTCCATGGCCCCGCTCGCGGCCACGCCGAAAATATGATCGTTGTGGAGCATGCCGGCGGAGCGCAATCGCATTTTCATGAGCGCGACCCACGGGCTGAGCAATGCCGCGCCGGCGCCGGCGGCCCAGCCGCCGCTGCGGGAGGCGAACCAATAAGGCTCGTCCGGCACCCGCACGGCGTTCACCCCATAGTCCCGACCGATGCCGAGCAGCATGTCGAGCACGCTGGGATGCAAATGAAAGTGCTTGTGCGCGTTCACGTGGTCGAGCTTCAGGCCGGTGCGCGCGAACGCCGAAAATTGCGCACGAATCTCGGCGTCCAACTGCCGCCGCACCGAACGGAGCGCAAAGTAGCGCAGTCCTCGATTGAGCATCCGCCCGTCCATGCGCCCCGCGGCGTCGGCCAGCGCCGGCACCAGATGCGGCGCCAGCGTGGCCTGGCCGTCGGCAAGCACGACGTGCAGGCCCACCCGAAGGTCGGGCAGCGCGCGCGCGCGCCGGATCGCATCCTCGGCGGCCGGCGCCCCCACCATCAAACTGGCTGCCGTCAATATGCCCGCGTGCGCCGCGTGCTCGACGGCTTCGTTGACCGCGCCGTGCAGACCGAAATCATCGGCGGTGACGATTAGGAATTTTCGCATAGATCGGCCGCCTTCACCGCGGCACCCGCATCGGCGGCAATCAGATTCTCACGACGGGCAATACGGAACCATCGCGATTGACCAGGAAGTGGTCGTCTCGCCAGTGCACGCGCCGCGTGACGAAGCTCCAACTCCACAACACCACGCTCAGCAGATCCCGGATCGGCAGCAGGAGGAGTTGACGGAGCGAAGCATCGCGAGCGCGCGTCTTGAAATGCAGCAGTATTCGCGCCGTGCCGGTGACCGCGATCATGCCGATGGCCGGCGCGGCGCCGCCCGCCAGCAGCGCGCCCAGAATCGCCACCGGCACGCCGAACGTGATGAAGGACAGACAATAGCCCAGCGGCCGCACCGCGCGAATGGTGCGCAACCACCGCAGCTCATGCCGCACCAAGTCGCCGAAGCTGCGCTCGACCACGTTGGTCTCGACCACCACATCGGACAGCACCGTCCGCAGGCCCAGCCGGCGCGTCATCTCGCCCAACCGATAGTCGTCGGCCAGCTGATTGGCGATTGCCATGAATCCGCCGATGCGGGCCAAGGCGCGGCGGCTCATCGCGATGGTGACGCCGAACGCGAAGGACCGCGATCCGCTCAGGGCGGCCACGCGCACCGAGGGGATGAACCATTCATTGATGAATTGCGAGCCCAGCAAGGACCACAACCCGGACCGCGGAATGCCGCGATATGGACAGGTGACGATGCCGACTTCGGCGTCGAGCAGGGGGGCGACGACCTTTGCGAGGTAGTCGCGGCCCACGCGCACGTCGCTGTCGGAAATTACAAAAAATTCATGATGCGCCAGCGGCATCATGTTGACCAGGTTGCTGACTTTGCGGCTGCTGCCGTGCTGCCGCCGATCGACGACGAGCTGCAGGAGGCGCTGCGGAAAGTCCCGCTTCAAGCGCTCGACGATGGCGACCACGGGATCGTTCAAGTCCGCGACGCCGAAAATCACTTCGAATTCGGGGTAATCCTGGTCGCAAAACGACCGCAGGCATTCGTAGGTTTCGGCCTCGGCGCCGCACAACGGCTTGAACAGCGTCACCGGAGGCGCATTTTGCGACTCCGGCGCCGGGGGCCGTATCCCCTTCAGCACGGCGAGCCACGCCACCACGCTATACGCCGCGGCGCATGCGGCCAGAGCGAAGCCCCCCCAATAAATCCATGGATCGAACATCAGCATCCCTCTGGGCGGACGCGGCATGGCGCAGAACCGCAAATTACCGTTGTTGGAACGCTGTTAGACCGCAGGATTGGACTTCGTTCCACTGAGCACATTGACCGCTCACTTTAACGCAAGTTCGACAATGCAATTAAATCCTTTTCATGCCTTGCGGGTGCATCGACGCGCACATGTCGTCGTCTGCCGACAGTCCGGCCGGGTGCTTAGCATGCATGCGCTTGCAGCGCATCGTCCAACACCTCGACCCAATGCCGCACCGGAACATCGGTGCCCGACTGCAGATGCTGTATGCACCCGACGTTTGCGGAAACGATGGCCTGCGGATGGGTCGCCGCGAGATGCGCGATTTTTCGGTCGCGCAATTGCAGCGCGAGCGCCGGCTGCAGCACGGAATACGTGCCCGCGGATCCGCAACACAGGTGCGCCTCGGCGGCGGCAACTCGCACATCGAAGCCCAGCATCGCCAGCTGCGTGTCGACGCCGCCGCGCAGCCGCTGGCCGTGCTGCAGTGTGCACGGCGCATGAAAGGTGATACGCCCGGCCGCATCCGTGCGCAGCCGGTCCTTGAGCACCGGCACGAGCTGCGGCAGCAACTCGCTCAAGTCCCGGGCCATCGCGCTCACGCTCGCGGCCTTGTCGCGATACGCAGGGTCCGCGCTCAACGCCTCGCCGTACTGTTTGACGGCAAGGCCGCACGCGGATGCGTTCATGACGATCGCCTCGATCGTGCCCGCGGCAACCAACGGCCACCACGCGTCGATGTTCCGCCGCGCATCGGCAAGAGCGCCTTCATGATCGGCCAAGTGCTCGCGCAGCGCGCCGCAGCAGCCGGCGCCCGCGGCGAGGATAGTCTCGATGCCGCCGGCGTCGAGAACTCGCGCCGTCGCCCGGTTGATGTTCGGCAGCATTGCCGGCTGCACGCACCCGCCGAGCAGCAACACCTTGCGGTCATGGTGAGTCGCCGGCCACGCCGCACTGCGCCGGGCGGGCGATGCCGGCACAAATTTTTTCAGTGGCCCGGGCAGCAGTTTTCTGCCGAGCCGCGCGGCCTGGAACAAGGGCGCGAACCATGCGGAGGTAAGCCCCTCCCTGAGCAGCCAGCGTTTCAGTCTCTCGGCCATGGGCCGCTCGACCCGCTCGTCCACCAATGCGCGCCCCACGGACACGAGCTTGCCGTATTCGACGCCGCTCGGACATGTCGTCTCGCAATTGAGGCAGGTGAGACAGCGATCCAAATGCCGTTGCGTGCTGCGGCCGACCTCGCCGCCTTCCAGCATTTGCTTGATCAAATAGATCCGGCCGCGCGGCCCGTCCAATTCGTCGCCGAGCAGCTGGTACGTCGGACAGGTGGCGTTGCAGAATCCGCAATGCACGCAACTGCGCAGGATGGCCTCTGCGGCCCGGCCCTGCGGCGAGCCTTGGAATTCGGCACTGAGTTTCGTCTGCATGGCGGTGCGTCAGATCTCCGCGTACAAGCGTCCGGGATTGAAAATGCCGGCCGGGTCGAAGGACTGTTTCAGGCGTCGATGGATCTGCATCACGGGCGGCGTCGGCGCCGCAAAGGCGCCCGGCGATTTATCCGCGGCGCGAACCAGCGTGGCGTGTCCGCCCGCGCCGGACGCGGCGGAGCGAATTTGAGCCGCGGGCGCCGCGCTTCGGATCCAGCGCTGAGCCCCGCCCCATTCGATGAGCGACTCGCCGGGCAGCACCAGCGGCGGCGTCGTGTCGGGCACGCACAGCCTCCATAAGCACTCGCCCCGTTGCAGCTGCGGGTCGGTGAGCGCGAGCAGGCCGTGGCGATGATCACGCAGGTCCGACCACCACCGGCCCGCGTCCGACGGCGCCAGCTCTCGGCCGCCCACACGCTCTCGACCGCGTGCGACGGCGGCTGCGGCGCCGCCCAGCCGCACGTGCAGCCTTCCCTGATGCCAGGAACTTGCAGTCACCGCCACGCCTTCGGTGGCCCAGCGGTTGAGCTGCGCGAGCGCTGCCGCTTCATCGATGTCGAGATACCTGCTTTCGCAGGCCGGCGGGGTGGGCATCACCTTCAACGACACCTCGCA
>JBEKYO010000067.1:0-22366 GCA_049510875.1 Steroidobacteraceae bacterium
TCCAACAGGGGCTTGAGGCCGAAGCTCAAGGAGACTTTATCGAGGCGTACGATGGGCATGAGGCCGCGTATAGTACGGTGCCGCGCGCCTTAACTCACGTGCAAATTCCTCACCCGGGCGCGCGGGAAACGCCGCATCGGGGCACCGCGCGCCGCAGATTCAGCGTCGAGGCTATCGATAATCGAGCATCGTTTTGCAATGATGGCGGCGTCAGGTGTTGCGGACGGGAAACAGTGAACGCGAAACTACGCTCGATGCTATTGGCCGTTGCGGCCTCGGCCGCCGCATTTTCCGCGGGCGGCGTGAATATTCATGCGCCCGGGGGCAAATCCGCCGATTTGCCGCCCGACGCGGGCCGCGACGCGCTGCGCCAGATCGTGCAAAACGAATGCGTCGTGGACTGGTCGCAAAACCACGACCCCGCCCCGTGCGAACGCGTCTTTCTGGCCGACTCGAAGACCGACAGCTCGGGATATGCCGTGCTGGAGGATCGCAAGGGCGGCGGCCACTACCTGTTGATTCCCGTGCAGACCATGCGCGGAATCGACGCCAGTGAGCTGCTCGACCCCGACACGCCCAACTAT
Organism: Steroidobacteraceae bacterium; assembly: GCA_049510875.1. Taxonomy (GTDB): domain Bacteria; phylum Pseudomonadota; class Gammaproteobacteria; order Steroidobacterales; family Steroidobacteraceae; genus Bog-1198. Next base: position 585 of record JBEKYO010000067.1, read on the forward strand.
TTCGCGGAGGCTTGGCGCGCCCGCGACCTGCTCGGCAAGTTCGTGGGCCACGAGGTGCCGAGGACCGCCATTGGGCTAGCCGTAAACAAGGTTGCCTCGCGCACCCAGGATCAGTTTCACATTCATATCGAATGCCTGAGGCAAGACGTCGCCGATGCATTGCGCGCTGCGGCCGATCGCGTCACCGACGTCTGGACTCCCCTCAATGTCGGCGGATCGACCTACGAAGCCCTGCGCATCGCCAGTGCAAGCCTCGATGGGGCGAACCCGTTCGATCTGCTCGCGAACTTGAAGCCGGAAGCGCGGCGTCACCTGGGCGACTACACCTTGGTGGCCGCCGGCGCACAATTGAAAAGCGGTCCCGGCTTCATACTGCTCACCGGCACGGGGCAAACCGGCGAACTGCTGCTGGATGCGAGTTGCGCGGTGGCCGGCGGCGGCGGATGAGCGAACCGTCTTGGTTGGTGATCGGCCGTGAACTGCGCGCCATCGCACAGATCGGTCTGGCGTTCAGCCAGGATGCTTTCGACCGCCAGCGTTTCGAGCGCATCCGGGAACTGGCGGCCTCGCTGATCGCCGCAGGATCGGATGTCGACCGCGCCAAGGTTCTCGACCTTTTCGGCCGCGACGCCGGATACGCGACGCCCAAGGTGGACGTGCGCGGGGCCGTGTTCCGCGACGGGCGCGTGCTCCTGGTGCGCGAAATCAGCGACGGACGATGGACCCTGCCCGGTGGCTGGGCGGACGTCAATCAATCGCCCGCCGAGTGCGTCGTTCGGGAAATTGCCGAGGAGTCCGGCTTCGAAACGCGGGCGCGGAAGCTCGCCGCGGTTCACGACTACCGCAAACGCCACCCACCACGCCACATCGATTCCATCTACAAGCTATTTTTCCTCTGCGAGTTGACGGGCGGAAGCGCGAGACCCAGCGAGGAGACCAGCGAAGTGGCCTTCTTTGCGCCGTGCGAGTTGCCCGATTTGTCGATCGGACGAACGACGGCCGCGCAGATCGAACTCATGTTCTTGCACGCCGAACAGCCCGGCAGACCCACGGAGTTCGACTGAGCATCCACCACGTGGCGGAACGACGTTTCAGCGGAAACGCGCCCCCACTCCCTACGCTCTACTCCCTCCCTACGCCCTACGCCCTGCTCCCTCCCTACGCCCTACGCCCTACGCCCTACGCCCTGCTCCCTGCTCCCTTTTCCGCTACTCCCCCCAATCCCCACCCCCTAAGGACCCGCATCGTGCGGCGTATACGGCAGGTCCAGCGTGACGATCAGGCCGCCGCCGTCCCGATTGGCGAGATGAATGCGCCCGCCGTGCGCCTCAGCGATCTCGCGCGCGAGTGCGAGACCGAGTCCGGTGCCGCTGCGCTTGGTCGAATAAAACGGCAGCAGCGCCTGCGCAAGCACGGCTTGGCTCATCCCCGATCCGCGATCGCGTACTTCGATGCGCTGTTCGCCGCCGGCGCAAAGAATGTGCAACTCCACGGCAGCGCCGGAGCCGCCCGCCTCGTGAGCATTCTTGAGCAAATTAATCAGCGCCTGCTCGACTTGACCGCGATCGAACCACCCGGGCGAGGACGGCAGGGTGCCCCCGGCGAACGTCGCCTGACGCGCAAGATCGGCCACGAACGGTTGCCAGACGATCCGCTCGGGCCGGGGCGCCGGCAGCTTGGCGAAGGTCGCGTAGCTGCCGACGAAATGATGCAGGTGTTCGGCGCGCTCCGCGATGGCCCGGAAAACCGCCGGCAGCGCCTGGTAATCCTCGCGCCGCGCGATCTCCGCGCCCGAATGGGCGAGCGATGACAGCGGGCCCAGGGAATTATTGAGCTCATGGCTCAACACCCGGATCAACTTCTTCCAGGTCCCGACCTCCTGTCTCGACAGCTCCCGGGTCAGACGCTTCAACAAATACAACCGATAGGGCCGGCCCTGCAATACGAATGATCGCTGCGACAGATGAAAGGTTTCCTCGACTCCATCCATCTCGGCGGCAATCAAGCTGTCGCCGGCTTGATTCGCCGCGGCTCGCAGGGCGGGCGGCGCCCGCTGCAGCACGTCGAGGAACAGCAGGCCGTTCAAGCTGCGGCCTTCGCTCAAGACGTGGCGCGACGCGAGATTGGCGTAGGCGATGCGCTCGTTGGCATCCACCAGAATCAAGGCCACGGGCGAGTTCTGCATGACCGTGTCCAACAGCAACTCTCGCTGCACCAGGTGGGCGCGCTGGGTGCGCAGCGCGGTCGCCAGGTCGTTATGCGCCGCCATCAATTCACCCAGCTCGTCGTCGCGTTCCACCACGAGCGATTGACTGAAGTTGCCTTCGCGGTAGCTCGCCACCGTGCCCGCCAGCGCGCGCAGCATCTGGCGGATCGGACGCAGCACACGGGCCGCAAGCCAGAAGGCCGGCACCAGGGTGAGGCCGACGATCAACACCCAGCTCGCCAAGGGGTTGCTGAGCCAACGCGTCAGCCAGATGCCGAGCGCCGCGGACAGCGCCGCCACGCTCAAGAACAGGAGCCCGAGCTTGAATCCTAGGCTGGCCGTCGGCCGGCGGCGCACCGTCAGGCACCCATCATGCACCGCTCGGCGGGCGCATATTGAATCGCTCCATGCGGCGGTACAGCGCTTGGCGCGAAAGCCCGAGGTTTTGCGCCGCTCGACTGACGTTGCCGCCGGCATCGCGCAGGCTCTCCTCGATCACCTCGCGGCTGATCGGCGCCTCCGCGCCGCTTCTGGGCATGTCGCCGTCGCCAGCGGGGCGCGACGGGGCCGGCAAACTCAGGTCCGCCGCACGCACGACTCCCTCTCTGGCCATGAGTTTCGCGCGTTCGATCGAATTGCGCAGTTCGCGCACGTTGCCGTGCCAATCGTGGCCCATCAATGCCGCCGCGGCATCTTCGCTCAACTCGAGATCCACGCCCAGAAAATGCCGCGCCAGGGGCAGTATGTCGGCGCGCCGCTCCGTCAACGGCGGCAGCGAGATCTCGATGACGTTCAGGCGGTAGTAGAGGTCCTCCCGGAAACTGCCCGCGCGGATTAGCGCGGGCAGATCCGCATTGGTGGCGCTCAGAATGCGGACTCGCGAATTGCGCGTTCGGCTGGACCCCAACATTTCGAATTGTCCGCTTTCGAGCACGCGCAGGAGCTTCACCTGGCCGGCCAGCGGCAGGTTGCCGATCTCGTCCAAAAATAGCGTGCCGCCATCGGCAAGTTCGAAGCGCCCGACCCGCGCCCGCACGGCTCCCGTGTACGCGCCCGCCTCGGCGCCGAACAGTTCTGCCTCGATCAATTCGGAGGGAATGGCGCCGCAGTTGACCGCCACGAAGGGCCCCGTGCGCGCCGCGGAGTTGGCGTGCACGATCTGCGCGATGCGTTCCTTGCCGGCGCCGTTCGGGCCGGTGATGAGCACCGGAACGTCGGCCCGCGCGACCCGGCAGGCGAGTTCGACGGCGCGCTCCATCGCATCGGACGCAAACACGATGCCGCATAGATCGTATTGCTGGGAAAGGCGCTCGTGCCGCCGCCGGTGTTCGCTTTGCAAGCGATCGCGCTCACGGGTCGCTTCCGCCAATTCGAGCAGATTCTCGACCGTCGCCAACAGTTTGTCGTTGTCCCAGGGCTTGCCGATGTAATCCGCGGCCCCGGCTTTGACGAGTTGCACGGCGGATTCCAGATGAGTCCATGCCGTCAGCAGAATCACCGGCAAGTCGGGCTGCCCGGCACGCAGCGCGCGAAACAGCGCCGCGCCCTCATCGCCCGACGTGGTATCCGCGCTGAAATTCATGTCGGCGATGACCAAATCGATGCGCTGCCGCGACAGCACGGCGAGTCCCTTGTCGGGCGTCGAAGCAGCCACCGTACGGATGTCATGCAAGCCGAACAACACCTCCAAGGCCTGGGCCACCGCCGGGTTGTCATCGATGACGAGGATGGTACGCATGGGCCAATCTTAGCGGAAACGCGCGGCGCCGCTCGGCTTACTCAGACACTGCGGGTCGCCAGCGCGGGCGGTATGGACGCAGCGCGCAGCGCCGGCCATAGCGCCGCCAGTTGCCCGAGCAGCAGCACGATGGCCGCCCCGATCACGGCGTACCTCGTGTGGAGCCGCGCCATCTCGAAGTTGCTGACCATCCAGAGATTCGCCGCGATCGCGAGCGCCACGCCGGCCAACGCGCCGGCGGACGCGATCAAGAGATTCTCCGTCTGGAAATAGCGCACGATGGCCGGCCGCGTGGCGCCCAACGCGCGCCGAATTCCGATCTGCCGCCGCCGCTGCGCGACCCAGTAGCTGGTCAGGCCCACGATGCCGAACGCCGTGACCGCCGTCAACGCCGCACAGACGATGCCGAGGATGATCGCGAGGCCGCGGTCATCGCGGTAGGCCTCGACCCGCGCCTCGGTCAACGGCCGCACTTTCTGCAGTACGCGTGCGCGATCGACCTCGATCAGCTTGGTTTGCGCCGCCTGCATGACCGCGGCGAGTTGGCCGGGCCGGGCGCGAACGAGGTAGTGCACGACCGGGGACACGAACCGAAACGGCTCCAGCATCGAGTTGTCGCTGAACGTGCTGCCCCAGCCGCCGGCCGACGTCCAGGGGACCTGCAGCTTGTCGACGATGCCGATGATCGGCGACCTCCGCTTCTGGAATGCGAGATAGACGGATTGACCCAATGCATGGCCGCCGGGATAGAGCGCCTCGCCCAGAGCGCGCGTGACGATGACGGCCGGGACCGGCGGCAAATCCGACATGCCGCGGTCCGCTATCTCGGTACTGCTGAAGTTGCGGCCGGCAACCAGCTTGAGCCCCAGGGCGGCCAGTGCGTGTTCGTCGGCGAAGTACAGCGCGACGCGCGCCGTCGAATGCTGTTGATCGGGTTGCAGGTCCACGCCCTCGGTCCAGCCGCTGCCCGTGAGCGGGTAGGAGTTGGTGGAGTAGGCATCCACGACGCCCGGCAGCGTGCGTAGTGCCGTGATGTCGGCCCCCAGCCGCGCGGCAAGGTCCGGTGGGTTACCCACCCACTGATTGTCGATCGCGAAGATATTCGCCTCGTCGGTGCCGGTCGGCCGCTCACTCAGGCGTAGACGCTGCTGAATGATGAACAGTCCGTTGCACAGGATCGCGAGCGTAATGGCCATCTGCACCGCAATCAACATGGCACCGACCTTGTTGCGGCGCATCGCCGAGAGGATAGGACGCAGTCCCATAATGTGACTCCTTTACTGGGCCTTCAATTGCCAGGCCGGTTGAATTTGCAAAGCGCGCCACGTGGGATAAAGTCCCGCGATCACCGTGGCGACGATGGCGAGCGCAATCGCGATGCCGACGTCGGTCAAATCGAGATGCGACAGCGCGACGATCTCTTTGGACAGCAGCGCCCGTAGACCCAGCAGCCCCAACGCCGTGAGCGCGAGTCCCAAGAGTCCGCCGGCGAGTCCGACCACGGCGGTCTCGATCAGGCACTGCGAGAATATCGCGCGCCGATTGGCGCCGAGCGCGCGCCGCACGCCGATGTCGCCCGCCCGGCCCATGATCTTCGCGAGCAGCAGTCCCATGGCGTTCAGCAGACAGACCGTTAGGAAGCTGAATGACACCAGCACGAGAATCCGCGCCTCGTCGGAAACGACATGCTGGTAGGTCAACCACTGCCGCAGGTCGCGCAGTTGCGTGTGCGTCGGCCATTGAAATCGCCCCGTGCGCCGCTGTTCCGCCGCATAATTGTCGAGCAACGCGCGGTAACGCGCAGCGCCCGCCGCGGTCGGAAGTTCCGCCCAGAATTGAATCCAGACGCATTCGGAATGCAGCCGGCCGTCCCAGCCCTCGCCAACGTCGCCGTTGCAGTTGAAGTTGCCCCAGGTCAGCATGTGATCCTCGATGGCGCGTGTGAACGGCAGGAACGCGTCTTCGCTCTTGCCGTATTTATCGCCGTTCAAGTCGTAGAATCTCGGCAGCGGCGCCCACTGGTCCACGACTCCGACGACGCGATATTCCGCATTGTCCAGGTTCAATGTCTTGCCGATGCTGTTGGATCCGCCGAACACCTTGTCGTTGAGCTCGCGTGTGATGACCACGACTCGTGCATGCGCCGCGTCGTCCGCCGCGTTCCAGGGTGCACCGTATTGGAACGGCACCTCGAACATCGGGAAGAAGTCCGTGTACGTGGCGCGCACCTGCACTTGAAACGGCCGCAGTTCGGGATTGGGCGGGGTCAACGCCAGCCCCGTCTGATACATGGCCGCTTGGCGCGGGGCGGCGTGTGCGTTCATGAAGGCGATGGCGTCGGTGTAGCTGAGCTGGTCCTGGAGGTTGTCGCTGACGCTCGGAGCCACCGGGTGATGGGGACCCCAGTTGTCGATCTGCGGAACGAACAGTTGACCGGACTTTTGCGGTATCGGATCGCCGTCCATGGCACGAAATATCGTCAAGGTGGTCATCGACGCCCCGATGCCGACGCCGATCGCGGCGATCATCAGCACCGTCAGGACGACGTTGCGCTTGAGACTTCTGAGAGCCAATCCGAAATAGTAGTTGAACACGGTGACACTCCTCGCTAGAGATTGCGCGTCGCGATGGCCGGCGGAATCGAGGCCGCGCGCAGAGCCGGCCACAGCGTGGCCAGCTGCCCGAGCACCAGCACCCCGACCACGCCGCCGATGGTGTAGCTGCCGGGCAGCCGCGCCATCTCGAAGCTGCCGACCATCAAGAGATTGAGGGCATTGGCCAGCGCGGCTCCCGCCGCCGCGGCGGCGGCGGCGATCAGAAAATTCTCCGTCTGAAAGTAGCGCACGATGCCGGCGCGCGTCGCGCCGAGCGCGCGACGGATACCGATCTGTCGCCGCCGCTGCGCAACCCAATAGCTGGTCAGGCCGACAATGCCGAACGCCGTCACGACCAGCAGCACGGCGCACACGACGCCGAAGAAGATTGCGAAGGCGCGGTTGTTGCGGTGGGCCTCGAGCCGCGCCTCGGAAAGCGACAGCACCTTTTCGATCACCCGTTCCCGGCTCAAGCGCATGAGCTGCTGCGGGACCCTCCTCATGACGGCAGCGAGCTGCCCCGGCTGCGTGCGTACGATGTAGAACGAGGTTTGCACGACGGGGCGGTAGGGCAGCAGCGCCGAATTGTCGATAATGGCATAAAGTGCCGGTCCTCCCGCGACCCAGGGAACCTGCAATTTCTCGACAATGCCCACGATTCGCGGCGTACCCGACTCGGAGGCCAGGAACACCGTCTGGCCGAGCGCGTTGCCCCGCGGATACAGTTTCTCGGCCAGCGCTCTGGTGACGATGACGCCCGCGAGCAGCGGTTGACCGCTTTCACCGTGGTCGACGATCTCATCGGCATTGAAGTTGCGGCCGGCGACCAGCGTCAACCCCAGGGTGCGGATGGCATGCTCATCCCCGTAGTACACCGCCGCCGTCGCCGTCGAATGCTTCTGGTTCGGCTGCAGGCTGAACCCCTCGTCGGTTCCGCCGTTGCTCAGGGGATAGGAGTTGCTCGCGTACGCATCCACGACCCCGGCGAGCGAGCGCAGGGTAGCCAGGTCTGCCGTGACCCGGGCCTGCAGATCGTCGGATTTCTCCACCCATTGATTCGCGATGACGAAAATGTTCGGCTCATCCGCGCCGCTCGGCGCGCGGCTATGGGCCAGGCGCTGCTCGCTGATGAACAGGCCGTTGCAGAGAATGGCGACCGTCAGGGCCATTTGCGTCGCGATCAAGACCGCGGCCACCTTGTTGCGGCAAAGCACTGATAGGATCGGACCGAGTTCCATCGTGTCTCCTTCACGCCTTCAATTGCAGTGCCGGCTGCATCTGCGCGGCCCGCCAGGTGGGGTAGAGTCCCGCGACGACCGCGGATGCGATCGCCAATAGCATGCAAATGCCGAGATCGGCCAGGTCGAGGCGCGCCAGATCGATGAGTTGCTGCGTGAACATGGCGCGCATGCCGATCAAACCCAGCCCGGTGAGCAGCAACCCGAGGAGGCCGCCCGCGATTCCGATGACACCCGCCTCGACCAGACACTGCGTAAAGATCGCGCGGCGGCTGGCGCCGAGGGCGCGACGCACGCCGATATCGGCCGCGCGCCCCATGACCTTGGCCAACATCAAGCCCATGGCATTGACCAAGCAAACGAACAGAAAGCTGAATGACACGATACCCATGACGCGCACCGGATCCGGGACCACGTGCTCGTAGCTCAGCCACTGCCCCTCGCTGCGCAGCTGTGTGCGCGTCGGCCAGCGGAATCGGCCATTGCGGCGTTGTTCATCGGCGTAGTTGTTCAGGAAGGTCCGGTAGCTCTGCACATCTGCGGCGCTTGGCAGCTCGACCCAGAATTGAATCCACACGCAGGTCGATCGCAGGTATGCGTTCCAACCATCACCGGTGTCGCCGTTGCAGCTGGTGTTGCCCCAGACCGTCATCTGTCGCTCGATGGCGAGACTGAAGGGCAGCAGCACGTCTTCGGTCTTCCCGAACCGGGTATCGGCCAGATCATAAAAGCGCGGCGTGGGCTTCCAATCGGCGAGCACTCCGCTCACGCGGTAATCGTCCTTGCCCAGACGAATGGTCCTGCCGACGCTGTTGGCGCCGCCGAACACCTTGTCGTTGAGTTCGCGCGTGATCACCGCCACGGCCGAATGATCTCGATCGTCCGACGGGCTCCACGCGCCGCCGTACTCGAAGGGCGCCTCAAACATGGCAAAGAAGTCCGCATAGGTCGCACGCACGCGGACCCTGAACGGCAGGAGTTGCGGACCCGGCGGAGTGAGCACCAATGCCGTCTCGTACATCGCCGTCTGTCGCCGTGCCGCATGCGCTTGCGCCAGCGCCGCGGCATCGGTAAAACTGAGCTGGTCGGGCAGCAGGTCGCTTGTCTGCGGACGCTCCTCCATGTTGGGTCCCCAATTGTCGATCTGCGGCGCGAATAATTGACCGGACTTTTGCGGAATCGGATTGCCTGACATGGCGCGATAGATCGTCAACACCGTCATCGAGGCGCCGATGCCGACGCCGATGACGGCGATCATCAACGCCGTGAGCACGACGTTGAGCCTGAGGCTGCGCAGTGCCAATCCGAAGTAGTAGTGGAACATGGGCCTACGGAAATTGCCTGCAGGGACTCAGGCTCCGTGCCCGGTCCGGCGCGCTACACATTCGCATGGGTGCCCGCCACCAGCCGCGGCTGCGCCACCAGGTCGACCACTTGGCCGTCGACGATGTGCACCTCGCGCTGCGCCCGTACCGCGAGCTCCGGATCGTGGGTCACCATGACGATGGTGGCGCCGTCGCGATGCAGCTCTTCGATCAGTTCCATCACCCCGCGCGCCATCTGGGTGTCCAGATTCCCGGTCGGTTCATCGGCAAGCAACACCCGCGGCGAACCCGCCAACGCGCGCGCAATCGCCACCCGCTGCTGCTGGCCGCCGGAGAGTTCCGCCGGGTAGTGCCGGGCGCGCGCCGACAGCCCGACCCGTTCCAACGACTCCTGAATGCGGCGGCGCCGTTCGGCGCCGTTCAAGCCGCGATAACGCAGCGGCACGTCGATGTTGTCCTGAACGTTCAGGTCCGGAATCAGATTGAACGCCTGAAAGATGAAGCCGATTTTCTCGTTGCGCAGCCGCGAGCGCTGGTTGTCATTCAGGCCGCGCACGTTGGCGCCGTCGAGCTGGTACTCGCCGCCGGTGAACTCCTCCAGCAAACCCGCGATGGTCAAGAACGTGGTCTTGCCGGACCCTGACGGCCCGGTGACCGCCACGAATTCTCCCTCGCGCACATGGATGGAAAAATCGCGCAGCGCATAGGTCTCGACGACTTCCGTGCGATAGGCCTTCGAGAGATTGGTCATTTTGAGCATGCTGTCGCCTCGTGCAGATGGGACATGGATGGAGCGTGTGACAATTTGGATGCCTCCCGTGTCAATGCGTCAGAATCACGCGGGCGGCATTGTTGAACGTGTCGGTGCCGCTGATGACGATGCGATCGCCTTCGGCAAGGCCGTCGAGAATCTCGACTTTCGCGATACTGGCCGCGCCCAGACGGACCGGATGGCGCTCGGCGACGTTGTCATGGACGAGATAGGCGAAGCCGCCGCCGTCCTGGTCCAAGAAGGCGCCGCGATCGACCATCAGGACGTTGTCCCGCTGATCGATCAGGATGCGCACGGCGAGGCGTTGGCTCTGCCGCAGGCCCGCCGGCTTCTCGTCGCCGAAGCGTAATCGAGTGGTGACCTGGCCGTTCACGACCTCGGGCGACACGCCGCTGACGGTACCCTGCCAGCGATGCCCGTCGCCTTCCAGAATCGCCGTCATCCCGGGCTTAAGATCGCGGGCCAGGCTCTCGGTGATCTTGATTTCCACCTCGAGGGCCGACAGATCGACGACCGTCATCAGCGGAGCGTCTTTGGCGACGCTGGCGCGATCGGCCACCTGGACTTGACCGATTTGACCATCAACCGGCGACCGGATGCTCAATCCGTCGACCTGGCGGCGCAGGTCCGCCACCAGGAACTGCTGGCGGTCGAGCAGCGATTTTTTGCTGTCGATATCGAATCGATCCAGTTTGGGCTGCGACTCATAGTTGATTTTGGCTTGCTCCAGGCCAAACTCGGCCTTCTCGAGAGCGTCCTTGGCCTTGAGCGCCTGCAATTCCGAATAGGACCCGAGTTCATACGCTTTGCGGCTGCGATCGGATTCGCGCTGCGCCGTCTTTTGATCCACCTGCGCTTGATCGTACGCGTCCCGCAGCTGCAGCAGCTTGTGTTCCGCATCGAGCTGCGCGCGCCGCCAATCAATGTTCAATCCCTGCAGCGTCGCGTCCTCTTGCGCGAGCTTCGCGGTCAAATCAGGACTGTCGAGGGTTGCCAGCACCTGCCCCTTCGCAACGGTATCTCCGGCATGCACTTTGAGCGTGACCGTGCCGGGCACGTTGGCATAAAGGGTCGGACTCACGGCGGCGACCACCTGTCCATCGGCGGCCACGTCGCGCACGAAACTGCCGCGCTCCACCGTGGCGATCGTCACACGCGCCCGATCGACGGAGGCGCCGGCGCCGGAGACCCGCACGAGGTACGCGAGTAGGACTCCAAGCGCAATGACGGCCGCAAGCACGGCTATGCCGAGCGTGCGATGCCGCGACCACAGGCTCGGGCGCTCGATCGGCCGGTCTTGGCCGGCCGTGTCGCGCAGCGTGACGGGTTCCTGGGGCAAGGGGCGCACGCTCATGACCGGTTCTCCACCAGCAGCTCGTCGATGGCAATCAAGTCGCGTTCACTCAGGCGGCCGGCTTGCTGTTTGAGCGTGAGCACATTCGTCAGATAGTCGTACCGGGCCTGGTCGTATGCGCGAACGGCTGTGAAGTAATTGACTTGCGCATTCAGCAGATCGAACTCGGTGCCGGTGCCGAACTCCACGTTGCGCCGGCTCGCCTCCACGGCATCGCGCCCGGACGCCACCGCACGGCGCGCCGCCGCGATGCGTTGCACGCCGCTGACCACGTTGCGAAATGCGGCGCGAGTGTGCCGTTCGGCATCGCGCTGCGCGGCGTCGTACTGGGCCTGCGCCTCCCGGTACAGGGCGCGCGCCTGCCGCACCGCCGACGCCACCGCACCCCCCTGAATCAGCGGCCAGCTGAAAGACACTCCGATGATGCCCAAGGTTTGATTGCCGCCGAGCACTTCGTCCTGCGAGGCCCGGGACGCCGAACTGGTGAGCGAGATCGTCGGCAAGGCCCTGCCGCGTTGCGCCGCAATGTCGCGTGAGGCGGCTTCGGCCTTGAGTCCGGCGGCGCGCACGTCGAAATTGTCGCGCCGGGCAGAGTCCACCCACTCTTCGGCCGAGTCGGGCTCGGGCGACACCAGGGGAATCTCATCGCGCAACGGTGCGAGGTTCGCCGTCGGTGAGTTCGCGCTGCGATCGGCCCGCGGGCCCACGATTTCGGTCATCGCGAGATTCGCATCGTCGAGCGCGTTCTGGGCGTCGATGACGCTTTGTTCGGTGGCATCGTAGAACGCCTTCGCCTGCTCGACGTCGCTGCGGGGGCCGACTCCCGTTTGTTCGCGTACCTTGGCCTGATTGAGCAGCGTGCCGAACGCCTCACGCTCGTTTTTATTGGTCGAGAGTTGATCGGACGCCGACAGGATGGCGAAGTACGCGATTGCGACGCGCAACACCAGGCTCTGCTGCGCCTCCCTGAAAGTTGCTTCGGCGGCGGCGGCCTGAAAGTTGGCTTCCTTGAGAAGGCTGAAGGCTTGGAAGCTCCACAGAGTCTGCGACAGGTTGAGTCCCAACCCGCGCGTATTGCCGAAGCAACGCTGCATGGCGCCATCGGCGTAGGGCGTGCAGTTGACGGTGTCGATGCTGCCCACGATCTGCGCACTCTCGTAGGTCGCCCGATCGCGCGCGGCCGACGCGCTTGCCGACAGTTGCGGCAGGAGCGACGCCAGTGCCTGCGGACGCGCCTCGACGGCCGCAGCGCGCTGAAAGGTCGCGGCTTCGAGCGTGGTATCGCGCGTCAGCGCAAGTTCGTACAGCTGTTTGAGATCGTTGGCATGGGCAACGCTCCCGCCGAACGCGACGGCGATCAATACCAGGGAGTAGCGCAGTACGATGTCCATGAGCTTCGGTTGTGGGGACCCCGAAGAGCACTCAGCAAGCCGCGTGCCATCTGCGCGGCTTGCTGTAACTCATTATTTATAAAAGGATTATCACTCACCGCGGCGGGCAGCTGTTGTCCGCGGACAGTGTCCGCGGACGCTACCGGACATGACGCGCTCACCCGATCAATGGCAGGAGTCCTTTAGCCGCTGCGCCACCGTCGCCATCCCGGCGGTATCGACTTTGGCGGGATCGGTGGTCCCGCTGCTCTTCGCGAGCCGGATGCCCGTCATCCCATTCGGCAGGAGCGCCACGATGTTGCCGCCCCAGCCGATCATGCGCGGATAGTAGATCTGGCAACCGCCGCCGCGGTATGCCGCTATCCAGAACGCATTGGTGTACGTGGTTTCGCCGAAGCTGAGCCGTTCTCCGGTCGGCAGGCCCCGCGGCTCCTGGCCTGCCAGTAGCGCCGCGATGCGCGGCGCGAACAGGATCTGGGTCTCGCCATGCTTGCCACCCTCTTGGTAGAGGCGCGCGATGCGCACCATGTCGGCGATGGTGGGGTAGTAGCCATAGGCCATCAGCGGCTGACCAGGGCTGCCGTCGGCCTCGATGGTGCGATTGGTCGGCGCATAACGGATCCCGATGGGTTCGAACACTTCATGTTCCAGCATCGACCACAGGTCGGCGTCGCTGCCTTCCTTGGATTTCAGGAAATTATTCATGGCGACACCCAGCAGGAACATATCCTGGTCCCGATAGCGGGCGACCTTGCCGGGACCCCAGGGGTAGACATGACCGGCATCGAGGAGCGCTTTGACCTTGTCGCGCGCCGAACGTGCCTCATACCACAGCGGGTAGTCATCCGTGAGGTAGCCATCATTGATGTCGTTGGGTTGGTCGGCAATGCTGCCGCCGCCTAAGCCCGTGGCCATGTCGATGGCATCCTCGAATCGAACCTTCTCCCAGCCCGCATGCTGCGCGGCGTCCGGCACGTACTCGACGATTTTCAAGTCGAACACCGCGGGACCGAATTTCTGCGCGAGCCGCAGTAAAGCCGTCTCATTCGCCAGTGCCTTGGTCGCCGACCAGACGCCGAACCGCGCTCGATCGCACCACGGGAGCGGGCCGGCCGCGCTCACGCATTCCTTGACATAGAATGTGCCCTCGTAATCGAGGCCGGCCAGCACGATGTCCCGGGCTGGCATTTTGCCGTCGAAACCGGCCAGACGCGCGGCGCCCACCTTGGCCGTGAGCTCGCTCCACTCGGCGATGGGCACCGGATCCGCGAGCGATGCTTCGTAGATCCGTCTCATCGCCTCGGCCCGGGCCGCCGCCGCCGCAGTGGTCGGCGGCGGCAGGAACGTGGCGGGCACCAGTCCCGCGGCGAAGAAATGCTCCTTCACATAGTAGGGTGCGGTCTGCTGCACGATTTGAAAACGCAGGTTGGAAACCTTCCCAGGCTGATACAGAAAGGTTGCCAGTCCGTTGTGGGTCTCGCCCTCGAGCGAGTTGACCAGCGCAAACGGGAACGCGGCGCGCGACCACGCGCCGTCGCCCGACTCCGACCAGACACGGCCGGGTTGAACGATGATGTCCCAAAAACTCCGTCCCGACGCCGTCGAGCCGGCACGAATGACGTCCTGCGTGTCGGGCACCAAGTCGCCGGCGTGGGAGAAGAAGGAAATCGCCACACCCGGGAACAGTGCCGCATCGCGGCCCAAAATCGACCTCGTCGCCAGCGCCCGTGGCTTGATGGTCATCTCGGTCTCGCGCAGCGACAATGTGCCGCGAAACGGCGCGTGTGCGGGCGCGGCATCCGGCGCCGGAACGAACAGCGAGTTCGCACGCAACCCGCCCGACCATTCCGGCAGGAGAAAATCATCCGTAGGGATCGATTGCCGCGGCGCCGCGCACCCGGGGAACGGCGCCCAATCGAGGGCCACGCACAAGATCAGTGCGGCAGTCTTCGGCCACGAAAAAACTCTGGGCATCAATTGTCGAACCTGCGGCGTATGGCGCCTGTCTAACTATTGTGAGTGAGCCTCGCAGGATGCTCAGACGGGCCCCTTCGTGTCTAATGGTATACGAAACGGCCATCGCAGCGCTGCGCCGTGCGGGAGGACTACGATGTCGGATGAGGTACTGCTGGCGATCGATCAGGGGACGAGTTCGAGCCGGGCCATGGGATTCTCGCTCGCGGGCGAGACGCTCGCGCTCGAACAGCAGACCTTCGAGCAGATCTATCCGGCGCCGGGGTGGGTCGAGCACGACGCCGAAGTCATCTGGGCCACCGTGCTGTCGACGACGCGCCAGTTGCTGCGAAAATTGCACGACAAGCGCGCCCGCGTGGCTGCCATCGGCATCACCAATCAACGCGAGACGACCATCATTTGGGACAAGCGCACCGGCGTCCCTCTGTTCAATGCCATTGTCTGGCAGGACCGCCGCACTGCCGACCGCTGCCGGGAACTGAATCGCGACGACACCGAAGAGGAGATCACGCGCAAGACCGGCCTGCTCCTGGATCCCTATTTTTCCGCCACCAAGATCGCCTGGATCCTCGACCACATACCCGGGGCGCGTGACGCAGCGAAAGCGGGACACGTCGCCTTCGGCACGGTCGATAGCTTCTTGATCTGGAGACTGACCGGGGGCCGGGTGCACGCGACGGACGCGACCAACGCCAGCCGCACGGCGCTGTACGATATTCGCAGGGGCCGTTGGGACGAGGCGCTGTGCGAATTGTTCGACGTGCCCATGGCCTGTCTGCCGGAGGTCCGAGACTCTGCCGGGGACTTCGGTCTCACGGATAAGTCAGCGATCGGCCACGCACTGCCCATCCGCGGAGTCGCGGGCGATCAGCAGGCGGCACTGATCGGACAGGCGTGTTTCGCGGCCGGCGACGTCAAGAGCACCTTCGGCACCGGCGCTTTCCTCGTCCTCAACACGGCGCGGCAGCTGGTGCCGTCGAAGAATCGGCTGCTCAGTACCATCGCCTATCGGATCAATGGCGAAGTGACCTACGCGCTGGAGGGCTCGATTTTGTCCGCCGGCGCGGCCATCCAATGGCTGCGGGATGGTCTCGGTCTCATTTCCCGGGCATCGGAAGTCGAATCGCTGGCGGCGTCGGTGCCGGATGCCCGCGGAGTCTACCTGGTGCCGGCATTCACCGGGCTCGGCGCGCCGTACTGGGATGCCGGCGCGCGCGGCGCGCTTCTGGGGTTGACCCGCGCATCGAGCCGCGGCGAAATTGCCCGGGCGGCCCTCGACAGTGTGGTCTATCAAACGTACGACCTGCTCGATGCGATGGCCGCCGACGGTCTGCGCCCGGAGGCACTCAAGGTCGACGGCGGTATGGCGCAAAACAACCTGTTCATGCAGCGCCTCGCCGATATATTGGGCATCGACATTCGCAGGCCGCGGATCACCGAGTCGACCGCGTTCGGTGCTGCATGCCTGGCGGGTCTCGGCAGCGGGGCCTACCGCTCGCTCAGCGACGTAGCCGCTTTCGCCCGGGCCGATGCAAGCTTCTCGCCGATGTTGGATTCGCGCGAGCGCGATGCTGAAATTACCGGGTGGCGGGATGCCCTGCGCCGGGTCCGTTCGCCGCCTTGAAGGCCGGTCCGCGCGCCTCGTCCGGTCTGTGACGCGGCCCGCAAATCTCATCCGGCGGCACTCCCCGGCGGCCGTTCCGCGTGCAAAAATGGGGCCCAATGTGGGGCTCACGGACCTCACGGGGCTCGATGATCCACATTGTGCGGGATGACAGATGAAGTTTCGGCTCAAAGCCTTTGGACTGCACCTGCTGGCAAGCTGTGTGGTGCTGACGATCGTACTGGGTACGCTCTACCTGGGCTGGTACCGGTGGCCGGGATGGTATTTGGCCGACGCCGCAAAGGTCACCATCGTGCTGGCCGGCGTCGACCTGGTCGTCGGGCCGTTACTTACAGGCATCGTTGCCTCGCCGGGCAAACCGCGCCGCGTGCTGGCGCGTGACATCGCCGTGATCGCCGCCGTTCAGGTGTCCGCGCTGATCTACGGCAGCGTATCGCTGTGGAACGGGCGTCCGCTGTATTACGCGTTTTCCGAGGATGTGCTGCAGCTCGTCCAGGCCTATGACATCGAGCCGCAAGAGCTGGCTCTTGCCCGTCAGCAGCACGCGCCGCTGATCCCGCATTGGTACAGTCCGCCGCGGTGGATATGGGCGCCGCTGCCCCAGGACACGAAGGAACACGATAGGATCGTCGCAGCGGCCGTCGGCGGCGGCAGCGACATCATCTCGATGCCGCGACATTACCAGCCCTGGGATGCCGGCCTGCCGACGCTCCGTACCCAGCTGAAGAAATTGGACGACGTCAAATATTTTTCCGGCAATGAACGGAAAGAGCTCAAGCGACGGGTGCGAACTGCAGGCATCGCCACGGATCAGGCTAATTCGATGGCCCTGACCGGGCGCGGGCGGCCGCTGCTCGCCGTCTTCGATCCGGCCACGCTGCGGCTCGTGGCGATCTTCAGGTTCGATTAGCTCAACCTGCGCCCCATATCATGAGCGCCTGGGCAATCTGCCCCAGCGGCATCACCTGCTCGGCGGCGGCAAGCTTGATGGCCTCCTTGGGCATGCCGAATACCACGCAACTCGCCTCGTCCTGCGCCTATTCCCAGACTTCGTATTGCTCAGAAGCAGCCCGTGGCCACGCGCCCGGCGCGAATCGAGCGTGTGGTCACGGCATTGCGATAGGTTCTATTTTTCGACGATGGCCGTTTGCATCGGCCCGAGAACGCCTAGCAGCGCGTCCTTGTCTTTGGCCTGAACCTTGAACTTGTCCAGCGCCGCAACCAGGTCCGATACGAGTGCGCCAAAGTCGGCGCCGCTGATTCCCATGCCTGCATGGGCCTGCTTCATGGTCTTGCCCCTGTATTTACATGGACCCCCGCTCGCCTCGCAAATCTGATCGACCAGCTTCGATTTGAAGGCGGCAAGGCGCTTCGGGTCAGCGGCCGTGGCGGCAAAGAATGCGTTGATTCGACTGTCGGCGGCAACACGCCCTACGAAATCATCGACCACGGCGACAATGGCTTTCTTGCCACCGAGATTCTCGTATAGGGAGGTTTGTTGTGCCTGCACGGATTGCAGGGCCGAGGCGAACGCCAGAAGCGCGAACGCCGTGAATTTCAGCTGCTTGAGCATAATTGGATTTCCTCGTGAAATGATGATTGAGACTTTCGACGAACGCGGCACCCGCGCCAGCGAAATCCGCGCGCTTGACACGGGTAACCCTGTATTCGTCGTTGGCGGCGATTCGGATGCACGGCGCCAAGGTGCAGCCCCAGGCGACGGCGAAGTCGGTGCAACCCACGAAAGGTGTGCAGCCTGCTTGCCGGCGATCCTTGCGGACGATGCAACCGATCAGCAATTGCGCGGCCATCCTACATTCAGTACATTCGCTCGATGAAAATTGCTGTTTTGTTTGGCGGCACTAGCGAAGAGCGCGCCGTATCGATCGCGAGCGCCGCCCAAATCATTCCCGCGTTGCGAGCTCTCGGACACGACGTATTTGCCGTCGACACCGCCACGGGGCGCCTGCCCGCTGCTGAGGAACAGCAGCTATTGACCAGTGGGGTTGCTCCCGCGCCCCCATCGAGTGCGGATATGGCGCTTGTCCGCGGCCGCGCCATTGCATTTGCTCCGGCTACCTCCGACATTCGGGCCGCGGATGTCGTCTTTCTCGCCCTGCATGGCGGAGCGGGTGAAGACGGCCGCCTGCAGGCCATGCTCGATCTTGCAGGCCTGGCCTACACTGGGAGCAATCACATCGCCAGTGCAGCGGCGATGGATAAAGACCTCGCCAAGCGGCTGTTTCGATCGGTCAACGTACCGACCCCCGACTGGTTGATGGCGCCGGTGACGGCCTTTGACGTCGAGAAGGCGCTCGGATGGCCGGCGATCGTCAAGCCGAGCAAACAGGGATCCACCGTGGGCTTGACCCTTGTTCGCGAGCCGGCTGATCTCGATGGCGCCATCAATCAAGCCTATGCCTTCGACGACGAGGTGATGGTGGAGAAGTTCATCCCGGGACGCGAATTCACGGTAGGTGTGCTCGACGGCGTAGCCCTGCCCGTCGGCGAAATCATCTCGGCCGGCGACGTATTCGATTATCAGTCCAAGTACCAAGTCGGCGGTGCTCGTGAGGTTTTTCCAGCCGATTTGCCGCAAGCCGAATCAAGGCTGCTACAGGAATACACCCTTCGGGCCCATCGAGTGCTCAAATTAGGGGTCTACAGCCGTATCGACTTTCGTCGCGACGCGAGCGGCGCCTTCTGGTGCCTCGAGGCCAATTCGCTACCCGGCATGACAGCCACCAGCCTGCTGCCCCAGGCGGCCAAGGTCGCCGGCATCGGCTTCCCGCAGCTACTCGATCGCATTTGCAAGGGCGCCATTCGCCCGCGCTAATTTTTTTTTGCCCGCACCCCCTACGGCGTCGAGCATCGCGGTTGCGCCGCTCAGTAATGTCGCGGGTCGCGTGGGCCGAGTGTATCGTTGGAGATATCTTCAGGCGACCGACGGGGTGTTGTTATGACCTTTCGTGCCTTTAAGTTCTCCGCGACAGCCAGTATGGTCGTCGCGTTGGGGGCGGTCGGGTCGGGCAGCCTCGCCACTGATCAGCCGGCGTTTGTGCGGATCACGCCGGCGCAGGTGCACTGGCAAGAGATCCCGGGCGGTCATGGCGCACAGCAAGCGGTGTTGTTGGGAAATCCGGACAAGCCGGGCCTGTACGTGGTGCGGGTCAGGTTTCCGCCGTACGTGATGGATGCGCCGCACTGGCATCCGAATGCGCGCTATGTGACGGTGCTCGCGGGGACGTGGTACGCGGGCACGGGCAACACCTTTGATGTGGCGAAGGCGGTGCCGCTCAACGCGGGGAGCTTCATGCTGCATCCGGCGAAGGCCGTGCACTGGGACGGATCGGGCGGCCCGGAGCCGGTAATCGTGCAAATCATCGGCGAGGGGCCAGCGACCACCACCCAGATCGATCCGACGCAACCGATGTGGTTCGAGGTTCCGCACTAGGCGATGGTACGGATGAATGGAAGCGGCTCATCGCTGACATCGGGTTGGGCACGTCGGGTTGCGACACCTGTACGATATTTGTTTTTTCTATAATGGAGGAGTCATGATCGACCACACTGGCCTACGGGTTAGCGACCCGGCTGCAAGCCGCGCGTTTTATGACAGCGCCCTCGCGCCACTCGGCTACCAGATGATGGTGCAGATCCCCAAAGAGCACACCGGCGGCGCAGCGGTCTTCGGGTACGGAGTTCCGCCAAAGCCCGATTTCTGGGTCAGCGAGGGAACTCCGAACGACCCTAGGGTACATGTCGCCTTCCGTGCCGAGACTCACAAGCAGGTGGACGAGTTCTATCAAGCTGCGCTTGCCGCCGGCGGAACTGGCAATGGCAGTCCGGGTCCGCGACCGCACTATCACAAGAACTACTATGGCGCGTTCGTCTTGGATCCCGATGGACACAATGTTGAGGCAGTTTGCCACGAGCCCAAGTGATCTACACACCCGCCATTATTCTTCGAGGATCCATGGCAACGGCGGCGCCACTTGCTCGTTGAATCTACGAAACCGCGGATTCGTACTGCGCCCCGCAGCCTTGTCATTGGCCGGCAGGCGGTTGCCATAGTTCTACCTTGTTTCCTTCGGGATCGATGACCCACGCAAACTTTCCGTACTCGGAGTCGTCAATCTTCTCAAGTACGTTGCAGCCTTCTTGGCGCAAAGCATTGATCAGCGCGTGGAGATCCTCCACGCGGTAATTGACCATAAAAGTGGCGGTGCTGGGCGCAAAGTGATCGCCTTGCGCCGAACCTATGGACCAGACGGTTGTTCCGGCAACCGGCCTACCTTCACCGTCGGTCCAAGTGAACGCTGCGCCACCCCATTCTTGGACGTCGATTCCGAGATGTTGTTTGTACCAAGCTTGCAGTGCCGGAGCGTCTTTGGCTTTGAAGAAGATGCCGCCAATGCCAGTGACTCGCTTCATGGAACCTCCGAGGTCGGATACACATGTGAGACGTGGTGTGTCTCTTCGGCTAAACGCTCAGGTTAAGCGGAGGTGCGGCCGCCGCAACCGGTTGTTCGACGGTTTGATAATAGCATCGCGCCACTCCCCGCTGACAGGGCGGCCCGCGCACTCGGCGCGCATGGAACACTCGTTCTCAGCGGACGGCGGAAAGACCTGGGAAGTGAACTGGGTTTGCGAGCTGTCACGATAGCGGCGAAACAGCGCTTGGCAGCGCCGCACCGGCGCTACGCGGTCGGCCATCCGAGCCGTCATAATGTGTGTAAGCGAGAACGGCTCGCTTCCCGGCAATCGCCAAGTGGTTAGGAGCCGCCACTAATACCAAATTGAGCACTGTGCCCTTCCCAGGAGCGTGCCAGGTTGTAAAGGTGGCCAAGTAACGAATCAATGGAGTGGCGCGATGCGACGGCTAATTCTTGTGTTCATGGCGAGCCTGGCGCTCAGCGCCTGCGGCCTCGCGGAGACTGCGGTCTCGTCCGCCGCCGGCGGTGCCGCGGAGGCTGAGCAGGCCAAGGGGGCATTGAAAACTGAGGCCCGCGTCAAGGAACAACTCGACGCAGCGGCAACTCTTGAGGCACAGCACCGACAGGCCGCTGACGCCGACGCGCAGTAGCACCACACTGACCCCTGCGCAACGGCCGGGGGGGCCGCTTCCGGGAAGCGCATCCGGTGACGCCCGTGTTGCCTGACCACAGCCCGCGCCACGCGGCGGTCCTGCTGGTCCTGCGAAAGGCCTTCGATCGGTCCCGACGACGTGTAAAGCTGCGCTTCCCTTGGGCGCAGTTGCATTTGAAGGATCGACGTTATTTAATAAACGCTTGAGGGATGGAACTTTGACCCCAAGGCAGGGCGGCGGGGAGCGACATGTCGCGTAGAACACGATTTGCAATCGCGATCATCGGTGCCGTTGCCATTACGGGGGCTGCGTTGGCGCAAAACGCTGGCCCTGTAATTGACTCCGTCATCATGCGCAAGGAAATGCAGCGCTACGAGACTATTTATCCCGAATTTCACTTTCACGATCCCAGCGGAACCGTTCGCTTCATACACCGCGAAGTCACGGCGACAAGCTCCCCGAAGCCGTTGACGGTGC
>JBEKYO010000068.1:0-22192 GCA_049510875.1 Steroidobacteraceae bacterium
CTCGGCGGCCAGCGCGTCGCGGGCCCGCGTCAAAGCCTTTTCCTTCACGAGCATCTGCTGGCGCGCAGCCTCCCAGGCCTCCGGCAGTACGATTGGAGGCGTGTTCACTCCGAAATGTCCTTTGTAGGTTGAATCTGCGGTCTTCATTGCCAATTCTCCTGGTACTTGCGGTCGATGGTTGGTGGTTGGTGGTTGGTGGTTGTGAGGTAGATTAGGACCGGGCGATCGAACAGTGGGAGTGACAAGTGTGGCGGGATTCAAATGGACTCGCTGATCACGGCCGCAGCGCGGGCGCTGGCGGCGGGCGACCTCCTCGGGGCATTGAAGCGGGTTGCGCTGCGCGACGACGCCCCGGCCCTCGCGCTTCGAGGCATCGCCATGGCGCAGCTCGGCGATCTTGCGCGGGCGAAGCTGCTGCTGCGACAAGCCGGGCGGGCCTTCGGTCCGAAGGAGGTGGTAGCGCGCGCGAGGTGTGTGGTTGCGGAGGCCGAGATCGCATTGATCTCGCACGACCTCGGCTGGCCTGGCAACGTGCTCGAGGCGGCGCGCGCAACCCTCGAAGCGCACGGCGACCGCGTCAACGCCGCGCACGCACGCAATCTTGCGATCCGGCGTCTGCTCCTGATCGGGCACCTCGACGAGGCCGAGCGCGCACTCACTGAACTCGACCCTGCACCATTTCCACCTGCTTCCAGAGCGGCTCATGAGCTGGTCGTTGCGGGAGTCGCGATTCGGCGTTTGCGCACGAAGACGGCGCGCGCGGCGCTCGCGCGGGCAGAGCACGCGGCACGCGAGGCGGACATTCCCGCGCTCACGGCGGAGGTTGCAAGTGCTTCGCTCATATTGAACACGCCCGCGGCGCGCCTGATCTCGCGCGGCGAGGAGCGCTCGCTCCTGCTCGAGGAGGTTGAAGCGCTCTTGGCGTCAGGCGCCCTCGTCGTAGACGCGTGCCGCCATGTCGTGCGGGAAAAGGGCACGGTGCTCTCGCTCGCGACGCGCCCGATATTGTTCATGCTTGCGCGCGCACTCGCCGAGGCCTGGCCCGACGACGTGCCGAGGAGCACGCTCGTCGCGCGCGCCTTTCGCGCGAAGCACGCCGATGAATCGCACCGCGCACGGCTGCGAGTCGAGATCGGGCGGTTGCGAGTGGAGCTGCGGGTGCTGGCGGACGTGAGCGCGACCACGCGGGGCTTTGCGCTGGCGCCGCGCGGGGCACGCGAGGTCGTCGTGCTCGCGCCGCTCATTGAAGGTCGGCACGCGGCGCTGCTCGCGCTTCTTGCTGACGGCGAGTCATGGTCGAGCTCGGCCCTTGCGATTGCGCTGGGAGCCAGCGCGCGCACCGTGCAGCGATCTCTCGATGCGCTCATCCTCGCAGGCAAGGTACAGTCGTTCGGCCGTGGGCCAGCGCGGCGTTGGATGACCCCGCCGGTGCCGGGCTTCCCGACAATCTTGTTACTCCCCGGTCCATTGCCGAGTGATTAGAATAGAACCATGAAACGATCACCAGCCGAGATCATGCGCGAATATGGGCCCTTTCCGGGTGCCGACCGGGTGAATGGAGTTACGTTCGACGGTGAGCACGTCTGGTTTGCCTCCGGCGACAAACTGAGCGCATTGGATCCGACCAGTGGGAAAGTGCTGCGCTCGATCGATGTCGCGGCGCACGCCGGAACGGCCTTTGATGGTGAGCACCTGTTTCAGATTGCCGAGGATCGCATCCAGAAAATCGATCCGAAGACCGGCCGTGTACTCGCGACCATCCCGGCTCCCGGCGGCGGAGGTGACTCGGGGCTCGCCTGGGCCGAAGGGACGCTCTGGGTGGGGCAGCATCGGGGCCGGAAGATCCACCAAGTCGATCCGCAAACCGGGACGATTCTTCGCACCATCGAATCGAACCGCATCGTCACCGGAGTCACCTGGGTCGACGGCGAGCTCTGGCACGGCACCTGGGAAGGCGACGATAGCGATCTCACGCGAGTCGATCCTGAAACGGGAAAGGTTCTTGAGAAGCTTGATATGCCGCCCGGAACGGGGGTGTCGGGACTCGAGTCCGATGGCGGCGATCAGTTCTTCTGCGGAGGCGGCGGCAGCGGCAAGGTGAGAGCGGTGCGTCGGCCCCGGCGAGGCACAGCCTAGCTCCCCCTAGCTCCCCCTTGCGCCCCCTTGCGCCCCCTTGCGCCCCCTTGCGCCCCCTTGCGCCCCTGACAATCCGGGTATTGCGGGACGTGTGGAGACATCAGTCTGCTCAAAGACCGCGGAATCCGGCCTGAAACGGAGGCACGGAGACGACTGGGAGCGCGCATTTCGCGACAAATTTGGCAGAGATCTGCCGGCGTTAGATCTGAGGTTCTGGCTGGGAACGATCCATCGATTCCCGGATCAGTGGCTGATCGTCAGTGTGATCTATCCGCCTAAGCAGCCGCAGGGATCGCTCGATCTGGTGTGACGCCAGCCGCGCCAATGTGAAATACGCTGCCGCCGGAAATGGCGGCTGCGGCGCGGGCCACATAGCCTCGGTGACAAAGCCCCGCATCTGCTTCATAACAAAGCAGCGCCGCAGTATGGATCTCACACAGGCACGCTAGTTCAAGGAAAGGTCAGAACCGCCACGCCAGTCCGCCGAAGAACCCGCGCCGCGGTCCATACTGCGGCGCAAAGACGCCGACGCCCGTTCCGCTGCGGATCTGATAGACCTTGTCGGCCACGTTGATGACATCGAACCGCACGGTCAACGGACCGGAACCGTCGAGGGGAAACTCATGGCTCATGCCGAAATTGATCTGGTTATAGCTCGGCGTGTGATCGCCGTTCGGGATGACGTAGCCGCTGGGAAGAGTGAGATCTTGCCGCAGGCCGGTGCCAAATAGGTCATCGACGCTGAGACGAGTGCCCGACCACAGGTAGGACACACCGCCCGAAGCGGATACCCGTCCCTCGTGGTCGAGATGGATGTAGTTGCTGGCAATGTAGTCGAGCTGCTGCTGGGTAAAGTTGAACTGCGCCGACTCCACACCCTTGCCGTGAGCGGCCTGCCAGGCGGAGTTCAAGTAGGCGGCAAAATTGCTGATCGTGTAGTTCGCGGACAGCTCCACCCCTCCGATCAAGCCATAGCGGTAATTGAAAGGCGTGAGAATGATCGGCGCCCCGAACTGTCCCTCGTCGATCAAGTTCTGCGACTGCTCGTAGAAGCTGTCGACCCCGAGCGTGAGGGTCTTGTCCAAGAGCTTCTGCTGCACGCCGAGGTCGTAGTAATTGGAGCGCTCGGCAATCGGGGCACTGTCCTGCGTCACCGCGCCCGGCGGCACGGCGGTCGTCCCGGCGAACTGCGTGAAGGTTCCGGAACCGACCAGCTCGAACGGGGGCGGCGTGAAATAACGCGAATAGCCGCCGTGCAGCGTCGTGCCGGTGTCGAACTCCCACACGGCATTGACGCGCGGGCTGACCTGGCTGCCGCTCGAATACGCGCTGTAACGATCGAAGCGCACGCCGTAATTGACGGTAAAAGGGGCCCACGGATTCCATTCGTCCTGGAGGTAGAGGCTCTCGATCTGCTGGACCTGAGAGCCATTCTCGACGACGGTGAGCGGATAGGTCGATGTCTGCACTCCCGCCGCATCGATGGGCAACACCTGCGACGTGGTATCGCTCTTGGCGAGGTCATGCTGAAAATAAACGCCGGCCCGCACTGTATGCGCATCATTGACCTTGTACGCGGCATCCGTTTGCCAGCCGATGGCCGTATCATCCTTGAACGCATCCTGAGCGATGCCGTTAAACAGCAAATCTCCGACCCAATCCGGTACGAAATGCAAGCTCGTGTAGCGAGCCGAGAGCGAGGTTTGCCAGTTGAGCGCGCCTTCGGAATGCTGCCAGCTCAGGATCGCATACTCCGCGAGCTCGTGCTGCCGCTCCTGCAAATTGTTGCTGAGATAGGCGGTTTGACCTTGGTCATTCAGGCCCAACGAGGGTTGCAGACCCACCTGATTGGGAATCTGGAATTCATCGTTTGAGAGGCCCAAGATGAGCGACAGGCGGTCGCCGGAATCGATGATGTCCTCGAGATAGCTAAAAACGTGCCCCTGCGTCGTGTGATCGTGAAGGGGATCGGAACTGCCATTGGGTGATTCGATACCGAGATTGTCCTGCTTGTAGTCGCCGGTGATGTAGTAGGTGTATTTGCCGTCGCTGCCGCCGTATTCGGCGGACGGCTCCAAAGTCCCATGGCTACCGCCGTAGATCGACAGCTGCCCCCCTGGCTGGAGGAGGCCGCTGTTGGTGCTCAGATCGATGATCCCGGCGGTTCGCAGGCCGTACTCCGCCGGTAGAGCGCCCGTGATGAGCTTCAAGGAGGAGATTAGCCATGGACTCAACGTCTGACTGAAGACGCTGATGCCCTCGGGCAGGATAATGCCGTTCAATCGGTATTGCAGGTCGTTGTGGTCGGCGCGCACGTGAATCTGCCCGAAGGAGTCCTGGACGACGTCCGGGGCTTGGAGCAGAACCTGATTGAGCTGGGCGTTCTGACCGCCCGGCATCGCTGCGATCGCCTGGCTATCGATCGTGTAGGTTGACGCGCCGGTCTGAGTTTCGATGCTGGTGCGGGCTTCGTTCAAGCGCTCGGCGGTAACCTGGATCTCCTGGAGCTTGGCCGGCGCCTGGGCGTTCGAAGAGGTGGAGGCATCAGCGGCTGCTGCCGTTGAATCGGCTGTGTCGGCGAACACCGAGGAACTGGTAGCGATAAAAGCGAGCGCCACAGCACAAGATGCTGCCGGCGCATTGGAAAGTCTGGACATTGAAGTTACTCCGCAAAAGCTGAAACGAATGGAAGCGCTGCCGATTGCTCGGACAGTTCACTTCGCGAGGCAAAATTTCAGCTTTGGGACGGAGGTCCGCGGCTACGGGGGCGAGGGACTGCGGCGTCGATCGCCGCATATCGAGGCTCTGATACGGGGTCCAGAGCAAAGCGAACAAGGAGCGGGATATGAAACGAATGGCTAAAAGCCGGGGTGACAACTTGTGCAAAGGCGGGACACAACGCGCAGGTCTTATCGGCTGCTTCGTCGGACTGCACTCGCAGGTCGACGTGGTTGGCGCCCAAGACATGACTGAGTTCATGAACCACGGCACCTTGCTGTGCCACCATCAGCAACAGCAACAGGCCTATGACTTTGAACACTTCTCTCATTCGAACTGGCATCAACCCTTATCCCTAGAGTCGGATTTTCTAACGCTAACAGAATGCTGAGTAATTTGCAGCATCTGTGGCGAACGCACGACAACGCCCGTAATTTTAAAGCGATCCAGGAGTCGCATGATTGCCCGAAGAAGTGGGGCTGTGAGCCACGTGCCTCCTTTCGCGCCCTTCCTGAGCCGGGATGCCAACGTGTTAGGACACCTGCCCCTGAATCTCGATCGTTAGGTGCGAAAGCGCGGGGTAGCGAGCCAACTTTGCCCGGTAATAGTCCGCCGTGCATGGTTCTTTCGGACATACCGAGACGATCGCCCCGAGATGGCCAGGCCCCAAGCGCCACAGATGCAAATCCGCAAGCCTGCTGCCATCGCTCTCGATCGTCGTGCGCAGATCTTCGGCCAATCGGCGGTCCGGAATCCGATCGAGGAGGATGGCTCCCGTGTCGCGGATGAGTCCATAGGACCAGCTCGCGATTACGCAGGCCCCGATGATGCCAGCAAGAGGGTCCATCCAGAGCCACCGGAAGGCACGGGCGAGGAGTAAGCCCGCAATCACAAGGACCGAGACCGCCGCGTCCGCGATCACGTGGATGATTGCCGCTCGCAGATTGTTGTCACGACCGGTCGCGCCATGACCGTGGCGGTGTTCCTCACAGACAGTCGTGTAGGTATCGGCGCCCGGCGAAAGCTGTGCATCGAAGGCATGTGGTTCCGGGATTGCCACCACCGACTCGAGAAAATCACCGGATAGCGTCCCGATGGCGTGCGCTTCCTCGCGAGCGTGGTCGTCGTGCTCGCCATGGCTGTGACCGTGATGATGACCGCCACTGCTTAGGAGCCAGGCGCTGGCGATATTGACAGCGAGGCCGACACAGGCGATCGGAATCGCTTCGGCGAAATGAATCTGCACCGGGGCGAGAATGCGAGCGACGGATTCGTAGCCAATCAGGAGCGCTATCATGGCGAGCACGATCGCGCTGGTGAAGCCGGCGAGATCCCCAAACTTGCCCGTGCCAAAGGTGAAGTTGGCATTTTCTGCATATCGGCGCGCGTACGTATAGGCCAGCGCGGCCAAGAGGAGGGCGCCGGCGTGGGTGCTCATATGCAGGCCATCCGCCACGAGCGCGATTGACCCAAATAGCGTTCCGCCAATGATTTCGGCGCACATCATTGCGCCACATAGCCAAATCACAGTCCAGGTTTTGCGCTCGCTCTGCTCGTGCCCATCGCCCAAAAAGCGATGCGTATGGGAAGGTGGCTCTGTGGAGTGGATAGCGACGCTCATGACTGTACTCACTTTAGGTAAGTACGGACGACGTCCAGCAATTGCTCGGCCGCCTCTTTCTTGAGCGCGCCCGGATATTTCTCAAGATCGACCAGGTGCGATCGAACGTGATCTTCGACCACCTCGGCCATCAGCCCCGCCATCGCACCCCGCGCTCCCGCGATCAAGTGCATGACATCCTCGCAACCCGCCTCGTTCGACAGGGCTCGTTCGATGCTGTCGATCTGGCCCCGAATGCGACGCACGCGCGCCAACAGCTTCTTTTGTTCGCGAATGGTATGACTCATGGCATCTTATAGCATACCACCCTACTCTATATGGCGGTTGTAATGCTGCGAAGCCGCCTACTGGCGCCGGTTATCCGCGACGGACCCACAGCATAAGAGGAGCGCGCGCGCCGTGCTCAAAGGTGGCAAAATAGCGCTGACGCCTCGAAAGGCTTGCGCTAATCGTTCTGGAATCAGCAATACGATGAAAGCGATGCGCCACATTAAGAAACCCGGCTGGGCCTCTTTGCTCGTCCTCGGACTCGTGCTCCTGCGCGGGTTGGTGCCGGCCGGCTTCATGCTGGCGCCAGTGGATGGCCATCTGGCATTCGTTCTGTGTGATCCCGATGCATCCATGCCCGCCATGCCCGCCATGCCCGCCATGCCCGCCATGCCCGCCATGCCGGCCGGTGCGATGCCGGCGAGCCACCACCATATGCACATGGCGATGGGTCACGCTGGCCACGAGCATGGAGCGCACGGCGACCCACCCTGTCCCTACGCACAGAGCGGCGGACCTGCTCCGTTGCCAACTCTGCCGGTGCTGGCGGGCGGCGCGACATTCGAGCGCCCGCGATTGCCAGCGGCCATCACTCAGACTCTCCTCGGTTTCGGACCCAAACGCCTACCTTCGTCCCGCGGTCCCCCGCACCTCGCCTGACCTTGAAAATCAGCTGCGCCTGATGCAAGTCGCGTTTCCGCGGTTTGCGTCGGCGCATCCCTTTTAATTCTTGGGTTGGAGCGAGGCCATCATGGCTCATTACCCTTTGGTGCGCGGCTCGATTCCGCAGCGCCTCATCACCGGCATCCTACTGATGGGCGTCGCCCGCGAAGCGCACAATAAGACCGCGCTCACCGATACTCCCAACTCGCTGCAGCAGATCACTTGCACCGCCCAGCGCTTGGAACGGCTCCGGCGGCCTCGAACTTACTTGATCCCCTACGGGGCGGCAGTCCTCGTGCTTCTCATGTTCCTTCTTCCGGTGCGTGGCTGGGCCGCCGCCTATGGCACGGTGAGTGGCATCGTCCGGGACGAGAGCGACCGGCCGGTAGCGGGAGCGAAGGTGGTGCTCGAATCCGCCGCGCGCGTGACCACAGAGCGGCAGACGGACTCGACGGGCCGGTTCGCTTTTCCGACGGTGGCGATCGGCGAGTACATGCTCATCATCTCGCAGCGCGACTTCGCTTCGGTCAGTCAGGCGGTCACGGTGAAGGCGGGATATTTTCCGTTCGCGAACATCGTCTTGCAGCCTCCCTCGGAACTCGCCGAAGTAAGGGTGACAGCGGTGCGGTTGCCGGTCGTCGCCTCGGTCACGCCGATCACGATGGTAAGCCAGGAGGAGATCGAGAACACGCCGGGAGCGACCAATGTCAATAGTCTGGCCATGATCACCGATTACGTGCCGGGGGCGTACCAAGCTCACGACATGCTGCACATGCGCGGCGGCCATCAGACGAACTGGCTTGTGAACGGGATTGAGATTCCAAACACCAACATCGCGGAGAACCTTGGCCCAGCCTTGAATCCTCAGGACGTGGAGACCCTAGGGGTCGAGCGCGGCAGCTATTTGGCGGACGAGGGTGACCGCACCTACGGCATCTTCAACGTGATCCCGAAGAGCGGCTTCAGCAGGGACAACCAAGCCGAGCTCGACTTCACGGCGGGGAATTTTGGCCAGACCGACGACTACATGAGCGTCGCGAGCCACACGACCGACTTCGCGTACTATGCGAGTGTCGAGGGCAATCGCAGCAATCTCGGCCTGCAAACTCCCGACTCCCAGGTGATCCATGACCAGACACACGGGTACGGTGCGTTCACCAACCTGCAGTACAACCCGACTGGGCGAGATGCGGTGAGCTTCGTCACCCAGTTGCGGCAGGACGATTATCAGATACCGAACTGCACGGCGCCGCTCCCCGACGACCCCCAATGCGTCGGGCAGTTCGGCGACGCGCAGGGTGAAGCGGACAATTTCGCGGTTCTTTCTTGGACGCACACCTTCGCGAATGAGGCGGTTCTCACGAGTTCGCTGATGTATCACTTCGAACGGGCGGATTATGACGGGGGCGTCGGCGACTATCCGACCATCACTACCTATCACCACAGCTCGCAATACGAGGGCGGCGAAGAGAGTCTGCGAATGAATGGCAGCCACAATCATCTGGATGTCGGCGTCTTTGGGTTCGCCCAGCAGGATCAGGCAGACTTCGATCTGGCATTCACCGGCAACAGCTCGCCGACGCTCAGGGAGTTGGAGAGTCCGACCGGCGGCCTCATCACTGCCTGGCTGCAGGATACCTTCGAAGTCACGCAGTGGCTCAACCTGTCGGCCGGCGTACGCCAGTCACACTTCCAGAGCAGCAGCATCACCGAGAACACTACCGACCCACGGTTCGGTGCGACCGTCCAACTGCCGCGGCTGGACTGGGTGCTGAGCGCCTTCTGGGGCAAGTACTACCAGGCCCCGCCGCTGGAGACGCTCACTGGGCCCCTGGTAGGTTACGCAACCGCGAGTGACACTGCGTTCCTGCCGCTGCGCGGAGAACGCGACACGGAGCGCCAGTTCGGCGTGACGATCCCGGTGCAGGGCTGGACTATCGAGGCGGATTACTTCGTTACTCAGTCGACCAACTTCTTCGACCACAACCCGCTCGGCGAATCCGACATCTACCTGCCGATCACGGACCAGGGGGCGCTCATCGAGGGGCGCGAGCTCACCGTGCGCTCACCCGCCTTCTGGCCGTACGGACAGGTGCATCTCGCCTACTCGAACCAGACGGCGGAGTGCTTCGGGGCCATCACCGGAGGTCTCGTGGTCCCCGGCACTGCCTGCGGTTACCCCCCCATCGGGCTCGACCACGATCAGCGTAATACGGCCAATCTTGGGTACAACGGGAAGCTGCCGCTTGGGTTCTTTGTCGGTTCCAACCTGTCGGTCAATTCGGGACTGTCCAACGGTTTCGCACCACCGACCCACCTGACTAGCTACACAGTGCTCGACTTGACCGCGGGCCGCAACATCAGCCGTGATCTGTCTGTGTCGATCACCACTCTGAACCTCAGCAACAAGCATTTGCTCACCGACAATAGCCTGACCTTCGGCGGCGTACACTGGAACAATCCATTCCAGGTCTACGCCGAGCTGCGCTACAAGTTTCACTATTAGTTAGCGACCTCAGAGGGGCCGACCGCAACCATCGCGCATTCACGTTTATCATCGGAGACCGGGAGTGCACCGTTCATGTGCGGTAGCCGCGTCATTTGCGCTGCAGGCGGCTTACCTTATTGGTGCTGTGTCCGTCGCGCGCACCGAAGACTGCCGCACCGGCGGTGCCGCCGCCGATACAGGTCATCGCCTTGTCGAACGACAAGAAGGGAACTCTTTTGAACCCCCAAGGCGAGTGCGTTTTGGGAGAGACTCTTTTCTTACCGTTTCGATCGGTTAGCTCTCCCTAGCTGCTCGGGGTTTGGCAGGTGATGTCCTTCATGAGTGACATAATAACGCTCATAGCGGACTGGGTGGCAGGGATGCATTGCCTCCGTTCTATGAAACCAACCGCCAGCGCGATCGCATCGAACCACTGGCGGACAATTGTCTTACGCGGTTTGCGAGTTCCGTGCGCACGTAACTCGTCCGGTGAAATGCCGTCAGTGCTACACGGGCAAAATGGGCGCCGGATTTGAATTACCTCACCAGCGGAGTTAGTCTAGGACTCGAAAAACTAACAGCGGTTGCTATCCGGGCGACTCGTCGTGAAGGGATCACATTCCCCTCACCCGTGTCATGGATATCAAGGCAATCAACCGGTGAGGGATCATCATGAGATTGTTCAAAGTACTCGCGATGTTGTGCGCGGTGTCGGTGTGCCTTGGAACTGCCGCCCATGCGCAGACCTTCACCACGTTGTACAGTTTCTGCCCTGAAGGTGGGTGCGCGGGCGGCTTGGCTCCAAACGGTGCCTTGGTGCAGGCCACGAATGGGGATTTGTACGGGAACTCCCCCCGAGGCGGTACTCAAAGTCTGGGCTCGGTTTTCAAAATCACCACGGGCGGCACGCTGACCACGCTGTACAGTTTCTGCGCGCAAACCAACTGCACGGATGGCTGGGATCCGGTCTACAGTTTGGTTCTCGCCACCAATGGGAACCTGTACGGGTTTACCGAGTCGGGCGGCGCCAACGCCACGGGCACGTTTTTCAAAATCATGCTGAACGGCACCCACACCACGCTGCAAAGTTTCTGTGACGAACCCGGATGCGTGGTCGGCGAATATCTCAATCCCTTGATTCAGGCAACCAATGGGGACTTTTACTTCACGACGGAGCTTGACGGCACCGCCAACTCAGGCACGGTTTCCAAGTTCACTGCGGGAGGAACGCTCACGACGCCGTACAGTTTCGTCTGTAGCGAAAGCGGGTGCCCGAATGGAAAAGAACCCTTCGCGGGCTTGGTACAGGCCACCGACGGGAGTATGTTCGGGACGACCGAATACGGCGGCAACGGCAACCCGGGGTCGGGCACCATCTTCAAAATCATGCCGGGCGGCACGCTGAAGACCCTGTACAGTTTTTGCGCGCAGAGCGGCTGCCCGGATGGCGCCGACCCGACCGCTGCCTTGGTTCAGGCCACCAACGGGGATCTGTATGGCACGACGACGTACGGCGGCAGCGGAAGTCCTGGTTCGGGCACCGTGTTCAAGGTCACCACGAACGGCAAGCTGACCACGCTATATACGTTCTGCACGCAAACCGGCTGCCCGGATGGTACCGGGTCGGGGTACCCCTTGATCCAGGCCAGCGACGGCAACCTCTACGGGACGAATACCAGCGGCGGCGCCAACGGTCACGGCACCATTTTCAAAATCACCCCGGGCGGCACGCTGACGACGCTGTACAGCTTCTGTGCGCTAAGCGGGTGTGCGGATGGCGAAATTCCGAACGCGGGTTTGGTGCAGCACACGAATGGGGTCTTGTACGGGACGACCGAGTATGGCGGTGCCAGCGGGTTCGGCACGGTTTTTAGTTTGTCCATGGACCTACCCCCGTTCGTGGAAGCGTTGCCGGCAACCGGAGCAGTGGGCGCCAGCGTCAAGATTCTCGGGACAAGCTTGAAGGGCGCAACCGCCGTTGCCTTTGACGGCACGGCGGCGGCGTTCACCGTGGTCTCCGCGTCGGAAATCACGACCACGGTGCCCGCGGGTGCGACCACGGGCACGGTTACAGTGACGACGCCGAGCACCACGCTGTCGAGCAACGTCGCGTTCACGGTCAAGGAGTAATTCCAAGCCGCGCTCGCTGGGGGAGGACGCCATCGACGGCGCCCGGCCTTGGGGCATTGTGTGCGCCATCGCCACCCCCTGGCGCGGCTGCCGTCATGCGTCGGGACGAGCTGCGTCATGATGAGCTCACCCCGATTTGAGCGAGCGCGTGTCGAACGAGATTGTCCGTGAAGGGACGAGTGACCGGCTGCCCAGTCACGAGAATTCGATAGTGGATCGGAGCCATCAGGGCGTCCATGACACTGTCGACATCAAGATCGGCGCGTACTGCGCCGCGCTCAACCGCACGAACCAGCGGTAATCGATCGCGGGCCTGCTGTTGATCCAGGTATTTTGAACGCAACTGCTTGGTGAGAGCTGCATCATGCTGAGCCTCTCCAATCAGTGCGCGGAACACGGCGCCGGCATCGGAGCGTTCGAAGAACCGTGCGCACTGGTGAAGATGCGCGCAAAGGTCGGCTTGCAGATTTCCTGTGTCGGGCGGGTTCAGGTGCTGTGCTGCATCCTCCAAAAAAGCGTCCAGCAACACATCGGTCTTGGACTTCCACCAGCGGTAAATCGTTTGCTTTCCGACCCCCGCCCTGGCAGCGATGCCCTCGACGGTAATGGCGGCGAATCCGATTTCCACGAGCAAATTGTCGGCCGCCTCTAGAACAGCCTGACGTGCCGCCTCGCTCCGGCCGTAGCGGTTGCCGACGTGCGGCTCACTCCTTGCACGGGCGCGAGGCATTCTGGCGGTCTTACTGGGTTTCTTCAATTTGAATTTCACTCTTTTTTTGACAAGACGATACGTCTCGTCTATGGTAGAACACATTGTAGCTTCATCGGGGTGCCTAC
Source organism: Steroidobacteraceae bacterium (assembly GCA_049510875.1). Lineage (GTDB taxonomy): Bacteria > Pseudomonadota > Gammaproteobacteria > Steroidobacterales > Steroidobacteraceae > Bog-1198. Next base: position 12,861 of record JBEKYO010000068.1, read on the forward strand.
GCCATGCCTCGCTTTCGCTGTTGCGGCCATCACCATCTCCCATCGCTGTTCGGTCTCATGCTTGGACTCCTCGTGATCCAGGTCGGAGTTTCCGCGGACGCCAAAACGACCGCGGCCGAGACCGGTATCGCCGTGCTGTTGGCGGCAAACCAAGGGGAAGCCTCCCTTAGCGTCTTCGACCCTCGAACCGGCATAGAGCTGGGGAAGGCTTTGGAGGGAGACATCACGGGTCATGAGGTCGCGGCCTCGGCTGATGGCAGGCGTGCGTATGTCCCGATCTACGGCAATTCCAGCGTCGGCGAGCCGGGTTCCGATGGTCAGGAACTGGTCGCCATCGACCTCGCGTCCCGCAAGATCATCAATCGACTCGACTTCGGGCACCCCGTACGCCCGCACTGCGTGCTCCTGAATCGGCACGACGGACTGCTGTATGTCACGACGGAGCTCGACCATACGATAACGATTGTTGATCCCCAGACTCTAACGATTGTTGGCGTGATTCCCACGGGTCAAAGCGAGTCGCACATGCTGGCGCTGTCCCATGACGGGCGCTTTGGCTACGTATCCAACGTAGGCCCGGGGACGGTGTCGGTCCTCGATCTCACGGCGCGCAAGCTGATTGCCATCATACCCATCTCGGAAAAGACAGAGCGGATATCCGTGTCCGCCGACGATCGAATGGTCTTTGCGGCCGACCAGATGAAGCCGCGGTTGGCCGCCATCGATACCGAGACCAACCGCGTGAAGACCTGGATTTCACTTCCCGCAACCGGATACGGCACCGCCCCTACGCTCGACGGCCGGTGGCTCCTGGTGGCATTGCCCCAAACCTCTCAGGTGGCTTTGGTTGACTTAAAGACCTTGCAAGTGATCCGTACCATCGAGGTCCCTCCCAGACCCATCGCGATTCTCGTGGCTCCGAGCGGTAACGCCGCCTATGTCTCCTGCGGACGCAGCGGCAAGATCGCCATGATCAAGCTGTCGGACTGGACCGTCGAACGCGTCATCGACGCCGGCAGGCATGTGGATGGCTTGGCTTGGGCCGCTCTTCACTAAGGTCCGTCGATGCAAGAGAAAAGCACGCCGGAACTCGGAATCCGCTACTGGGTCGCCCTGTGCACAGCCAGTGTCGCCGGCTGCAACCTGGGTGATTTCGTGTCCCTGTATCTCCACCTCGGCCACTGGATTGGATTGCTTCCCCTGGCGCTGGTGGCTGCCGCCATCTTGGTCGCAGAAAGACGCGCTCGCGCCTCCGAGGGCTGGTACTGGGCGGCCATCATCGTGGTGAGAACCGCGGCCACCAATGCCGCGGATCTCGCGACCCACACATTCAATCTTGACTATTCCTGGGTCATCGCGGCTCTCGAAGCGCTCCAGGTATTGGTGGTGCTTGCCGCATCCATGCGCACCAATGACACGGAGCGTGGACGCTACCCCAAACCCCTCGCCGACGGCTGGTACTGGGCGTCCATGATGACCGCGGGAACTCTTGGCACCGCCCTAGGGGATTGCACTGCGGAGGTATTCAATCTCGGCACAGGTTGGGGCACGGTCGCGCTCGGCGCGGTAGTCGCAGCGACACTCGCCGGCGGATTTGCCACGCGTTGGCGGACCAAGGCAAGCTACTGGTTCGCGGTCATTGCGATCCGCTCGGCCGGCACCACAGCCGGAGATTGGCTCGCCTTCTCGGAGGGCAGCGGCATCGGCCTCGGCTTACTGGCCAGTACCTGTATTTCGTGTGCGATATTTGTTGCAATCTTGCTCATATGGAAGCCGCCAGGTGTCGATGCGCCTTCGATCGCGTACCGTGTTTGATTGCGAATTGACTACCCATGAGGAAGCACGTCGCGATCAAGTCTTCGCAAGACGCGTTAGTGACCGTTAGCGCGTCCCGCGTAGCGAGTGAGATCGATCGCGGCGCGGCTCACCGACGCGCTGGGCTTACGCAAGCGCGCGCTCTCGAGGCGTCGATGCCAAAACTCCCGCGCGAAGCGCCAATTCCAAAGCGCGAAATGGGAGCCGATGACGACAGCCACTACGATGGTGAGATTTTGCGGCGAGCCGAGAATGCGGTACGCCTCGGCGAGGGACGGATCGTAAGGATGACCCTGCGTCTTCTGAATGACCAGCAGGGTTAGCGCCGCCAGCAACAGCAAACGCACGCCGTGGCGAATGACCCGAAATAGCAGGTTGCGCGCGAACACATGTTCCAGACGACTCACGCTCCACAACACAATGAGGGCCGCCACTGGAGCGAGAATCACCGCATAGAGTCCCGGTCCGATGATGGGCGAATCCGGCAACGCACGCCGTAGGAAAGGCAGTGCCAGCACGAAGGTGTAAAGCCCCGCCAAGGCTGCCAACGGATACAGACACACCCAGACTTCCCACAAGACTCCGACAAAGATCACATTCAGGAGGAAGTCTCCCTTGATCCCGCGTGCGATGACGCCCGGCAACTCTGCCGCGGGCAGTCTCTGGGAATTGGGAATGTACGATGGAGGCGGCATGGAGGCCGGCGGCATCAAGGTGGGCACGAACGGTGTATTCACAGGCGTTTGCCAACCCGCCTCCGGAGTCCGCTGCGCATCCGCAGGATGCAACGGCACGGGATTGCCCCAGTTATTGAACTCGTCTGCCATAGCCGGTCCCGTTCAGGTCTTTTGTCCCCTGCTCCGCGCTAGCCTACACCCTTAGGGGTCCAATGGCTCCCGGAGGCGACGGGCATGTGAGCGCGCGCTTACGACAGGCAGCGCCAATTTCTGGCTGAACACGGTATGGCTTAGGTGCAGGCTTCAGTCTTTCACCGCGACCTAGCGAGGCCATTCTCATGAGTTCTGAACGCCCTGAGGAATTCTCCGAGCCCCCGGTAAACCGAGGCGGGCAAACGACCGACGCCAGCCGAACCAGCTCCGACGCCAAGCGAGCCAGCGAAACCGCCGGCGCCCGTGAACCCGCCGACGATGCGTCGCACCATGAAGCCACCACAGTCTTGGTGCGTGGTGAGACGATTCGCGGTCAGGAGCCAAAGCCATCGTCCAAAGATCGGGAGAACTCTCCGCGCAAGGAAGTCTCGGAGGCCAAAATTAAAATGCAGGGCCGCCTACCTGCGCTCGACGACGACGCCGACGTCGGGGTTCGCAAAGACCACATTGTCATTAGAGACGGCAAAGCGGATCTGGCATTTGCCGGAACGCTGCTCGCCTCCGCGGCGCCGCCTTCGGCACCCACTGGGCAGTGGCACGAGTATCGGATTTACGAGACGAGTGGCGGCAAGCATGTGTTCTCGAAGGTGACCCGCAGCGTGTACGCGGAGCAGCCGGATACTCACGAGGCCGACGTATTTGACCCTTCTCCATCGTCGGTGCCGTCGCAGCTGCTAAGAAGCGCGCGCGATCTCGCCCGCTCGCGGCCGATGACTTGGATGGATGCCGCGGTCGCCTTCTTTGGATACGACCCGCTGGCGAAGGCACTTTATCGAAAGCTCAGTGGCCAATTCGAGGAACACATCAGTTAAGCAATCCGCGAGCGGCCACGTCCTTCCCTAATGAGGAGCTCCCTCCGCAGCGAATATTTGTTCGTCCTTCTCTTAGTGGTGGCCGCGTTGCACGCCGCGCTGCAGCCGAATTGAGCGCCGCATCAAAACCGTATGCCGATCCGTATCGGCACGAATTGCATGTCGCTGTTGTGAGGCGCGATGCGCTGATAGCGCGCTTCCACGAAGAACGAGGTGCCGCCCGGCATCGCGAACTCGCTGCCGAAACCGGCATTCCAGGAACTGCGCCATCCCGTCGTGCTCGACTGTTCACCCCCAAAAACCGAACCGCAATAATAGAAGCCACAGCCGGCCGCAAACTGATCGAGGACGTACTGCTCGCGATACCAGCCTGCGCCGCCCAACAGGTAGAACTGGTAGCGAGAGGACGGATGCGCCAGATTGAATTGCAGGTCGGCATCGCCGCCGTAAATGTTCTCGTGACTGTGCATGTAATAGTTACCGCTGGTATCGAAGTAGGCGTTGCCCGCATCGAAGCGGCTCCAGCTGCCGTCGATGCGCAGTCCGACGGGTACCGAGGGAGACGGAAAAACGCTGATCCCGACACCGATGTTGCCGCCGTCGTTGAGATTGTCGCCGGTCGATCCGGCGGTCCCGGTATAGCCCCCCTCGATCGCAAAATGCACGGGACGGTAGACGAGCTCCGGCGACTCCCACCAGTATTGCCGCACATACACGGACTGCGCGCGCATCGGGGGAGGCGGCGCGGCGGCCGGGGCGGGAGGCGGCGAGGTGCCGTAGCTCACGGTGTAGCCTCGTCCGGTCATACAGGCCGTAAAGGCACGCCGATACGGGTCCGGGTTCGTGCCGTTACCGGGCTGAGACGGATCGTAGCCGCTCTGAGCTTTCGCCCACCCGTAGCATTCGTACCGGTCCCTCGACAGCTGTTGCTGGTCCTGGCCGCGGTTCGGCGATATCGCGGGCTCGCCCGCGGGACCGGCGGCGGGCTGCGCGTATTGCGCCAACGCCGGTACCGACATCGCGAACAACATAGATGCGCCGAAGAATCTGCCCTTCATGTGAGTGCCCTCGATATGCTGCCTTGTCAAACAACGCATCGCATGACAATGGGTTGACACCCAGGCATTACCAACGGTTCACCTACTCGCGGAAAAAGCGCCGCGCAAACGAGTATTCGTAGGGTTGTTCTTACGCTCCGACAAGCCCTTGCCCCTATTGCCGATTGAGATCGGTTGCGCCAACGCGATCGCCCCGGCGTCATCCAAGCGAATCAGGATGCGGAGATGCGAGAGATGCGAGAGATGCGAAGGGGGACTTCGCACGCCTACGTCAGGCGCGCGTCACCTGATCCCGCGACGCAGGAACTCGAGCACCAGAGTCTCGGCCCTGCGCGGCGCCGCGAGCGTGAGATTGCCGTTGAAAGTTCGATGGATGGCGCCGGAGCGCCACGCCTCGAACACGGTGGGATTGATGTAGGACTTGCGGCATACGGCAGGAGTATTGCGCAGTTCCGCGGCCACCTGTTTCACGACCTTGACGATTTCGCTCTTGAAGGCACGGTCGCTGCGTTTCTCCGGCAACACGGTGCGGGCCAGCAAGCATACCGCGCGCAAGGTCGCACCCCAGGTGCGAAAATCCTTGGCGGTAAAGTCCTCGCCCATGGCCTCGCGCAGGTAGTCATTAACTTGTACAGATCCGATGGGGCAGCGTTGACCCGCGTCGGTGACGTATTGGAACAAATGCTGTCCCGGGAGCTCCTGACACTGTCGGACAATTCGGGCGATGCGCTTATTGCCGATATGAACTTCGTGCTGAACGCCGCCCTTGCCGCGGAAATTCAACACCGCGCGGCCATCACTCATGAAACGCACATGCCGGTTGCGCAGCGTCGTGAGGCCAAAGCTCTTGTTGTCGCGCGCATATTCGGTATTGCCGATGCGCACTTTCGCGGTATCGAGGAGCGTGACCACGGCTGCGAGCACCTTTTCGCGCGGCAGGCCGGGCAGCGCCAGGTCGCGCTTGAGCTTGCGCCGCAACTTCGGCAACGCCTCGCCGAACATCACCAGGCGATCGAACTTGGAGCTGTCGCGAACCTGCCGCCATTGCGGATGATAGCGGTATTGTTTACGGCCGCGCGCATCCCAGCCGGTGGCTTGCAGGTGACCGTGCGGCCGCATGCAGATCCACACGTCGCGATAGGCAGGCGGTACGGCCAAGCTGGCGATGCGTTTGAGTACATCGGGCGCGCGCAGCGGACGGTTTTCCGGGGTGAAGTACCTGAATCCCTTGCCACGCCGCCGGCGGCGAATGCCGGGTTCGCGGTCCGACACATAGGTCAGGCCGGCATCGAGCGCCACTTGCGCGGCCTCGACAGCCACGCGGGCCGGATAGTCGGTTCCTGGTGAATCTCGCAAATTCATGGCTTCGGATTGTTAGCCAATCTCCCCGCCCCGGGCTAGGGACAACCGCTCACACTCGCGTAGGACGTTCGGAAAATCCCTCTCAGATCACATTCCGGACGCGGCCGAGCGTGCATTACAGCGCTTTTAGGCGCGCACCCAGCGATCGCGAACGTGCTTTATACATAATCGGGATCGTCACGTAATGCGACCGCGGGGTGTCACGTTCAGCGCACGGACCGCAATCGGTGACTACTTTTGCGAGGTCGATGATTCTCTGAAACGCGAGGGCGTCGATTTTCGCGCGAATTGTTTGGATTGACTTCGGCCCAAGCATCGAGCAGGCTCTTTTTCAACTTCACGGCCACACACGGAGATTAGATGCGCATCATTAGTGTTGCCTGCCTTAGCTGCTGCGCCATGCTCTCGCAACGCGCCGCCGCGACGCCACCGCAGCCGGCGACGGCCTATCAGATCACTCCGGATCACCGTGGCGTTGGAGAAGTGACCGGCGACCTCGTGTTCCCCAGCACAGCGCTGTGGACGATCAGCTTGCCCGGTCTCATATCGTACCCGCTCATCGTGGATGGCCGCGTTTTCGTCACAGTGGTTAATGTCAATAAGGCAGTGGCTAATGCCAATAAGTACGGAACGCTGCTCTATGCCTTCGATGCGCGCACCGGCAAGACGTTGTGGGGGCCAATTGCCATCAGCGGCACTTACTTCTGGTCCAACGCCACGTACGCCGACGGCGCCGTGTACGTGGTCAACTTCGACGGTGTTCTGATGTCGTTCGATGCCGCAACCGGAGCGGCCGGTTGGAGTGTTCAACTGCCCGGGCAGGGCGCCTTCAGCTCTCCCCCGACCGCTTACGAAGGTTTCGTGTATGTGGGAGGAGCCGGCGTAGGCGGCACGGTCTATTCGGTCGATGAAAAAAACGGGGCCGTGGTGTGGACTGAGAATGTCGAGAATGGCGACAACAGCTCGCCGGCCGTGGCGAAGGACGGTGTCTTCGTGTCGTACGTCTGTCCGCAGGTCTACGATTTCGTGCCGACAACCGGCCACCCCCTTTGGCATTATTCCGGCCTTTGCGAGGGCGGGGGCGGCAAGACGCCGGTTCTAAACGACGGAAAACTCTACGTGCGAGACCCGATAAGTTCTCCGACCGGCTATATTTTCGAAGCCAAGAGCGGCGCGCTGCTGGGACGGTTTTCGGCCGGACCGGCGCCGGCAATCACGGACACGCGAGGGTACTTCTTGAATGATGGCACGCTTCAGGGAGTCGATCTGTCCACGCTCGCCGTGCTGTGGAGTTTCGCGGGTGCCGGCGGGCTCGTCACTGCGCCGATAGTGGTCGGCCCGGTAGTTTTCATCGGATCGAGCGACGGCACCCTGTATGCCGTCGAGGGCAAGAGTGGGAAACAGGTTTGGTCTATTACCGGTCCGGCGATCAACGGGCCGGATGAGCAGGACGTCACACAACCACTGACGGGGCTTGCCGTGGCGGACCGATTGTTGATTGTGCCCGCAGGCAAGAGTCTGTCCGCGTATGCCATTTCCAAGCCTACTCCTTGATATCAAGTCTTGGGATGCCGATGGCGGATTGCGGCAACTCGAGGACTTGGCGCGTGGTTCAGTCCTGGACGTTGTCGATGCGGATGTCATCGATCTCGATGTGCGTGCCGGAGCGTACTCCGCGCGGCACGCCACTTAGGCATACCCGTTGATGAGCAATTCGCTTCAGAGAAGCATCATGTGCTCAGCGCGAGACTCGAGGATCGGCTAGCTTCCACCGCGTGGTCGACCGGCCTCTCGCTGCATCCTCACGTGTGCTGCTCGATGAACGCGTGCAGTTGTCCCTTGCTGAGACTGCCGACGTGGGTGGCCACCGGCTGCCCGTCCTTGAAGAGCATGAGCGTGGGAATGCCGCGCACCCGGTAGCGGCTCGGGGTGGCCGGACTCTCATCCACGTTCAACTTGGCGATGGTCAGCCGGTCGGCATACTCCGTCGCCGATGCGTCGAGGAGCGGTGCGATCATTCGGCAGGGTCGGCACCACTCGGCCCAATAATCCACCAGCACGGGTTTCGGCGAATGCAGTACCTCGGCTGCGAAGCTCTGGTCGTTCACGGCTTTGATCGTCTCGCTCATCGGTGTCCTCCGGGTTGACAAACTCAGCCACACTTTATTATTCACACTAACTGGAATAAAGTGCTTGTGTTGAATTAACTATTCCAATTTCTGAATAATACACATGGACAAGCTCCAAGCCATGGCCCTTTTTGTCCGCATCGCCGACACCGGCGGGATCGCGCGTGCCGCCGAGAGTCTGGGGATTCCGAACGCCACGGCGACCACGCTCATCCAAAGGCTCGAAGCCTCGCTCGGTGTGAAGCTGCTGAACCGCACCACCCGCCGCGTCAGCGTCACCGCGGACGGCGCCGCCTACTACCCGCGCGCCGTCGCAATCCTCGCCGAGGTCCAGGACGCCGAGGAGTTGCTGTTGCAGCGGACGGCCGCGCCGCGCGGCCGCATCCGCGTCGATGCGCCCACCCTGATCGCCCGCTCCGTGATCATCCCCGCGCTGCCGCGCTTCTTCGCCGAGTATCCGGACCTCGAGCTCGCGCTCGCCTGCAACGAACGCCACTTCGATTTGGTCGCGGAGGGAATCGACTGCGCGCTCTGGATCGGCGAGATCGCCGAGGCCAATCTCGTGGCGCGGCGCGTGGGCTTTCTCTACTACGCCACCTGTGCCGCGCCCGCGTATCTCGCTGCGCACGGTCGGCCGGCCCATCCGCGCGAGCTCGCACAGCATCGCTGCATCAACCACTTCTCACCCCGAACCGGCGAGACGGTGGAGTGGGTTTTCTCCAAGGACGGCGAGCGGGTGCACGCGGTCTTTCCGGGTCACCTCGCGCTCGAGGACGAGAACAGTTATGTGAGCGCCGCCGAAGCCGGACTCGGCATCGCGCAAATGCCGGCGTTCGTGGTGAAGGAAGCGATGGAGCGCGGCGCGCTCGACCTGGTGCTCGGCGAGTGGTTCCCCGAGCCTTCACCGCTGCACGTGGTGTATCCCCAGAGCCGTCATCTCTCGCGCCGGGTGCGCGTGTTCGTCAACTGGCTCTGCGCGCTCATTGGCGAGCACGACGGCATCCAGCTGCGCTCGACGCTGCCCGACCCGCAGCGCGTGTAACCGCGAGTCGCGAGTCCCCGCGATTTTGCAGGCTGCAAGCGCGCAAGCCGCTGATTCGACGCCCGATATTAGGGTCAAACCCAAGGCGGCCAAGGCGGATCGCGCATCTCGCGGCTCGACAAAGCAGTGGCCCGGGGCCCATCGCGCCATACCGACCGGGTGAGATTATCGCTCGAGTCAAACTCCGAAACTGGTATCCCCGCTCAACCGGATGCGCCCCACCA
>JBEKYO010000069.1:0-23203 GCA_049510875.1 Steroidobacteraceae bacterium
TGCACTGAGCTCCCAATCCTGGTCGATATCCATTGTTGGAAACGGACAAGCTTCCTAAATCAATTCTTATATCGGCACCTCCGGCCGGTTTCCTTAGCCAAAGTCTCAACGCCCGCCGTTCGCCTGTGACGCAGGTCCCGGCCTATGGCTGATAGGGAAATGTCGCAGCCCAAAACAAAATCCCCGGCATGAAGCCCGGGATTTTCAGTAGCGGGGAACCCGCACGATTCAGGCGGCTGATAGGGAATTGCCTCAGGGAATTGTCGCAGCCCACAACGAACGCCCCGGCACGAAGCCGGGGATTGTCAGGGGCAGGGAACCCGCGCGATTCAGGCGGCTGACGGTGAATTGCCGGCGCGATTCAGGCGCGGGACGGCCTGCGGCGGCGGGCCAGACCGGCAAGTCCGGCGACGCCGGACAGCAGCAGCGGCAGCGCAGCCGGCAACGGCACGGCACTCACCAAGAAAGTCCCGCTCTGGTTCACCGTATAGATTCGCCCCTCGCTGCCGCCGTTGCCGGCCAGGCTGGCTTGGGCGGATCCGTCAGAATTGATCCACGGATTGAAGGCGTATTCGGCCGCCCCGGTGGTGGCGTTGACGCTGTTGCCGACGGCGAGGACGAGACCGTAGGGATCCGGACCGTTCGCGTTCCAGACAGTGTCACCTTCAAAATTATCCCCGCCTCCTGTTTGGAAGACGAAACTTCCGGGCGCAGGATTCGCCGGGTCGGGATTGCTGATGACTCCAGGAGACGCCGCGGTAATCAAACTCAGGCTCTCGCTGCCCGGCAATCCTCCGCCGGAAATCGTCCCCGTCGCGCTCTGCACGTATCCGTTGAGCACGTCAACCGTACCGGAGGCGTTGATGCCACCGCCCACCCAGCTCCAATCGTAGATCGTGTCCGCGGCCGCTACGGTTGGCCCCCCCAGGAGGACCACGGCCACGACTCCGAGCAGCTTCGCATTCATCGGCGCTCTCCTGCATCCTCGTTTGCAAACTACCGGCGGCGCTCGGCGACAACGCTACAGTTGCATGAACTTTTCATAACAGGGGGGTAACGGCTCCACACGGGATAAAGGCTCCCCGGGGAACCAAGGCTCTACAGGGGAACAATTATGGCTCCGGGGCTTGCGCAGCCGATCACGCGGTCGTTCTGCCGCCGGTGACCTGCACGAGCACTCCGATCGGGCGCAGAGATTCACCACGCAGTGCTAGGGCTCGGAATTCGCGGCGCGCCGATTAGACTCGGCGAGCAGCGGAACGAGCACCCGCACGGTCGTGCCGTGGCCCCGCTTCGAGCGCAATTCCAGCGTGCCTCCGGCGCGCGCGGCCCGGTAGCGCATCGTGCGCAGACCGATTCCCTCCCCGCGTTGGTGATCGCCTCCTGGGCGATCCGGTACAACTCGAGCGCTGGAGCACCGGGAATCATGGCGTTGACTGCGTCCGTGGTGACGGCGACGCATTTTACGCCGGTTACCGCGGTTCGAGTGGCAAGTTCGCGCAGCGCCGCCGTGAGTCCGCCGTCGACGATCGGCGCCGCACCATGCGCAAGAGTCCGGCACACCTGCATCGCCTCGTTCATTGCGCACGTCGACTCGTCGATCTTGGCAGACAGCGCGGACCCCGACGCCTTCGCCTCCCGCGCAATCGCGCCGAGCAGCAGCGACGTCCCGTACAAGATCTGGCCGAGATTGTCGTGCAACTCGGAGGCCAGGCGGCGCCGCTCGGCGTCGGCGGCTGCCATGACCTCGGCTTCCAATCGCTTGTGCTCGCTGATGTCCTGCAGCGTGCAGCTGACTTCGATTTTACCGTCATCGCGGCGTTTCGACACGCCGAACAGCCGGATCCAGCGGCCCGCCGGCGCCGCGATTCGAAGAGGCAGATCGATGTCGATGGGCTCGTCGGACTGCGCCGCCTCCTCCAGAGCCCCGATCAGCATGAGCGCGATTTCCGGTTCAAATGCAGCCTCCAGGCTCTCGCGATCGGCGCAGGCCGTGACCGGCAATCCGAGCACCTCGGGCGTGCCTTCCGACCACCACAGCGACCATTCCGGAAGCGTCAAGCGGCATGCGCCGATGCGCACGGCCGCCTCGATGTCGCGGATCAGTTCGCGGCTGTGCCCGAGGGCGGCCGCCCGCTCGAGGCTGTCGAGGCCGAAGGAGACGTCCGCCGCCATGTCGTCGAGCAGCGAGATCTCGCGCTCTCCGAAGTGATCTCGCGCGGTGCTGTAAACGCTCAGGATTCCGGCGACCCGGCCCGACCGGAACAGCGGGAAGGCGGCCGAGGATTTGATGCCGAACTTGCGCACACGGTCCAGCCAGGGGCGCATGATCTCGCTGGATGCGATGTTATTGACGATGACGTGTGCACCGGATCGAAGCGCGAGGCCGCTGGGCCCGCGGCCTTCGGGGAGCCGCTCGTCCGCGCTGACTTTGAGCCCATCGAGGTACGCCCGGGCGGGCCCGGAAACCGCCGCCATCCTCAGAAAACCTTGCTGATCCGGCAGAGCGATCCATACGAGAGCGAAGCCTGCGTCCTCGACTGCGACGTCGCAAATGCGCGAGAGCAACTCCGCCTCCGTGCCGGCACGGACGATCAATTGGTTGGTGTGCGAGAGAGTTCTGTAGACGCTGTTGAGATGGCGCAGCTCCGCGTCGGCGCGTTTCACGTCCGTGATGTCGCGGCTTACGGTGCCGATGGACATTGGTTCGCCGTTGATGTCCTTGATGACGAACACATCGGTGAGCGTAGGGACCGCCGCGCCGTCCGTTAGGCGCCGCAGGTCGAGTTCGCCCGACCACCGGCCGGTGGCGACGAGCGTCGGTATCACCTCGCCTGCGAGCCTATCGTTATGCCGCGGGTGAACAAAATCCGGGATCTTGCCACCCGGCGGCCGTTCGGACGGTCCCAGCCCGACCAGGAGGCGTCCGGAATCGTTGATGAATTCCGTGCTGCCATCCAGTGCGGCGACGCCGATAAAATCCTGGGAGTGCCGCACCAGGGATGCGAGCTGGCGGTTGCTGCGGTCGATGTTCCCGCGCTGCGTCGTATCGTGCCACACCATCGCGAGATCGACCCGGTTGTGATGGGCCACCGGCCGGCCGGTGGCCCAAACCGGCAGCAGGGATCCGTCACGCCGTTTGAGCGCGGTGAGCCCGAGTTCGCCGCCGTCGCGCATCAGGGCCGCAATCTGCGCACCGACCCGGCTCGCGGCGGCGGCGTCGGGTGCGAGATCCAGAAGCGTCAATGACGCGAACACGTCGCGTGAATACATCAGCCTGCGGCAGGCGGCATCATTGAACTCGACGAACCGCAGCGTTGCGGTGTCGATGAGGGCGATGCCGTCCGTGGACTGACTGACGACGGCGCTCAGGATCTGCTCGCGCTGGCGCAGCCGCTGTTCGGAATTGCGTCGATCAGTGACGTCAATTGCGGTGCCGATCGTTCGGCTCGCATAGCGTTCGAAGCCGCCGGGCGAGAAGAACGTGCGGGACCGCGTGCTGAGCCAACGCACCGCGCCGTCGCGGCGAATGATCCGGTGCTCGACGTCGAACAGGCCGTCGCCGGACGGGTCATGGGCACGTTGCAGGGCGAGCTCGACTGCCGCGCGGTCGTCCGCGTGCACGCAGTCCAGGAATCTCTCCGGTGCTACCGGTTCATCAGCCGAAAGTCCGTAGTTCTGGCGCTGTTCGGCCGACCAGTAGATGCGGCCATGATGGTGCTCGATGTCGAAGATGCCAATGCTCGAGATGCGGACAATCTGCTGCAAGGCTTCGTCGATGCGCTTGCGCGCGGTGAAATCCGTAGCGGTGCCCACCGTGCGCACCGGCCGCCGGGATGCGCCATCGCCTTCGAACAGCGTCAATGCGTGCACCGCAAGCCAGCGTACCGTGCCATCCGGAAGGACGATGCGGTGCTGCATGTCGAACACACCGTCGCTTTGCGGGTCATGAGCACGCTCGATGGCCCGAGCGACGGCCTCGCGTTCTTCAGGATGCACACCCTGCACGATGACCGCGGTATCCGCCGCAGCGTCGGGCGTCAGGCCATACAGATGGTAAATCTCGGGCGACCAGTGGATGGCGCCGGTGCCATGATCGTGGTCGAATATTCCCACATCGCAGACGCGGAGCGCGAAGCGCAAGCGCGAGTCGCTCTCGCGCATTTGGGCGATCTCGCGCCGCGCGCGTATCAGCGCCGTCGCGAATCCGGCAGCCACGACGGCGAGCAACGCGCCCGCGGTCCAGACCGCAGTGGCGATGCCGTAGTGCAGTGCGTTCATCGAATGTCCGTCCTCATGCCGTAGCCGGCCGCGGGCCACTGCCCACGTCTCCCCCGTCCAACCGGCACTTCAGTTCGCAACGGCGGGTACCGTAACACGCTCTTCTTCTTCCCGCTAAGCCTCGGACAAACGGGAAGAAAAGGAGCCCGTATCCGTTTATTCCCGCCAAGCATCCGGCACACGGGAAGAAAAGGCCGCCGTATCCGTGTTCCCGCCAAGCTTCCGGCACGCGGGAAGAAAAGGCCGCCGTATCCGTGTTCCCGCCAAGCTTCCGGCACGCGGGAAGAAAAGGCCGCGGTGCTGCGATCCGGCTCCTTGGCACTCGCACCGGCATGCGCCGCCTAAGGCAGGTGATTTTCAGGGTTTCACCGGTAGTTGCAGCGGCCTGCGGGCCTCAAGTAAGGCGGCCGGCATGACGAAACACTGAGCACGAGGCCCTGTGAAGGCCGATCTGGGTGCGACGCCGTCGCGGCGGACGGCCACCTCGCGTCCGTGAATTCACCGCATGAGGTCAGCAGTGTTCAAGAATCTTTCAATTTTGGGACGTCTCGGCCTGGGCTTCGCCCTGATGCTCGGGCTTCTGCTGGCCTGCGCGGGCGTCGGCGTGTTCGGCCTGAACGCGATGTTTTCCACCGCTCATTATGCAGTGGCCAACGATGTGCAGTTGGCGCAGCGTGCGTCGTCGATCGATCGGTTGGTTCTGAACGAGCGGCGCTTCGAGAAAGATGCCTTCATCAATCTCGCCGATGCCGAGGCATTCGGTTCCTACAAGAAAAAGTGGGATTCGACCAATGCCGCGCTCCTCGACGAACTTGCCGCGGCCCGCAAGCTCGGCCTGACCGCCGATGACGAAGGTACGCTCGACCGGATGGATGAGTCCGCCCGATCATACGCCGTCGGATTCGAACAGACCGTCGGGCGAATTCGCGCGGGCCTCATCAAGACGACCCAAGAGGCCAACAGCGAGTTCGGCGTTTTCAAGACGGCTGTCCGCGGCCTGGAGGACTCGAGCGACGGACTCAACAAGTCAACGATCGACCGGGTCAACGCGGCGGCGGAATCCCTGTCCGCGACCCGCACCCGGCTCTCGACATTGCAGATCGGGATCGCGCTCATGTGCTTGTTCCTTGGCGCGGCCATCTGCGTGATTGCAACGCGTTCGATCACTCGGCCGCTCGATCGCGCCATCGAAGTCGCGCGCGCGGTGGCGGGCGGTAAGCTGGACAACAGGATCGACGCCACGGGCCGCGACGAGACCGCTCAACTCCTCGGCGCCCTCGCGGGGATGCAGGATGCGCTCTTGGAGAACGCCCTCAATGCCAAGGGTCAGATCGCCGCCATCAACAAGGCGCAGATGGTCGTCGAGTACAACCTCGACGGAACCGTGCGCAGCGCCAACGATAATTTCCTGGCCCTGTTCGGCTATCGGCTCGAGGAAGTCAGCGGCCGGCACGGCGGCATCTTTTTGAATGCCGCCGACCGTTCGGGCGGCGCGTACCGCGAGCTGTGGGAGAAGCTGCGGCGGGGCGAGTTCGACGCGGGTCCGTACAGGCGGGTCGCCAAGGGCGGGCGGGACGTGCATGTCCACGCTACCTATAGCCCGATCATGGATCTGAGCTCCAAGCCCTACAAGATCGTCGAATACGCCACCGACATGACGGAACAGTTCAGGATGGCCAGTGAACAGGTCAAAATGACTGCGGACCAGCTGAGAATGAACGAGTCGCTCGACGCGGCTGTGCAGGAGACGCGCGGCGTCGTGCAGGCGGCGATCGACGGCGACTTGACCCGCCGAATCGATCTTCAGGGCAAGACGGGCCAGATCGCCGCCCTGGGCGAGAGTGCGAATAAGCTGGTCGACACGATGATGCGGCTGGTTGAGCAGATCAAACTGATGTCCGCCGAAGTCCACTCGGGCGCGAACGAGATGTCCCGCGGCAATTCCGACCTCAGTCAGCGAACCGAGGAGCAAGCCGCCAGCCTCGAAGAGACAGCCGCATCGATGGAGGAGATGGCGGCGGCCGTGGGCAACAACGCGGATAACGCCGCGCAGGCGAGCCAGCTCGCGGTCGCCGCCCGCTCACAAGCCGAACGCGGCGGCGCCGTGGTGACCTCGGCCGTCGCGGCCATGGGTGAGATCAATGCCGCTTCAAAGAGAATCGCGGACATCATCGGAGTCATCGACGAGATTGCCTTCCAGACCAACCTGCTGGCCCTGAATGCGGCGGTTGAAGCGGCCCGCGCGGGCGAGCAGGGCCGCGGCTTTGCGGTCGTAGCCTCGGAGGTTCGCAATCTCGCCTCCCGCAGCGCTGCATCGGCCAAGGAAATCAAGGGGCTCATCCAGGACTCGGTCGTCAAGGTGGCCGACGGCACCAAGCTGGTCGACGAGTCCGGAAAGGTCCTCGGCGAAATTGTAATCGGCGTCAAGAAGGTCGCCGATGTGGTGAGCGAAATTGCCGCGTCGGGCCAGGAACAGGCGAACGGCGTCCAGCAGGTCAACAAGGCCGTGTGTTCGATGGACGAGGTCACTCAGCAGAATGCGGCCCTGGTCGAACAAGCGGCCGCGGCGAGCCAAGCGATCGTGGATAACGCGGCGCAGCTCGCCGGCCTGGTGGCCCACTACCGCGTGCGCTCGCGGGCCAACGACGCGCCCGCGCCCGCGCCCGCGGCCGCGTCCGCTCCTCCGCCGCAAGCGGGACGCGTCCCCACGTCATTGGCTGGGCGGCGCAAAGTCCGCGCGCAGGGATAATACCGGCCGCGGCCCGGCAGCGGCGCCGTTGACGCGCGACGGAGGTTCCGCTCGGTCACGCGGCCCGGCCGCTCACGACGAAGCGTCAGGACGACGCGACCCGGCGGCGGCGGTAGTAGCGCCGCCGAGCCGGGTATCTCGCCGATGCGAGGCAGGGACCAGCGCGCTGACGGCGGCAATGAGCACCGGGCTTGACGAAGTACCCGTTATGCGCTACCAGCGGTGCCGCGCGGCGTCGCCACGGGCTTCGCGTAATGCTCCAACAATAAATACCGAATCGCCCGGAGGCGGGATCTTCTGGAGGGCGCCCATAGGGTTAGCGTCGTCGGAGTGCCGACGCGCAGCGCAATTGCTGCGCTGCTTCCGGCCGCGGGGCGGCATGCGCTGTGAAAAAGCCGCAGCGATGCTCTAAACTGTCACATCAATGTCATCAATCATCCGTTCCGCATCACAGGAACCTCCTGGTCACAAGGATGGACGCGAAGTGGAATGGCAACTGGCGTCCACGGACCTCGGTTCCGTGCGTCGTTGGCTGGCCGACCACGGTACGATCGACGGGCTGGTGCTCGAACCGCGCTCCACTCTGCAGATCTTCGATACGTACTTAGATACCCATGATTGGCGCATTCATCGTGCGGGCTTCGCACTGCGCATCCGCTCCGAGTCGGGGAAATCGGAAGCGACGCTGAAATCGCTTCACTCCGCCAGCGCGGAGGCCGCGGATCGCCGGGAGCTCAGCGAAACACTGGAGAATTCCGAGAGCGAGTCGATTCGACGCTCAATTGGGCCGGTGGGAACGCGCGTCCACGCCATGAGCGGTGCGAACGCCCTGCTGCCGCTGTTCGAAGTGCGCACCTCGCGGCAGCGATTTGCGATCCGCAGGGAGGATGAGCCCCGTGAACTCGGGGAGATCGCCCTCGATGAGACCGTCATCTCGCGCCCGCACGGCGAGCCCCGGTCGAGCATGCAGCGAGTCGAGGTCGAAGCCCTCACCGAGGTCCACGAGCCGCTGCGATCGCTGGTGAAAACGCTGCGCAGTGATTGTTCGCTCGAGGCGGCGCCGGACACGAAATACTCGCAGGGGCTCAAGTCCGTGGGCCTGGCCCCGGGACCTGCGCCGCAATTCGCGCCGACGGCGGTGGACGCATCCATGCCGATCGTCGAGGTGGCACTGGCGAATCTCCGACGTTACTTGTCCGAGTGGCATAGCCACGAGCCCGGCGCCCGGCTTGGGGACAATCCGGAAGAACTGCATGACTTGCGCGTCGCCGGCCGCAGATTGGATGGCATCCTGCGCGAGTTCCGATCATCGTTGCCCGCGGCGTTTTCGCGGCTTCGGCCTGCGCTCAAGAAGGTATTGCGTGCGCTCGGTGATGCGCGCGACCTGGACGTCGCCCTGTGCGAGTTGGCGACGTTCAGCGGCGAGTTGCCGGAATCGGATCGGGACAGCGTCGAACCGTTGATCCAGTATCTGGTGTCCGAGCGCGGCCGGGCTCGCGCCCGGATGCTGACCGTTCTCGATTCGGTCTCGGTGCAAAAAACTCTGCAGAAATTGACCTGGCTGCTGGCCGCACCCACCGCGGATTCGAAGCGCTCGTCACCCGAGGTGGTGCTGACGGTGGCGCCGGAGTTGATCCGGCGACGCTACCGGAAGGTTCGCAAGGGCGCCGATCTGTTGAAACCGGATTCTTCCATGGAGGCGTACCACAAGGTCCGCGGCCACGTGAAGAAGCTGCGCTATGCGCTCGAGGCGGTGGCGGTCATCTACGGGAAACCCGCCGATGAGATGCTGCGTGTCTTGCGGCGCTGGCAGGAGAACTTGGGAGTGCAGCAGGATGCCGCGGTGGCGAGCCGTCGCCTGAAGGCTCTGGCCGGCGCTCCGCCGAAGGGACTTCCGCCGGGGACGCTGTTCCTGATGGGGCGTTTTGCCGAGCATTATGCGAGCACCGCCGTGCGCGCGCGAAAG
The DNA here is from genome assembly GCA_049510875.1 of Steroidobacteraceae bacterium. GTDB lineage: Bacteria > Pseudomonadota > Gammaproteobacteria > Steroidobacterales > Steroidobacteraceae > Bog-1198. The sequence continues at coordinate 8,997 of JBEKYO010000069.1, forward strand.
CTGTATGCAACGGGCTACCGCAAAGTTCGGGGGCGATGGAAGCGATTGCGCACCAAGTTGGAGGACGCGGCGGTAAACCCCGCACCGGCGCTTCCCGCCTCTGCACCGTGAAGCGATGGACTTGCTGATCGTCCGGCACGCGATTGCATTTGAGCGCGATCTGCACCGTTGGCGCGACGATGGCGCGCGGCCGCTGTCGCCGGCGGGCATGCGCCGCGCGCGCAAGGCGGCGGCGGGACTGAAGGAGATCAGCATGGCACCCGGGCGTGTTCTGACGAGTCCCCTGGTGCGTGCCCGGCAAACTGCGCAGATTCTGAGTGACGTTGCCGGCTGGCCGCCGGCCGAGGAAGCCGCGGAACTCGCGCCGGGAGAGCCCGCGCTGGCGGTGTTGACCTTGCTCGGCAAGGATCGCAGCAAGCTGGTTGCGGTCGTTGGCCACCAACCGGGCCTTGGAGATCTACTGTCGGCTTGCCTGCTCGCAGACGGACGGGACCTACGCATCGACATGAAGAAAAACGCGGTCGCGTGCGTGTCGTTCGCGGGCGCGCCCCGCGCGGGGCGCGCTTCGCTCAAGTGGCTCGCCACACCACGCATGCTGCGCGGGTTTCGACACGACTGAATCGCGCCCCGGAGCTTAATCAACGGCGCGGCGTGAGCGGTGTTGCCGGCTGGGTCGATTGGACGAGAGTGAGATGAGCGGGTGTTGCCGGCTGGGTCGATTGGACGAGAGTGAGATGAGCGGGTGTTGCGGGGTGGGTCGATTGATGAGAAGAAGAAACCTGTTGCGCGCGGCTGCATTGCTGCCGCTGCTGTCCGGCGGCGCCGGGATTTTATGCGGTTCAGCCGGGGCGGTCCCGGCGCGGACGAGTCGGCGCGTTCGACCGTCGGATGCATCGTGGCCGAGCGCGGCCAATTGGGCACGGCTCGACACCGCTGTGGGCGGCAATCTGATCGAAGGGCGCTCGCTGTTCGGAGCGTGCAATGCCGACCCGACGGGCGCGGCCTGTCTCGATGCGCTCAAGAATATTCACAACCCCTACTGGATCGGCGATCAGCCCGCGGGCACCGAGGTGTCGGGGTGGTTGGACGCCTGGACACCGGCGCCGAGTGCCTACGCGGTCAAGGCGCGCAGCGCGGCCGATGTCGCGGTCGCCGTCGACTTCGCGCGCGAGAATCATCTGCGCCTCGTCGTGAAGGGCGGCGGCCATAGCTATCTGGGCACGTCCAATGCGCCGGACTCGTTGCTCATTTGGACCCGTGGCATGAACAAGGTCACGCTGCACGATGCCTTCGTGGGCGCGGGTTGCGAAGGGCGCAGCGCACCGGTTCCCGCCGTCAGCGCCGAGGCGGGCGCGGTGTGGATGGACCTCTACCACGCCGTGACGTCGCAGGCTGGCCGGTACGTCCAGGGTGGCGGCTGCACGAGCGTGGGTGTCGCCGGACTCGTGCAAAGCGGAGGATTCGGGTCATTTTCGAAGGGCTTCGGCACGGCGGCATCGGGGTTGATCGAGGCGGAGGTCGTTACCGCCGACGGCGCGGTACGCGTCGTCAACGCCTGCACCGATGCCGACCTTTTCTGGGCGATCAAAGGCGGCGGCGGCGGTACCTTCGGGGTGCTCACGCGGCTCACATTGCGCACCCATGATCTTCCCAAATATTTCGGGTTCACCGGAGGCAGGATCAAAGCGCAATCCGACGCGGCCTTCATTCAACTGATCGCGCGCTTCATCGCCCTGTATCGCGAGAATCTGTTCAATCCTCACTGGGGCGAGCAGGTCACGTTCGGGCGCGACAACACCCTCGACCTGTCGATGGTGAGCCAGGGGCTCGACGCGGCGCAGGCGGCCGAGGCGTGGCATTCATTTTTCGATTGGGTGAGGGCATCGCCCACGGACTTTACCGTGTTGACGCCGCTCCGCTCCGGCGCCTGGGACTCGCGCGGTTGGTGGGACATCGGCTCGAACCCCTCGATGATCCGGGACACGCGCGATGGCGCGCCGGCGTTCCACGGCTGGTGGCAGGGGGACCAGGGCCAGGTGGGCGCCTTCCTGCACGGCTACGATTCGCTCTGGCTGCCGGCGTCGTTGGTGCAGGAAAGGCCGCCCACGCGTCTCGTCGACGCGCTGTTTGCGGCGAGCCGCCACAAGCGGGTGTATCTGCACATCAACAAGGGACTTGCGGGTGCGCCGCCCGAGGTGCTGGCGGCGGCGCGGCAGACCGCGACCAATCCTGCGGTGGCCGATGCCTTTGCGCTCGTCATCATTGCCGACGTGGAGGCTGCCGCGTATCCCGGGCTTGCGCGTCCCGCCATGGACATGGCGGCGGCTCACAAGGATGCCCGCGACATCGATCTGGCGGCGGCCGAGCTTCGCAAACTCGTTCCGAATGCGGGTTCCTATGTGTCGGAGAGCAATTACTTCAACCGCTCGTGGCAAAGCGCCTATTGGGGCGGCAATTACCCGAGATTGCGGGCCATCAAGACGACCTACGATCCCGACGGATTGTTCTTCGTTCATCACGGCGTGGGCAGTGAAGACTGGAGCGCCGACGGTTTCACGCGCCTTGCCGGGTAAGAGGCGCGAGTCCCATGCGTCCCGGAATCGCCATTCTCGCGCTGTGGACGGGCTGGGCGGCATCGTGGGCGCTCGCTGCGCTGTGGAGCAATCGGACCGAAAACCGCCCGGGCATCGCGGCGCAGATCCGCTATCGGATACCGATCGTCATCGGCGCGCTGCTGATGTTCGTGCCGGCCCACGGCTACGAAGGTGCGCTTCGCCTATGGCACATCGGGCGGATCGGCGCCTGGGCTTGCGTCGCGCTGGTGGCAGCGGGCATCGCTTTCGCGTGGTGGGCGCGTCTGCACCTCGGGCGGCTGTGGTCGGGACACATCACGCGCAAGGCTGATCACCGCGTCGTCGACTCCGGTCCCTACGCCATCGTGCGCCATCCGATCTATACGGGCCTGCTTGTTGCTTTGCTCGCGACGGCCGCGGCCAAGGGAACGCTGCTCGGCATCGGCGGGTGGGCGCTGCTGTTGCTGGGCTACTGGATGAAGGCGCGGCTGGAAGAGCGCTGGCTCATCGCCGAGTTGGACGCGGACGCCTACGCGCGCTATCGGCGGCGCGTGCCGATGCTCGTGCCGTTCGCGCCGGCGGGCGACTGAGCGCTCAGCCGACCACGGCGCAATGACCCCTGCGGGATGATTTCGAAGCGATCGGCCGGGCCGGTCGAAGCCTGGTTTGCCGCCGGGTTTGCCGCCGGATCGCCCATTGCGAGAGGGCGCGGGCCGGAGATCATGCGATTGCCGGCTATCCGCCGCGCCATCGCCCGCCGCGCCATCGCCCGCCGCGCTGTCGCCCGCCGCGCTGTCGCCCGCCGCGCTGTCGCCCGCCGCGCTGTCGCCCGCCGTGCTATCGGCCGCCGCGGCGGCGGTAACCACGTCCCACCAGCGCCGCCGCCGCCGCGAACGCGACGCTGCATGCCGCGGCGATCCAGCCCCAGTCGCCGAGGCCGACGCCGAGCCGGCCGATCAGCGATTGTATCCACCCCGAGGCCATGTCGGAGCCGCGGTACACCACGGTGTCGATTGCGTTCTTCGACTGATACTTCGCGGCGGGCGGCACCACCGTATAGAGCATGTCGCGCGCCGGCTTGGCGAGACCGAATTCCGCGCAGCGTAGAGTGACGCTGACGGCGGTGAGCACGGCGAGGGTCGGATCCAGCCCGAGCAGCACGAAGGCTGCGAACGCCACGCAGCTCGCCGTGACCAGCGCCGGTCCGACGCCCAAGCGCCGCGCGACCTGGCCAAGAAGAAAAAACTGCAGCAGGAACGCGCCGGCGTTCACCCAGAGATCCCGGGTGGAGTAAAACGCGGTTCGCTCCACCGCGCTTGGCAGCGTCGCCGCGACCAGGCGCGCCATCTCGATGTAGACGATCATGCCGAGGAAGGAGCTGAGGCACACCAGCGCGGCGATGCCGGCGAGAAACGGCGTGCGCCCGATCAGCCAGAGACCCTCGAGCACCGCGCCGCCGGTCGGCTCGGCCGCTGTCGCCGTGGCGGCTGGGGCGGAGTCAGCAACCGTAGCGGGGACGGCCGGGGCGGAGTCCGGAGTTGTTGCGGAGACGGCAGGGGCAGAGTCGTCCCCTGTAGCCGGGATGGCGCGAGTGGAGTCGGCAGAGGTCGCCGAGACCGCCGCAGCGGAGTCGGTAGCTGTCGAGGAGACCGCACCGGCAGAGTCGACCCCTGTAGCCGGGACGGCGCGAGCGGACTCGGCCGCCGGGCGGCGCGCCAGCAGGCTGAGCCCGACCAGCGCGCCGCTCAACAATGCGGTGCTGATCCACACCAGGCCGCTGATGGCGATGTGCGCGGCGAGTGTGCGCGCGAGCAGCGGCCCGGCCAGGCCGCCGAGACTGCCGCCGGCGCTGATGACGCCGAAATAGCGGCGTCCCTGCGGCTCGCTCCACACATCGGCCATGCGGCTCCAGAACACCGACACGGCGAACATGTTGAATACCGTGACCCACACGTAAAAGGCGCGCGCCAGCCAGTCGAGCGCGGCGGCGGCGTCGCGGTAGTGGCTGAACGCGACGGCAAAAACGCCGAGATTGAGGATGAAAAATGCATACAGTCCGGGCACCAGCCGCGGCCGCGGGACGCGCACGGCCAGCCAGCCGAACACGGGCACGATGAGCAGCATCGCGACGAAGACGGCGGTGCTCAAATACTTGATCGAATCGGCGCCCACCGTCGCCGCGAGCGCATCGCGCACCGGCCGCAGGATGTAGTAGCAGGCGAGCAGGAGCGCGAACGACAGGAACGAGGTGAGCAGCGCGCCCATCTCGTGCGGCGCCACGCCGACGCGGCCACGCCCGCGCAATCGGCTCAATGCGCGAGCATCAGCGCGTCAATGCCGACGCCGAGCGTGAATGAGGATCCCGCCGCGCTGACCACCGCGGTCTTGCGGCTCAATCCGGTCGACTCGCGCAGGCGGTACGTGGCCTCGATGCCGGTGCAATGACCCGCGAGGAGATGTTTGATCTTGTACGATTTCAGCTTCGCACCGGTCCACGACAGAGTTCGATCCGTTGCATCGAAGAGATGCAGGCCGCCGATCACCGCCGAGAGCGGCTTATTGCCGACGATGGTCCGGGAGTACTCGGCGATATTGACGATGCCGGCGTGGCCGCAGCCGGTAAGAATCACGATCCCCTCATTCGTGTCGAATACCAAGGCCGAATCCTCCGGCACGTTATCCTCGATCCGTCCCTGATCGGTGACCAGCGACAGGCCCGGATTCCAGTTCTTCTCCGGATTCGGCCGCGGCACGGGACCGGTGAACCAGACTCCCGGAAATAATTCGGTGGGTTTGTCGTGCACGATGAACGCGCCGCCGGTGGCAAGGTATTCCGCCCTGATCAGCCGCAGCCCATTGTGATCCTCGCCCGTCTCGGTCAAACGCGGCTCGAAGATGCCGGCCCCCACGTGGACCCGGCTCATGGCGCGGGGATTGGTGGCGACGAACTCGCGGCGCAGGGTCATCAGGCCGCCGACGTGATCCCAATGATTGTGCGACAACACCACGTCTTCCACGTCCGATAGGTCGATGTGCAAGGCCCTGGCGTTCTTGAGGACCATCTCGGCCGAGGCGCCGGTGTCGTACAGAATCCTGTGGCCGTCCATCTCGACCAGCGCCGAATAGCCCCACTCGCCGTCGGCTTGACGCGGGTCACCCGCGACATTGGTAACCAGTACGGTGATTTTCAGCGCGTGCGCCTGATGCAGAGCCTGCGCGTCGCCCGCCGCCGCGGCCGGCGTCAGGCCGATCCCGATCAATGCGACCAGGGCCGCGGCGCCCGCAAGCACCCGCCGGCGCGGCCGCCTGTTACCTTGGATTGCAACCATGAGATCCCCGTCATGTGGCCGGCTCCTGCCGAACATTATCCACCCGCCGGCAGGAACTGCATCATGCCTGAGGCGAGCGGGGTGGCGGCTCGGCGCTGCGTTGCCGGGCGCGGGCATCGTACTTAACGCTCGGGAGTGGTGCGCGGCAATGGCGCCATCGAAATTCCGAAGGCCTCGCACACCGCGTTCCAGGTCGTGCCGCCGAGCATGCAGGCGACGATGGCGTCGCGCTCGACCAGTGAGCGATGCGGAAAGCTGGCGCCGAGAACGGCGCCGCTCACGATGTGGTGCAGGGCGTCGAGCCAGAGCGGCGGCAACCCCCCATCAGGTTCCCGGCCCGGTACGATGCAAAATCCGAAGACGCGCCGCCGACCCCGGATTTCCCACGCGGCGTCGATGTGACGCCAGATGGGCTGACGGCCACCCGGCAAGGGGGCATCCGGCGTCGGGCCGGCCTCGGTGCGTTTGCCATCGATCACGATCAACGCATCCGGAGTCTCGATCAGCACATCCGGGACGGTGGGGCCCTCGAGCAGATGCCAGCCCTTGGGCGCTGCGGACGAGCGCAACGCGTGCAGCGCCTTGCTCACGATATTGGGATCGCCCTTGGCGAGCAGGGCGCGTTCCGGATGAGCGTCCTCCGCCAGCAACTCGGGCGTGGGGTTTCGAATCAACCAGGAGAGCAGCGCCACCGGCGGACCGAGGCTATGTTCGGACTTGCCCCAATAGCCCTTTTGGAATTTGAGATTGAGTCCTGCGAGATCTACCGGTGAGGCCTGCGCCCCCTGATTGAGCATCAGCAGCTGCCGCACCCAGTCATCGGACCGGCCCTGGAGCAGGTCAAAGACCGGCGCGACGCGTGTTCGTGACGATGCGTGTAAGCCGCCGGCCATCCTCTGATCCCTCGCTCCCGCGTTGACGATCGGAACATCCATAAACCCATGCGCCCGTCGATAGCCTAACGATACGCATGCCGGTGGTCAGAGGCTTACGTCACGGCGCGGCTGCACTAGAACATACCGCAGCCGCACTTATACGTCGCCTCATATCGACTACTGCGCGGTCACCTCTACGCGCGCATCGTTATAGCAGGCGCCGTCGGCGAGGTCGGCTTTATGGGTGGGCGCCAATGCCGACACCGTCTGCCCGTTGGGGCTGGTTCGAAGCCACGCGCCTTTGTCGGAGCTGACCACCCCGGAGCGCACCGCAGCCGTGATGTGCAGCTGGAGGAATACCTGCCCCAAGTCATTCCACACCTTCACCGCCGATCCGTCGGCGAGCCCGCGCGCCGCCGCGTCCGTGGGGTTCATCTCCAGCACCGGGGCCGCATCGTTGACCGCGAGACCGCCGAAGGTCGACGTGATGCGCTGGTCGGAGGCCGGCGTGATCAGCGTCAGCGGATACGAGGAGGCCAGCGGCCGGTACCCCGGCAGCGCGGCGCCATAGCGTGCACCGAGCGTCGCGGACTCAAGCTCCACCTTGCCGCTGGGTGTTCGCGGCGAGACGTTCTGAAAAAGCACCGGCTCCTCGCCGCAGAACTCCATGCGGATCGCACGGTCGGTGGGAACCTGGCTCGGGCGCATACCCTGCATGCGCGGATCGTCCGGATCCAGCGCCGCGTCCATGAGCGCGGCGTCGCTGTCCTGGAACGCAGCCTCCGCGAATCCGAACGCGGCGGCCAGGCGCCGGAAAATCTCGGTATTCGGCAGGCTCTCGCCGACGGGCGCAATGACCGCTTCGGCGCGCTGCAGGTATTGCTGGCCGTAGGCCGCATAGAGGTCTGCGTGCTCGAAGTGGGTGCAGGCCGGCAAAATCACATCCGCGTACGCCATGCTATCCGTCATGGCGACGTCGATCCCAACGACGAACATATCCTCACGCGCCAATCCGCGCCGCAGGCGATTTTGATCCGGATGGACCACCAGCGGATTATGGTTGTAGACAAACAGTGCCTTGAGCGGGGGATCCAGATTCTGATCGAGCAGCAGCTTCCCGACGTCGATGATGTTGATGGTGCGCGTGCGCGGCGGCACGAAGTCGATGCGGGTCAGCCGGTCGGGCGTCTTGGGAAAGGCGTGGCCCGCGCCGCCGACCAGTCCGCCGCCGGCGACGCCGAACTTGCCGGCGAGCGCCGGGAGTGCGGCAATGGCCCGCAGGCCCGAGCCGCCGTTCTGGTTGCGCTCGAGACCATTGCCCCAGGCGATGACGGCGGGCGCCGCGTCGCGGTACCACCGCGCCAGTGTGCGGATGTCATCGATCGGGACATCGCAAATCTGCGCAGCCCGCTCGGGAGGGTAGGCGCGCGCGGCCTCCATGTAGGCATCGAACCCCAATACCTCCCGGTCGATGAACGCCCGGTCGAGGCCTCCGATCCGCTCCAATTCCACGGCGAGCGCCCAGGCGAGCACGACATCCGTCCCGGGGCGCACGGCCAGATGCAGGTGAGCCTGTTCCGCGACCTTGACGCGCCGTGGGTCGATCACCACCAGCTTAGCTCCGTGGCGCTTCGCTGCGTTGATCTGCCGCATGAGATGCAGATTGCAGCTCGTGGCGTTGTTGCCCCAGACGATGATGAGCTTCGCCAGACTCACCTGCTGGATCGGCGTGCCGGGGGTGGCGCCGAAGGTACCGGCGTAAGCGGCGCCGCGGATGCCCCCGCACAGCGCGCTGCGGTAGAGCAGCGAGGCGCCGAGTCTGTGAAAGAAGCGCAGCGACATCGAATCGCCCGCCAGCATTCCGTGCGGGCCGGCATAGTTGAGCGGCAACACCGCCTGCGGTCCGTAGCGATCGATGATTTGGCGTACGCGGCCTTGCACCAGGTCGAGCGCCTCCTCCCAGGAGATGCGATCGAACCGGCCCGCGCCCTTCCCGCCGACGCGCTTCAGCGGATATCGCAAGCGGTTGGAGCCGTGCACGAACTCCGGGTAGTGATTCGCCACCTTGGCGCACACGGCGCCGTGGGTAATGGGATTGACCTTCGAGCCGCGCACGGCAACCACCCGGTCCTCGGCCACCGTCACCGCGAGACTGCAGGTGTCCGGGCAATCGAGGGGACAGACGCTGCGCTTTTCTTGGTTCACGTGACTCACTCGGGGTGTGTTCCGGGCAGATTAACTCAATCCTCGCGCCGCTGAACAGCCGACTAACAAGGCGTGGAAAATACCTGCGGCCGAACCGCACCCGCCCCCGCGCCTCGAGTGCCGCCAGGCGCGAAAACACCTCCAGCGGGTGCTCACAGGATCTGCAGCAGCGCCCGTCCGCCGGTCAAGGCGGCGAGCAACATCAAGAGGCGCAGCACCCAGCGCCGGAAATTCGCCGGGTCCGCGTGGATGAAGCCGCGATTGCCCAGCCAGACCCCGGCCGCCAGCGCCGGCAGAAACACCAGGGCGCGCCACAGCGTCGCCCAGTCGAGCAGCCCGTTCCAACCCTGCCACGCGAGGCCGGCGATGTCGGTTATCAAAAAGAAGGCGATCATCGAGGCGCGGCCCGCCGCCGCGCCCGCCGGCGAGCTGAAAAAAAACAGGATCACCGGCGGGCCGCCGATTCCGAAACTGCCGTTGAAGAGGCCTGAAGCCGTGCCCGTGGCGAAGGTCACCGCGGGGCCGGGCAGCGACTTGAGGGCGTAGCCCCGGGCGAGAAGCACTGCCGTGATCAGCACGAAAATGGCGATCGCCAGGGTCATGGGGGCGGCCGGCACGTGGGCAAGTGCGTAGACCCCGAAGGGTGTGCCCACGAGACAGCCGGCGGAGAGCCACCAAAGCGCCCGCCAATGGATGTCGCGCCAAACGCCGGGCAGGAGATGCAGGCTCGCGGCGACTTCCATGATGAAGATCGACGGCACGATCTGCGCCGGCGGCAGTAACACGGAGAGTGAGACGATGGAGAGCAGCGAGAAGCCGAATCCGGTGTAGCCGCGCACGACGGCGGCCCCGAAGATGCACGCGACGGCATAGACCAGGATCAGGATCTGCATGACATCGGCGCTTGGCGCATGGCTTTCCTCTGGTAAGGCCCCTGCTCATCTCGGCATCGCAAAAGACTACGACGCGGCCGTGACTTGCGTAAATGTATTGCAAAAGCGACCATGCCTCACTCCTTCAAAGGCGAACCGGCCTGATGCTTGCGATTGGCTACAGCGACGTCCCCGACGGCAAGCTGGCATCCGTGGTGACCTGCCTCGAGATGTTGGCGAAGCCGGCGCTGCGCGCGGAGCGCGGCGATGCCTCGTGGCAGCTTCGGCGCGTCGCGCAACCCGACCCGTTGTGGTACCGCGAGCTGTTTGGCCGGATCGGCGCCGAGTGGCTTTGGTATTCCCGGCTGGTCATGCCGGTGGGCGATCTCGAGGCGATCCTGCGCGACACCGGCGTCGAGATCTACGCATTCGTGGTGGAGGGCCGCGACGAGGGGCTTCTGGAACTCGATTTCCGCGAGCCGGGCAGCTGCGAACTCGCATTCTACGGTCTCACCGCGGCGGCTCAGGGGCGGGGCGCCGGCCGCTGGCTCATGAACCGCGCGATCGAGCGCGCCTGGGAGCGGCCCATCACGCGCTTCTGGGTTCACACCTGCACTCTCGATCATCCCGACGCGCTGGGTTTCTATGTCCGCTCGGGATTTCGCGCGTATGCGCGGCGTATCGAGATCGCCGATGATCCACGGCTCACCGGGCTCATGCCGCGATCCGCGGCGGCGCACATCCCGCTCATCGAACCGCCGAACTAGATCGAGGCGAGCGCCTGATTCAAATCGGCAATCAGATCCGCAGCGTCCTCGATGCCGACGGAATATCGAATCAAGGTTTCGGGTATTCCCGCGCGCGCACGTTCCTCCGCCGTCAATTCGACGTGGCTGGTCACCGACGGCGGTCCGGCGGTCGTGGCGACGCCCCCGAGATGCGCGGCGCGTTGCGCGAGTTGCAGGCCGTTCAGCACGGTGGCAAGGTCTGCGAAAGTGCCGCGCGGCACGAAGGAGAGCACGCCGCCGAAACCCTTCATCTGCCGCCGCGCGATCGCATGGCCGGGATGGCCGGCGAGTCCCGGATAGAACACCTGGGTCACCTTCGGGTGGCCGGCCAGATGTTCGGCAATGGTCTGCGCGTTCGCATTGTGGCGCGCCATCCGCAACGCCAGCGTCTTCATCCCCCGTAGAATGGCGTAGGCCGCATCCGCGTGCAGCGTGGCTCCGCATATCTCGCGGAAATGATGCACCTTTTTGACCAGGTCGGCGCGTCCGGACAGCAGGCCGCCGAGGACGTCGGAATGCCCGGCGAGGAATTTCGTGGCGCTGTAGACGATGAGGTCGCTGCCCAGTGCTGCGGGCAACTGATTCACCGGCGTCGCGAAGGTGTTGTCGGTCACCACGATGCTGCCGTGGCGTTTGGCGGCACGGCAGAGCCTCTCGATGTCGATAACCTTGAGCGTGGGATTGGTCGGAGTTTCAAGGTACAAGAGCTTGCAGCCGCGCGCAAGTTCCGACTCGATTTCCTCGACGTCGGTGGTATCGCACAGGCGCACGTCGATCGAGAACCGGGGCAAGAATTCCTCGAACAGGACGTTCGTTCCGCCGTAGGAGTCCTTGATGCTGACCACCCGGTCGCCCGGAGCAAGCAGCGCGAACAGCGTCGAACTGATGGCGGCCATGCCGGTCGAGAAGCCGGCCGCGGCCTGGGTCCCATCGAGCGCGGCGATCTTCTTTTCGAGTACATCGAGAGTCGGATTGCTGTTTCTCGAGTAGATGTGGCCGGTGCGCTGGTGCAGAGCCACGGACTGCCAGGTGTCGAGGTCCTCGTAGGCGAACGTCGCCGCGTTCACGATCGGCATGACCGCGGCACCGTACGGAAAGGGGCCCGACTCGGCGGCCCATACCGCCTGCGTGTCCAGTGAAAGTCCGCTGGGTTTGTCTTGATGCATGTCGTCGACTCTCTCGTTGGTTACGGCGGCAGGCCGCGGCAATTGGCGGTCGCGGGTTTGCCGGCGAAGCGGTCCCTGATCCACGCAAGCTGATCGGGCGTGGACTTATCCATCGTTGGATCGTGGTCGAGTCCGGGGTACGCACGGAACGTCAGCTGCACGCCATTGCCGCAGGCTTTCTTGATGGTCTGTTGCACGAGAGGGTAGGGCACGGTTTCGTCGGCCTCGCCGGTGATCACGAGCAGTGGACCACCGACCGGCGATGCGCCCAACTCGTTCTCTCGGAAGAATTGCTGCGCGGCTTGCAATTCCTCCCAGCCGGGCGTGAGCACGGGTCCGCCCTTGTCATTGAGAAAGCTGGCATAGGCGTAATCCCAGCAGCCCCGGGTAGTGGCATCCGCATAGCGCTTCAATGCGTTGCCGGCCAGCATTTGCGACGGCTTGAAATCCGGCGAGCGTGCGTGAATCGCATACGCCACGTAGACGAGGTAATACGCCGCGGAACTTTCCGGGCTGCCCATCTGCTCGAGAATCGACTTGATGTCCGCAGCGCCGGACACCGAGATGGCACCCAGGTAATCGGGGTCCTGCATCGAGGCCTGCAGTTCGGCAACGCCCCAGGCCGCGATTCCGCCCTGGGAATGGCCCACCGCGACCCAGCGGCGCCCGAGCGCGGGCACCGCGGCCCGAGCGGCGGGAACCGAGTAGATCACATCGCGCGCCTGTGCGATTTTATTGACGTACTGATGCGGGCCCATCGTGCCCAGGCCGTGATAGTCGGTGGCCACCACGGCAAAGCCCGCGCGCACCATGGGCATCAGGCCTTCCTCCCCATATGCCATGTCCTTTTGCAGAGACGGTGCGCACTTGCGCGCAACGCCCGTCGTGCCGTGCGCCCACGCGATCACCGGCCAACCGCCCGGCGGCGGCGCGCCTGCCGGCACGAGTACCACTCCGGAGGTCGCGACGTCGCCGCCGTCCGCGCTCAGGGAGTGATACAGAATGCGCACGGCGCGCGCGCCGACGGGCGCCGCATAGCCCAGGTATTGCGCCTTCCGTAACAGGCCGCCGGGCTTGGTGTCCGTGAGCGCCGGCGTCTCATAGAAGGGCGTCCGCGGAAGCGCGTCGGCGCGCTCCATGCGCACGGCTTCGGCAAGAGAACGGGGCAGCGCCGGCTCGTCGGCGGCAGCCGGCAGCCACGCAACCCCCAAGCACGCGCCGCCGAGCAGCGCGACAAGTCTCGGAAACCCGCGAAGCAAACGCATGATATGCATCATAAGTCAGGTCCTCGATTGAAAGCGCATGAAAAACGCACGCACGAATCGAGGTCGGCTTCTCGCGCCGGCTATTGACGCCCCCTTTCAAGGGCTGATAATGACGATCCTCAGGGGAGAATATCAGTATCTCATCGATGCGCGCGAAGTCGAGGTATCTGATGTCCGGCGGCAAGGCCGCAGTGACAGCCGTCTATGCCGGGCAGGCATGGTAGACGGCATGCAGCGCAAGGGGTTTCGCGCGAATCTGGATGCGTGGCGCCAAGGCAAAGCGACGCAGGACGACGTCGAGGACGCGCTGCGAGATGAATTGACGGCCGATCCACATGTGATTCGCAGCGCTCGTTTGTTGATCGAGGCGTATCTGCAAGCGGGTCACATTCCGGCGCCGTTCGCCGAGCGGCTCATGGCCTTCGAGAGAGGCCGGGACGCGCCGCCGGATCGCATGGTTTTGCGGCCTGCTCCCTTTTCCGGCTACGTCCCTCAAGCACCCGGGTCGGCGCCGGCGGCGCCCGCTGAATCTGCGCAGCCGTCAGAACTCCGGCCGGCCGCGCCGCCTGCACCCACACTCACACCCGCGCCCGGAAGCACACCCGCTCGGCCGGCCGCGCCTGCGCCCGCACCTGCGCCCGCGCCCGCACGCGCACCGGCGCCCGAATTCGCGCCCACGCGCACGCGCACGCCGATGCCCGCGCCCGCACGCGCAGCCGCGCCCGAATTCGCGCCGACGCGCACGCGCACCCCCCCGCCGATGCCCGCGTCCGCAGCCGCGCCCGCACGCGCACCCACGCCCGAATTCGCGCCCACGCGCACGCGCACGCGTACGCTTACCCCCGCGCCTACACCCACGTCCCCGCCCGCGCCCGCTCGGCTGCATGTCGATGCGCTCGCCGACGACGGCGACATGCTGACGACGCCGCGAGCGGCCAAACTTCTGGTGCCGGGCGTCGCACTGCTGCTGGTGCTGATCGCGGCCGTCTGGCTGGCCCCCGGCATCATCGACCGGCGCCGCGCCGCCAGCATCGAATCGGCGTTGATGTCGACGGATCCCAAGATTGCCAATGACGCCGTCACGCAGCTGTCGAGTGCCGATGAAGATGCGCGCGCGGCAGTACTCGGCGGGGA
>JBEKYO010000070.1:0-22063 GCA_049510875.1 Steroidobacteraceae bacterium
CCCTCGCTGCACGCGCTGCGGTTCGTAGCGCGCAGGCTCGGCCTCGCGCTCAAGGAGATCGGAGTGGTTGGGGACGACCCGCTGGTCGAGACGCTGATGGCCCGCCGCGGCGGCGCGACTTCGTTCGCAGTCACGACCGGAACCACGTCGCTCGCGGAATGGAAACAGCAGCCGGCGGCGCGCCGGCCGCACTACGTGCTCGGGGACCTGCGCGAGGTGCTGGCCGCGGTCAGGTCGGGGACGCGATGAGCGGCCCACTCAGCGTTCGCGATGCCGTCGTTGCGCTGCTGCGCGAGTCGGGGTCGACCATGGTATTCGGCAATCCCCTCCTCAATCGGCCGAGCCGAGCGTCCAGCCGCCGTCAATCGAGATCTGCTGACCGGTGAGGTACGCCGAGGCCGGCGAGGCGAGGAACAACGCCAACCCTTTGATGTCGTCCGGGAAACCCACGCGATGCATCGGAATCACCATGCCCATGGCGGCTTGGACGCTCGCTTGCTTGGCGTGACCGCCGCCGATATTGGTGACGAAAAAACCCGGCGCAATGGCGTTAACCGTGATGTTGAAGGCCGCCAACTCCAGTGCGACGGAGCGCATCAAATGGGCAGCACCGGCCTTGGCCGCCATATAGGCGGCGCCGACAGCCGGCTCGCATTGGTAGGCGGCCACGGACGTCGTGACGATCATCCGGCCGGAGCGTTGCGGCCGCATGATTCGCGCGCCCGCCCGCAGCGTCGCGAATATGCCGTTCAAGTTGATTTCGATCACCCGATTCCAGCGCTCATCCGTGTAGCGCTCGAGCGGCCCGTCCCGGGTGCGGGCGCGCTGCGACCCCGCCCAGCCGTCCACGAAACCCGGCCCGGTATCGTTGCCGGCATTCGCTAACACGACGTCGAGCCGGCCATGCGCGGCCACGGCTGCATCGATGGCGCGGTCGAGCGCCGCGTGGTCGCACACGTCGACAACCTCACCCCGGACCGAAAGCCCCAGCGACCGGAGCCGTCGAGTCTCCTCGGCGACGCGCGCGGCATCGAGGTCAAGCAGGGTCACGGCGGCGCCATTTTCCGCCAACGCCTCGGCGTACCCTAGCCCGATGCCGCTCGCACCCCCGGTCACGACCACCCCATAGCCGTTGACGCTGAACAGCTCCTCGATCTTCAAGTGACGACTCCTTGGCCCTCGGAGGGCAAGCGGGGAATCTAGGGAGCGAATTTGCAGTGCGCTCGACGACCAGCGAACACAGTCTCGCTGGACAGAGATGTGCCCAAATGCGATTGGCAGCCGCGGCGCTTCCAGTTCACAATGTTGCGATGGCACTCGACAAACCCTACGCCGACGTACCGGGGACCACCATTTTCGACGCCGAACTGGCGCGCAGGGGCTATCACCTGAACATGTTCTGCACCTCCCTCATGAAGGCGCCCAACCGCGAGCGCTTCAAGGCCGACGAGCGGGCGTATCTCGACGAATGGCCGATGACGGAGCAGCAAAAGGCCGCTGTGCTCGCGCGCGACTACAATGGGATGATCGCGCTCGGCGGCAACATCTACTTCCTCGCCAAGCTGTTTTCTACCGACGGCCAGAGCTTCCAACATGCCGCGGCTCTGATGACCGGCATGACGCCCGAGGCCTATGTGCAAATGATGGTGAACGGCGGCCGCTCTCCCGAGGGCAATCGCTATATCGGTGAGAAGAAATAAATGGCCAGGATCACCGCCGGTGTCGCCACCTCCCATGTGCCCGCGATCGGCGCGGCCATCGACAACGGAAAAACGCAGCAGCCCTATTGGATACCCGTCTTCAAAGGGTACGAGTTTTCGAAGCGCTGGATCGCCGCCGCAAAACCCGACGTGGTGGTGCTCGTCTACAACGATCACGCCAGCGCATTCACCCTGGAGATGATTCCGACGTTCGCGATCGGCTGCGCCGAACGGTTTGCCCCGGCCGACGAGGGCTGGGGTCCGCGTCCCGTCCCCGTGGCCGAGGGGCACCCGGAGTTCGCGGCGCACATCGCCCAGTCGGTGATCCAGCAAGATTTTGATCTGACGATCGTCAACAAGATGGATGTCGATCACGGGCTCACGGTGCCGCTATCGCTGATGTTTGGTCAGCCGGCCGCGTGGCCCTGCCGGGTCATCCCGCTCGCGGTCAACGTCGTGCAATACCCGCCGCCTTCGGGCAACCGCTGCTACGAGCTCGGCAAGGCGATTCGCCGCGCGGTGGACTGCTATGACCCCGACCTCAACGTGCAGGTCTGGGGCACCGGGGGCATGAGCCACCAGATTCAGGGACCCCGTGCCGGGTTGATCAACCGGGAATTCGACCAGCGGTTTCTCGATCGGCTGATCAGCGCACCCGATGCGCTGGCGGCTATGCCGCACATCGAGTATATCCGCGAGGCGGGCGCCGAGGGCGTCGAGCTCGTCATGTGGTTCATCATGCGCGGTGCGCTCGATGCCGAGGTCAAGACCACACACCGCTTTTATCACGTACCGGCTTCGAGCACCGCCGTCGGCCATCTGATCCTGGAGAATGCAGTTTGAAGAATCCTCCGCGCAGCCGCCCGCGGAACCGAGGGTTGCGGTGCGAGCGGGTAGAGACCGAAAAGCCCGGCGAGGCTCAGGCCTCGAGAGCGGGCCCTTTGATTGACCGAGGAAGCCTCAATTAGTATGCTACACCAACAATCTCACGCGGCTCAACGAGTTGCGTTTCGGTAATCCCGATCATCCTTGGGGGCAACATGGCAACAGTTCAATCCGAAGTCGGGCGGGCAGATTTGTTCACCCAGCTCGATTATTCTGCCGCGGCAAAGCGCACCTTGGGGCGGAAGCCGGCGCTTTTCATCAACAATGAATGGGTCAGCTCGACGCACGGCGCGACCCTCGGGGTCGAAGATCCGTCCACCGGCAGGGAAATCTCGCGCATCGTGGATGCCTCCGATGCGGACGTCGATCGCGCCGTCTCCGCGGCCCGGACTGCCTTCGATGATGGGCGTTGGTCGAACCTGCCGCCCGCCAGGCGCGAACGCATCATCAACAAACTCGCCGATCTCATCGAATCGCATACGGCCGAGTTCGCCGAACTCGAGGCCATCGACAACGGAAAGCCCGTCGGAATGGCCACCGTCATCGACATCCCGGGCGCAGTCGACCAGCTGCGCTACATGGCCGGTTGGGCCTCGAAACTTGGCGGCGACGTGCAGGAACCGACGTCCATGCCGCGGGGCACGGTGTTCAGCTACGTATCGCGGGAACCCGTCGGGGTCGCCGCGCAGATCGTGCCATGGAATTTCCCGCTGTTGATGGCTACGCTCAAGATCGCGCCGGCTCTCGCAGCCGGCTGCACGCTGGTATTGAAACCAGCCGAGCAAACTTCGGTTACCACGCTGCGCCTCGCCGACTTCGTCGCGGAAGCCGGCTTCCCGCCGGGCGTGGTCAATGTAATTACGGGCAACGGCCACACCGCGGGTGATCGATTGGTCAAGCACCCGGACGTCGACAAGATCGCATTCACCGGCTCCACCGAAGTCGGCAAGCTCATCAACCGAAACGCCACCGATTCGCTCAAGCGCGTCACTCTCGAGCTCGGCGGCAAATCGCCGGTGGTGGTGATGCCGGACGTGAACGTCGATGAAGTGGCGGCGGGCGCGGCGGGCGCGATTTTCTTCAACTCCGGCCAGGTGTGCATCGCCGGCTCGCGCCTGTTTGCTCACCGCTCGATCTTCGATCGCCTGGTGGAAGGGGTCGCTGCGGCAACGTCGTTCTGGAAACCGCGTCCCTCGCTCGATCCCCAAGCGCACATGGGCCCGCTCGTGTCGAAGGAGCAGTTCGACCGGGTGATGGGCTACATCGAGGCGGGCAAGCGCGACGGTGCCTCGGTCGCCGTCGGCGGCGATGCGCCCACCTCGAACGGTCATTACGTGAACCCCACCGTGCTCGTCAACGTGAAGCCCAACATGAGCATCGTGCGCGAGGAGATTTTCGGGCCCGTGGTCGTCGCACAGCGCTTCGATGACATCGATGAGGTCGCCAAGGCGGCCAACGACACCTGCTACGGCCTGGGCGCGGGCATCTGGACCCGGGATGTCTCGGCCATGCACCGGCTCGCAGCCAAGATCAAGGCCGGGACGGTGTGGGGCAATTGCCATGCCATCATCGATCCCGCCCTGCCCTTCGGCGGATTCAAGCAATCCGGGTTCGGCCGCGAACAGGCACGGCAGGGCATCGAAGCGTACACGGAACTGAAGACCGTCATCATCAAGCTGTAAGCGCAGCGGAATCGCGCGGGGAGAATGGGCCCCGCGCGAGCTCGCCGCGGCGTCCTGCGCCGGTCAGGCATGGCCGATCAATTGTGCGCCGGCCCCCTCGCGTCAACGAACGCGAGGGGGCCGCAATCAGAAGTTCCTCTCGAACTCGATCGACACGCGGCGCTCCCGCGGCGGCGCCATCAGGGCACACCGCCTTCGATGTGCAACGACACACGGCGGTTCGTCAATTGTCCGTCCTTGCTGGCGTTGTCCGCAATGGGGTTATCTTTGCCGAAACCCTTGGCGGTCATCGGGTTGGTTACGCCGTGCTGCTGCAAGTAATGCATGACGGATTCGGCGCGGCGCTGCGACAAGTTCAAGTTGTATGGCGCCGATCCGCGGCTATCGGTGAAGCCGCGCACCTCGATGACGAGGTTCGGGTACGACTTGAGCTCATTGGCTTCTCTATCCAGAACGCTGGTGGTGTTCGGTATCAAATCCGCCGAGTTCGACGCGAAATTCACGCCTTGCAGGATGATGTCGCCTTTGGGCGCAGGCGGCAGCGGGGGCGTCGGTGCCGGCACTTGAACTTCCCTGACGACCTCCCGCACGACCTCTTTCACCACTTCCTTGACGACGGGCGGCGGAGGCGGAGGCGGCGGGCCGAACTTCACCTTGAACTCGCCCCACACCGTGCGGGGCGCCGCCGGTATGCCGTAATCGGCACCGGATTGCCCGGACAGATCGAAAATCTGCGTATACCAGAGCTTGCCAGTCAGGTTCGTACCGACCACCGACGCCTCCCACTTATCCGATTGCGGTCGGAAGGTGATGCGCCCATTGAGCTCGTGATAGCCGGGAAGATAGCTGTCCGCATCGGGGACGGCAGTCGTCTGGTAACCGCTCGCGTAGATCCAGTCCAGCCGCGGCGTGATTGAGCCGCCGTTCGGCATACGGGCTTCATACTGCGCACCGAGGCTCCACTTCTTCGGCTGGAAGCCCGGCTCCGAGGAATCGGGCGGAATGCCGGACGCCGGAACGACGTAGGTGTACTCGAATTTCTGCCAGCTGCCGCTGGCCTGGATCGACAGGCCGCCGTAGCGAAATTCGCTTTCCGCCTCGACGCCGTAGATGTTGGCATCGCCGCCATTGACCGGCGCCGCACAGGGCTCGACTGCACTGCCACCGGAGAATTGCGGGCAGCTCAGCAGGACGACCTGAATATCCTTGTACTTACTGTAGAACCCGGCCAAGTTGAGCCGCAAACTGTGATTGAACCAGTCGCTCTTGGCGCCGACCTCGTAGTTGGTCAGCGTTTCAGGACCAAACGGCACGACCTGCGAGGCCTCAAACGGACGCGGGTTCGTGCCACCGCCTTTGAAGCCTGTCGACACGCTGACGTAGGTCATGAGCTCCGGAGACCAGCGATAGTCCAGGTCCACGCGATAGTCGGTCTTGTCGCCGGCGTATCTACCCTCGGTCCCCGAGAAACCCGGCGGAAAGAAAAAGCTGTCCCCGCCGGCAACGTAAAAGGGGCTACCCGGAAGAACGGTCGGAGGATTGTAGCGATTGTACGTGTAGGCCTTCTCCTGGTGCGTGTAGCGCAGGCCGCCGTTGAGATCCAGCCCCTCGACGATGTGCCAGTCGGCGTTCGCAAAGCCCGCATAGTCCGTCTCTTGGATCGGGTCGTTGCCCAGGAACTCGAATCCGAGGCCCGGGATCACGTAGTCCAGGACCTGATGCGTGGGATACGTCGTGACTTGATCGAGGTAGAAGCCGCCCACGGTGTAGTCGAGCACACTGCCGGCCTTGCCGTTGAGGCGCAGTTCCTGCGTCAGCGTGTGGTTGAGCAGGTGTTCGGCCCCGAGAGATCCATCTAGCGGCGAGACGTCGTTGTCTTCGGTCCACATCGTATTGAATTCGCGGTAACTGGTGATCGACTTGAGCGCAACATCCGGAGCCATCTTCCAATCGAGGGTCAGGTTCGTGCCCCATTGTTTGTTGTACGTATCCGGTGAGAAACAATAGGTGTTGCCGGCCAGACCAACACCGCAGAAGCTCGCATAGCTGATGTAAGGGTTGTTCGGAACGAAGCGATCGTCGTACGCCACACCTGCTTTGTTGCCCGGCGGATACCCCGAAGTGACGTCTGTGGCAAAGGCCCCGGCCGACGCCGGATTGACCGCAAGCAGCGTGACGGCTGCCGTCTCCGAGTTGTCGATCGTTACATCAGCCGTCAGGTTCGCTTCGAAGTTGTCGGCGGGCAGCCAGCGAAGCGCCACACGACCACCCTGGTAGTCCTTGCCGCCCTCCTTGCCCGCCACGCAATCCTGCTGCAAGCCGCCAACCGCTGGGATGCCCGAACTGGGAAACGCGCATCCGTAGTCGATGCGGGTCACGTAGCCGTCCTGCTGGTGATCGATACCGGAAATTCGCATGAACAGGTAATCGTTGATCAGCGATACATCGGCCATCCCCTGCACGTCGATCAGGTTACGCTGGCCGTAGCTGACCTTGACCGAGCCGGTGTCATCGCCCTGCGGCTTGACCGAGTAGATCTTGATGGAGCCGCCCTCGGAATTCGCTCCCGACAACGTCCCTTGCGGGCCACGCAGGATCTCGACGCGGTCCAGGTCCAGCAGCGCGAAGTTCGAACCGGTGAGGCTCGTGTAGTAGACATCGTCGATATAGACGCCGACGCCCGGCGCGAAGGCCGGGTCGAAGTCGGCCTGTCCGATGCCGCGGATCGAGGCGGTCATGCCGGGACCAAACGCACCGCCGGTTTCCACCAGCTGCACATTGGGCGCCTGCTGGCCGAGATCATGCAGCGAGATCTGGCCGCGCTGTTCCATCATCTCGGCGTTTACCGCAGTCATGGCCAGCGGCACATCCTGCAGGTTCTCCTTGCGAAACTGTGCGGTCACCACGATCTCCTCGAGGCTCGTGTCCGACGCGGCAGTGGATACCGGCGCCTGCTGGGCCAGCGCCGCTCCGACGCACATGGCCGCTCCGACGGTCGCTGCAGCCCAAGCCTGCAAGAAGCGCCGATTGGTTTGGATTGACATGCTCATGAGTATTACTCCTCCCCTTTTCTCGCTAGCAGCGTCGCCAGCCTTGTCTTTATTGATAGGATCCATTCAAATCATTACCCAATGGAACAATCGGCCGCCACGCGATTCGGCGCGCAGCCGCTTGCCCTTTTGCTCCAGCACGCCGCGCGCTTGGACCAAGTCGCTCCAGGTCGTGAAGCCCTCCACGCAGCCCCGCGGCGTGATGCTGCGTAGTGTCGACCAGCGCTGCGCCTGCTCTTGCGCCACATCGACCGCGGCCTCGGCGTCACACCCAAGCCATGCGCGGCTCTGCGGCAACCGGCTGTCGAAAATGCGAAGCGAGACGCGCGACCACGGCGAATCTCCGGCAGCGGCACCTGCGATCCGGCTCGCGGCGGCGCCGATGAGGGCGCCCATCAACACTGTTCGGCGCGTGACTCTCATTCTCCCGCCTTTGCCAAATAGCGGGCAATGGCGTCCAACTCGGCATCCGTGACGTCGACCCGCGTGAGCCGCGGCATCGCACGCTTGCCGTCCCGCACCGCAATCTTCACGACGGTCCGGGTGAGATCCGAGCGATTGGCGAGCAGGCCGCTGTCCGGCGGCTGACCGGCGGCCACGCGCTCTTTGGTGAGCAGATTCGTTCCCATACCCCCGGCCAGGTGGCAGGCGCCGCACCGGTTGGAGAACAGCGCTTCGCCGTCCTTCGCTGAGCTCAAACGGTCCCCTTCCGGCAGCGGCGCGCGCATTTGATAGGGCGGCATCGGGGCTGGAGCGCCGGCGGCTTGCACCGGCCCGCACGCAATGCATGCCGCGGCGACAGTGCTGCCGAGGAGCGGCGCGCCCCTCATGCGGCCCCTGCCTTTCCGGCCCAATCGCGGTATGCCGCCGGCCACACGCCCTGTTTGCCGGGCGCAAGAATGCCATTGGGATCGAGCGCGCTCTTCACCTTCTCGTTCACTCGGCGCTGCGCATGATCATTGAAGTCGAATGTGGCATTGACCGGATCCATCCAGCCGAGATGGGTGCGGTACTCGCCGTAGCCCGCTGTCGCGGTTTCGGCGATCAATGCGTTGAAGAGCTTACGGATATTGGCCACTTGCGCCGCATTGTCGCGGTCGTACATCAGCATGTTGATGTTCGTGGCGAACCGTCCGCTGATGGTGAAGCTCGCATAAAAGTCGACATCATGATCTGCGATGATCTTGCGGCTGCGCCGCAACTGGCCGAGCACATGCGGCGAACTGGCGGGCACGACCGGTGAGAATCCCATGTGTGCGCCGCGGCCACCGACCCAATCGCCCATCTGCAGCGCCACGGCGGACGGAACCCCCGCTGTGATGTCGAAGAGCCCCAGGGGCTCTCCGGCCTTCCAGTGCTCTTCGGAGGGCGGCGACTGCAGGTGCGGTTGGAACGCCTTTTTCACCACATCTGCCTTGCTCCGGTTGAGCGCCTCCTCGCCGTACAGGCGAATTTGCACCTGCCAGTAGCCCAGCTTGTGCTCCCGGAGCAATTCCTGCACCCGGTCCGAAGGGATGGCGCCCGGCTTGTCCCAGAAATCCTTGCGCTGACCTTTGAGGACAATTTTGCCGAGCCAGGATGGAATGAACACGTTCTGATCGATCACCCCGGCGATCTTGAGCGGCGTGATCGTATCGACCACCCAGCCGATATCCTCCTCCTTCGGGATATCCCAGGTCAGCGTGAGTGAAGATTCCGGGGCGGGCTGCAGCCAAACACCCGCCTTGGTGACGACGCCGAGACTCGACTGCGTGAACATCTGCGTCCAGTCCGGACCATAGCTCAAGGGAAACACGTGCCAGCTGTGATTCCCGTTCATCGCACCCATGCCGGTGCGCATCAGATCGCCGTCGGGCAGAACCACCTCGAGGCCGCAGAGATTCCGGGCATGCAAGCCATAGGGCGTGTATCCGATACCATGATCCAATGCGTTGCCGAGTACCGAACCCCAGGCATTTCCCGGAACCGACAGCCACAGGGGTGCCTTTGCCCGCTGCAAGTGTTCGTATAGATCGAAAAAGCCGACGCCCGGCTCGATCACGCAGTAGCCGAGGCCGACATCGAGCTCGAGAATGCGATTCATGCGCCCCAAATCCAGCACCACGGTGCCCGGCATGCGGGGAGCACTGGTGCCGTAGCCTAAATTCTTGCCTCGGGAGGTCGGCCACAGGGGCGTCTTGAATTCGTTGGCAAGGCGCACGATCGCCCGGACCTCCTCCACGCTCGCGGGTGCAACCGCCGCGGAGGCGGGCCACTCGCTTTCGGAGCCCGGCGCATAGATATCCGAATACGCATCTCGATCTGCATCGGTGGCGAGCACCCAGCCCCTACCGACCACGCGCTCGAACCCAGCCAAGGCCTGGTCAAAGGAAGCGGCGGAAACACGCGGCGGAAGCGTCAACTTCACCGAGTTCGCCCTGTCGGTCCGGCAGCCACGATCTGAAAGCGCCGCATAACCCCCCGAAATCCCAGCCGAAGCTCAAGATCCAGTCGGCCGATTCGTCGGCCTCGACGTTTTAGTTTTCCCGATGTGCCGCAAAAGCTACAACTAGGTGCGCTTAATTTTCGTAAGTAAAACAAACAAAGTTGGTGATTGCAAGACCCAAACAATTGTTAGGGTCGAGCGGCCTGCGAATGGCCCCGGGAGGGCGCCTGGATCCTTTGAAAACTCTCTCGTGCACGGTTTTGCGCAATAATCGCTTTTTTGCGGATCGGACATCAGCACCATGGCGAAGCATCAGAGGAACGGGCGGCAGCACGAAATCGGTCTGCTGGTGGCCATGCTGCGATTCGCCTCGGTGATCAGCCGCCCGATGCGCAACGGCGTCGCCGACCCCGCCGGGTTCAGCTCGAACGAGCTGCGTATCTTGATGGCGCTGTCCGGCGAGGGTGAATCGGCCGGCCATGACCTCGCCGAACTCATGGGCATGCATGCGATGAACGTAAGCCGCGCGCTGTCATCCCTGCGCGCCATGGGCCTGGTGGAACCTGCAAAGAATTCAAGGAACCGGCGCCGCAAGCCTTATCGAATCAGCGCGCGCGGCGCAACGGCGCACGTCGCGCTGGAGCCGCGGATTGCACAAATCGCCAGCCATCTATTCGGGGTCCTGACGCAAGCCGAACGGCGCGCCTTGAAGAGCACACTGGCCAAACTCGACCGCCAGGTGCTCGCCTGGCAGCCGACCGAACGCTGTCCGCATGTGCCGAGAGCCTAGCCGGATGCCTAGTCGGACCATACCCCGCCCGCGAAGCTGGCGATGATCGGTGCGCGCGTATCAGGCCGCGCCCTCCCCGCCTCGGACCGCACCGGCCAGGGCAGCCCCGAATCGCGGGTGCGCGAAATGCATGGGCACGTCCTGCCGATGCGGCCAGGTTTTTCGGATCTCCGCGGCCGGGAGAATCACGTCCGGCCCGAGCGGATTCTGGGGGTACGGGCTGGTCGCGGGTTGCAGGTGCGCAACGGTCCTGGACCAGCCTTTTTCATAGTCGGCCTGCCATTGCATCATGTAATCGAGCCGCTTGATGCGCCAAATGCCGGCTTCGCGCACATAGTCGTTCTCGTATATCCCCGCCTCGAAGAACTGCAGGGGCAAGCCTTCGGGCTTGTAGGCGCGGCTTTCGTGACATCCGCCCATCAACAGGCCGCGAAAACGTCCCTTCGCGGTGCGGCGGTCGGGCGCCACGGTAATGATGTCCTGCATCTGGAAATGATCGAGCAAGAAACCGTGTACCGGGCCATTCACGCCCTGAGTAAAGAAGTTCTGGAACCAGGTACCGTAGAGCCGGCGCACGCCCGCATGCCCCCGATACTCGCCCGAGAGGAAAACCACCGCCCCGTCCTCGGCGAACAGCTGCACCACGTCTTCGGCGCGATTGAAATCGATGTAATACCCATACGCCCAGTGCAAGCGGCGAATGGCGTTGCCGTCCTCGAGCTCCCCGACACGGTGCTCCAAGGCCCCAAGGCGCGTTTCGAGATCTGCCATACTTCCCCCCGCAGTGTTTGCGTGACACGCTAACAAATGTTAGGAACGGAAGCGAGGGGGGCCTACGGTGAAATGGACAGGCAGGACCGCGCTCATCACGGGCGGGGTGTCGGGGATCGGCTTCGGCATCGCGCGCGCCTTCAGCGCCGCCGGCATCGACCTGATCCTCACCTACCGGGACGAGGGCTATCGATCCGAAGCGGCCCGCTGGTTCGCCGATAACGGCCGCCCGCCCCCGCGCTTTGCGCGTCTGGACGTCACCGACCGGGCAGCCTGGGCGGAACTCGCCGGCGACGTGGGTCCCGTCCATATCCTCGTCAACAACGCCGGGGTCAGCGTGTTCGGCCCGACGGACGAGGCAAGTTATGCGGATTACGACTGGATCATGGGCGTCAATTTCGGCGGCGTGGTAAACGGCCTCGTCACCTTTATCCCGCAGATGAAGGTGCTTAGGGCAGGGGGCCACATAGTGAACGTCGCGTCGATGGCGGCCTATCTGGCCGGGCCGCAGGCGGGCATCTACACTGCCAGCAAATTTGCCGTCCGTGGCTTGACCGAAAGCCTGCGCTACAACCTCGCGCCCTGCGGTATCGGAGTATCGCTCATGTGCCCGGGCTTGACCCAGACCCATGCCTGGGACAGCGCACTCAAGCGCCCCGGCAAATTCGCCGAATCGGGGTTCGCTCCTCCCAATCGGGCGGAGCTGGAGAAGTTCGGCGCCGCATTCGAGATGGGCATGGATCCCTTGATGGTCGGCGAGAAGACGCTCGCCGGCATGGTCGAGGACCGCGCCGTGATCTTCACGCACCCCGAATTTGCAGAGGATTTCACGGAAATCTACCAGACATCGATTGCAGCACTGCCGCAGGAACCGGCTCCGCAAGCCCGTTTGCAGATCGAGCGCCTGCGCCGCGCCGCGAATCGTGCCGCCGCGGCCGGCAAGAGGATCAAGCTTGGAGATCTGACATGACCGATGAGCTCGAGCCTTCGGACGCGGACGCGATTCACGCCCATCTGATCGACCTGCAGTCGACGACCCGTGCTCAGGAGCTCGACAAGCAGAGGGCGCGCGTCCCGCTCGACGCGCCGAGCCCGGCAATCCGCTCGAACTACTGATTCGAGGGGGCGACGCCCGCTGACGTGCGTGGCGGCGCGGCTCCCTGCATGCCGTTTTCCTCGGGTATTTATGTATGTAATACTTACGAATTGAGGGGAGGAGAAACCACATGACCGATATCGCCGCCTTGACCGCCCGGATCGAGAAGCTCGAGCACGAGCTCGCGATCCAGCAGGACATCCACCAAATCCGCCGTGTCCAGTACACCTATGGCTATTTCATCGACAAGTCGCAGTACAACGAGGTCGTGGACCTATTTGCCGACGATGGCGACGTGTGGTTCCTCGGCGGCATCTACAAGCGCAAGGCCGGAGTGCGGCGCCTCTACATCGAGCGCTTTCAGACACACTTCACCCAAGGCCATAATGGCCCGCGCTACGGCTGGCTGCTCGAGCACCCGCAGCTGCAGATGGTCATCGACGTCGCGCCGGATCGCAAGAGCGCGAGCCTGCGCGGCCGATCCATGATGCAGGCGGGATTGCACGAGACGGCGCCGGGCGCTCAGCGTGCATGGTGGGAGGGCGGCATCTACGAGAACGACTTCGTACGCGAGAACGGCGTGTGGAAGTTCAAGACGCTGCGTTATTTTCCGTTCTGGCACGGCAGCTTCGCCGAAGGCTGGCCGAAGACGCCGATCGACTTCATCCCCATGGCCAAGACGCTGTTTCCGCAGGATCCGCTCGGTCCGGATGCGCTCATTCAGCCGACGCCGCGGCTCTGGCCCGCCACCGATACCGTCGCCTTCCATTATCCGCATCCGGTGACGGGAAAACCGATCGTTCTCGACAACAGCCGGGCGCGCGAGGGATTCAAGGATTAATTCCGGGCGCCCCACACGAGGTGATTCATGAGCACCGCTGCCGCTGAAGTTCGATCGACCATCGATTATCTGGTTCCCACCTCGCGCATCAACCGTCGTTTCTGGGCGCCGGGCAAGGAGTTCAATACCGGCGTCTATGCTCCGCAGAACGTGATCGTCCGAAACGCGCGCCTGGCGGGCCCCTTCACGCTCGACGAGCACGGCTTCTGCCTCGGGCGCGATAGCTGCGACATCACCGATTGGGAGCGATCCTACGGGCCCGACACCCGCTACGCCGCGCAGGTGTGCGCGGTCGCGAAGCGCCTCAGCGGCGCGGATGTGGTCGTGCCCATGGGCGGCATGATCCGCAGCTCGGGAGAAACCAGCTCGACCGTGCAGCCGCCTGCCGCCGAGGCGCACGTCGATTTCACTCAGCGCTGCGCGGAGCGCATCGCCGGCAATCTCTACAAGAAGCACCATCCCGAGGGGGCGGCGTTTCGCCGGTTCATCGCCTTCAGCCTGTGGCGCGCGCTCTCGCCGCCGCCTCAGGACATGCCGCTGGGGCTGTGCGAGGGCCGTTCGGTGCGCGATGACGAGGGCACGCACAACACCAAAGTCGACGTGGACGAAATCCCCACGGGCGATGCCCTGTTCGCGCCGATCGAAGGCGAGGAGAACATGGCGGCCGCCACGATCTTTCACCATTCGCCCGACCATCGCTGGTGGTTTTTTCCGGACATGACGCCGGACGAGGTCATCTTCATCAAGTTCTACGATTCGGATCACGGCACGGCCTGGCGATGCCCGCACACCTCGTTCCGCGATACGAGCCGCCCCGACGCACTTGAGCGCCGCTCGATCGAATTTCGCGCGATCGCTTATTTCTCCGAGTGATGACCTGCAGGTACTCCACCCGCGATCAGCCTCAGCTGGAGTTTGCCGTCGAAGTCGCCGTAGCGCATCTCTTCTCACGCGGCTGCGCCAAGCTCGGCGGCGCCCGTCCACCAGCCGTGCACCTGAGGACGCAGCCGATGGGGTATCGCAGCCTTTGCGACCGGTCCTGCGCCCACGTTTCCGGCATCGATGATCCACAGGGCGTGCTCGAAATCCGATGGCCCCGTTTGGCGGTCGACGACGCTCAACAGCCAGCCTTCATGGCCGGCCCGGGCGGAGGGCACGTGGACCGGTTCGTTGAAGCAATGCGCCGCCGGCAACGCCAGCGCTTGCGTAGGCTTGCCGGTGAAATCCAGACGCAAGAGCATGTTGAACATCGCGCCCACCGGACCGCCGGCGACCGGTGGCCCCTGCATCTGCGGGTTCATGGTCAACATCCAGGCATGCGCATAGGGCCTGCCCTGTGCGCTCGCCGGAATCACCGGGAAATCGCCCGGCGGCCCAATCACGGTCCCGATCACGCGATCGCCGGCCTGGGTCAAATCGAGGCTCCAGCGCTCCAGACGCCCGCCGGTTTCCCCCGGCGGGATGTTGAGGCCCGACGCGCGCTGAATGAAAGGAAAGGCATTCACGCTCGAGAGGCACTGGTCGAAGTGAACCCGGCCGTCGGCATCCTCGAAGGCGTTCATCATGTGGTAGCAGGAGACGCCCTTGGGTCCGCGAAACCAGCGCATTTCGGCCACCGTGCCGTAGCGGGGCATCACACCGACCCAGCTGTCGCGGTCCATTTCATGCACCCAGTGATCGCCGCCCGCCCGCAGCCTTTGAGCATCGCAAGTGGTCGGATACACGGGAAACAGCGCGTAATTCTTGGTGATGGTGAAATCGTGCATCATCGAGCAATAGGGCACATCGAACCACTGCTCATGCACCAGTGCGCCGTGCCTGTCGACGCGACAATAGGCGACCTTGGTCGAGGCGAGGCCGTCTGCCTCATAGCCGTAAAAGAAGAGTTCCCCCGTCTCGGGATCGATACGCACGTGCGCCGTCACCGTCCGCGACTTCAGTTTCCCGCCGAAGTCGTAGCTTCCCAAGGTCTCGAGCGTGCGCGGATCGACGCGGTAAGGGCGGCCGTCCTCCTTGGTCATCAGCAGACGCCCGGCGTGCCATACCGGCGTGGTGTTCGAGACGGTACGATCGAGACCCGCGGCCTCGGCTGTGTCGGTGAACGGATTGCGATACTTGCCGAACAGCGCGCGTCCTGCGCTGACCTCTGCGCGATGCCGCTCCGTTTGAACATAACGGATGGCGAAGCTCGCCTTGCCGCCGGCGATGCGAATCGCCGAGATCATGCCGTCGCCCGATAATACGGCGGCCCCATCCTGCACGAACGGCGGAAAGGCGGGATCGGGCACGGCGCGGAAGAACACACCTTCGACGTCGACCGGAATTCGGCCCTCGATCGCGAGATCCGGGATCTCGTACTCCTCGCCCAGCGGCGTATTCAAACCCGTGTATTCAG
Organism: Steroidobacteraceae bacterium; assembly: GCA_049510875.1. Taxonomy (GTDB): domain Bacteria; phylum Pseudomonadota; class Gammaproteobacteria; order Steroidobacterales; family Steroidobacteraceae; genus Bog-1198. Next base: position 15,636 of record JBEKYO010000070.1, read on the forward strand.
GTGAGTCCGGAAAGCGCCTCATGTCCCCGCCAAGCACAGTAACAATTGTTAGGGTTATGATGCGCCCGGACCCCCGGATCTGGCAAGCCGGCGCTCCCCCGTCCGCGCCATCGACACGCGCGGCCTTGCCGTCCTAGTCGAACCAGAAGGCGATCGCCCGCATCTCGATACTCGCGCGCGGCGGCGTGTGCGCGCCCGCGTTGGGATTGTCGAACGCTACGTGCGGCACGCAGTGCGCTCTCTCGAGGTCGCTGTCGTTGGTCTTGAACACCAGGACCTCGTCGCGCCACATGTCGGAGTACCAATGCCATCGGTGAGCGGGATGATGCGCCACCACGATGCCTTCGAAGGACCACTCGGGTTGCTGCGGCGCGTTGAAGACGGCATCGGCGGCCAGCAGATCGCCTGGTGTCACGCTACGCGCGTCGCAGACGGCGAGTGGAACGTCCTGAGGCGGATCCGAGATGACGCGCCAGACGTTGTAGTGCGCGAACCGCGACACGCGCCGCCCCTCGGGCGACGCCCGATGCGCGAAGGCGGCCGCGGTGGCATCGCTGACGTCGACATGCGCAAAGCGGGCCGGCCGGGAGTTGTCCAGCGTTCCGGACTTCGCCGAGCGCTCGCTGAAGCGCAGAACGCCGGGATTGTTCACCAGCACCAGATCCGCACCCGACAGGGCGCCGACCAGCCCGACGATCTCCGGACGATAGGTCGCGTCCACGGCCGCCCGGTCGGCAAAATCAGCCACTTTACTGCGATGAGCGCACAGTGTGAATCCGGCGCCGTCGAGCGTCATCTCGAGGCCCCGCGCATCGCGGATGTCCATCTTCACGGGCTGGATGTCGAGCAGGTCGCCGCTGGTATCGTTCGAGTGATATCGCGGCCGGGCAACCCCGCGGCCCGCGTAAGCGATCACGGCAAGCGTCATGTGTCTGCTACCTCTCGCGTCGGTCGGCCTGACGCCTCATTCGTGAATGCGCGTGAGCAACTCGATCAATTTCGCGATCTCGCGATCCGTGAAACGCGACTTCAGCCACCGCTCGTGCTGCCAGATCGCCGCCTTCGCGGTGATCAACGCCTTGCGCCCGGACTCCGTCAAATTGAGCGTCTGCTTGCGCCCGTCGCTCGCCGACTTGCCGCGCACCAGATACCCTCGGGACTCCAGCCGATTGACGATCGCCATGGTGGTGGCGCGATCCATGCGCATCCGCTTCGCAAGATCGGTTTGCGCAATATCGGGATGGTCGTCGACCAGCCAAAGCACGGATACCTGCTTCTGGGTGAGATCGAGATGCGCGAAACTCTCCATGAAATGCCGGTAGACGGCACCGTGGGCCAGTCGGATGTGGAACCCGACGATGTTGCGGATCTCGCCGATATCGTCATCGCCCTCGACATGCGGCGTCGTGATCGCCAGGACTTCTTTTTGTCGTACCATCCTATGCCCTTGTTATAATAGTAAGTGTACCTTACAAACGGTCAAGTGACGGGAGCGCCATGGCTCATTTCCCCAATACGCCCAGCTTCACGGGCTTCAACACTCCGTCCCGCATCGAAGCGGACATTATAAATCTAGTTCACGAGGGAACCATTCCCCGGGAACTGAACGGCGCCTTTTACCGCGTGCAGCCCGATCCGCAGTTTCCACCCCGCCTGGGCGACGACATTGCCTTCAACGGCGACGGCATGATCACGCGCTTCCATATCCACGACGGCGGGTGCGATTTCAAGCAGCGCTGGGCGAGAACCGACAAATGGAAGCTCGAAAATGCCGCCGGCAAGGGTTTGTTCGGCGCCTACCGCAACCCACTCACGGACGACGAATCGGTCAAGGGAAAAATCCGCGGCACGGCCAATACCAACGCCTGGATGCATGGCGGCAAGCTGTACGCATTGAAGGAGGATTCGCCCGCGCTCGTGATGGACCCTGTGACCCTCGAGACGGAAGGTTACACGTGGTTCCACGGCAAGATGACGGGCCAGACTTTTACGGCGCATCCCAAGATCGATCCACGGACCGGCAACATGATTGCGTTCGGCTATGCCTCGTCCGGACTGTGCTCCGAGGATTGCACCTACTACGAAATCACACCGGGCGGCGAGCTGATTCGCGAGGTCTGGTTCAAAGCGCCCTACTACTGCATGATGCACGACTTCGCGATCACCGAGGACTACGCCCTCTTTCACATCGTGCCGTCGATCGGCAGCTGGGATCGCCTGCGGAAGGGTCTGCCCCATTTCGGCTTCGATACGACCTTGCCCGTGTATCTGGGCGTGCTGCCGCGCGCCCCCGGCGCGACGGCCGACGACATCCGCTGGTTCAAGCGCGGCAATTGTTTCGCAAGCCATGTGCTGAACGCCTTCCAGGAAGGCAGGAAGATCCATTTCGACACGCCGGAAGCCAAGAACAACATGTTCCCCTTCTTTCCGGACGTTCACGGGGCTCCGTTCAACGGCATGGAGGCCATGAGCCATTTGACGCGCTGGACGGTGGACCTGGGATCGAAGTCGACGGATTTCGCGGGCACGGAACGACTCACCGACACAGCGGCCGAATTCCCGCGCATCGACGACCGCTTTGCGGGGCTTCGTCATCGCCACGGGTGGATGCTCGAAATGGACATGCGCCGACCCGTGGAACTGCGCGGTGGCAGCGCCGGCGGATTGTTGATGAATTGCCTGTTCCACAAGGACCTTGCAACCGGTGCCGAACAGCATTGGTGGTGTGGACCCGTGTCGAGTCTGCAGGAGCCCTGCTTCATACCGCGCAGCAGGCAGGCCCCCGAAGGCGACGGCTGGATCATTCAGATCTGCAACCGGCTCGACGAGCATCGCAGCGAGCTGCTGTTGTTCGATGCGCTCGACATTGCCAAAGGGCCGATCGCCACCATCGCCATCCCCATCCAAATGAGATTCGGTCTGCATGGAAACTGGGTGGACGCTGTGGACATCGGACTCACGGCCGCGCGCGCCGCTTGAGCAGCCAACTAGATGATTTCGCCGGCGCCGCGCGCACGCTCGAGAATCAGGTTTTCGTCGCGGTGCGCGCGCCGCGCCAGAATCAACAGCAATACGATGATGACGGGGGCAATCCAATTGATGTCCAGAATTGCCCTCGCGAGGTTCCCTCCATTGGCGTCCGAAATCATCCCCACGACGAAGGGGCCTATACCTAACCCAAATATCGTGTAAATGACGATATAGGTGCTGAACGCGATTCCGCGCATCCGCGGCAGCACCTGCTCCAACAGGACGGCGTACAGCGGCGGCAGCCATCCTGTGAGAATCAGGCCGTATGCTATGAAGCGCAGGTAGAAGCTGCCCGAGTCCTCGGCGCTGTACGTCCATATCCCCAAGAGCGGCGACAGCGCCAAGGCGAACAGGCAGACATAGACGCGTCCCGCACCCGGAAAGCGCAGGTTGATCCGGTCCGACAACGGACCCGCGATCAACGGGCCGACGATGCCGATCGTGGCGCTCACGGCGCCGAACTCGAGGCCCGTCGCGGAGGGCGAGGCGCCGTAATGCTTCATGATGAACGACGGCGTGAATCCCATCACGCCGTAATTGATCATCATTTGCAGCGCGCCGATTGCCATGCAGAGAAGCAGCGAGGGCGAGCCTGTCATCAGCGCGTAGGCGGGCGGATCGGAGAGGCGCAGGCTTTGCAGCAGGTTCAGCACCGAGAATGCGCCGAATCCGATCACACCCCATTGGAGCGCGTGCGGATCCACCAGCAGCGCGCCGAGATGCAGCGGCGGGCGCGGCGAGAGCGTGGAGGTCACCCGCGTCAGCAGCGCCATGACGGCGACGATCGCCGCCAGCGTGAACAGGTTCCAACACCACTCGCGCTTTCCGGCCTTGCGCTTGGCGAGCATGAACCAGTTGGCAACGGGCGTGACCGATCCCAGCAGCGCGAGACTGGCTCGAAATGGGTGCGGGTCGCGGATCGACTCGATCCCATCCATACGGCCACGGGCGGGTTCGGCCATTCGTCCCAACAGGATCGCCAGCGGCAAGCCCGGCAGCGACGCCAACAAGAAGGCAAACTGCCAACCCTTGAAGCCGAACGGCGCAGGCGGCCCTGCATAGCGCGCATCCCACCAGTCCGCGGCGAAGCCGCCGAGCGCCAGCGATGCGCCGAGTCCGGCCGCGATCGCGGCCGCTACCACCGCCATGACGAAGCCGCGGGTCCGCTTGGGAAAATAATCGTAGAGCAGCGAGTTGCCGGCGGGCTGCGCGGCACCCTCCCCGATCCCGACGCCGAGCCGGGAGACGGCGAGCAGCGCAAATCCATGGGCGAATGCGGCGAGCCCCGTTGCCAGCGACCAAAATCCGAGAGCGATCCCGAGCAGCCGGGTTCTGAACCAGCCATCCGCCAGCCGCCCCAGCGGCAGCGAGAACAGCGCGTAGAACAGCGCGAATACGGTTCCGTACAATAGACCCATTTCGGCATCGCCGACCCCGAGGCTCTGCTTGATGCGGGGCGCCAGGATGGCAATGATGTTGCGGTCCAACAAGCTCACCACATTGGTCAGCGCGACGAGAGTCAACGCATACCAAGCCGCGCGCGAAATTTTCTCGCCTTTCACAGCTTGAACCATCGCTCCGCATTCTGCTGCATCAGCTTGCGCTTGGTTTCGAGGGGAATCTCGAGCAGATCGTGCGTGCGCACCTCGTCGGGCTCGTATTCATAGGGATAATCCATCGCGTACATCACGCGATCTTCGCCGAGCACGGATTGAGCGAACAGAATCGCGGGCGCCCACGCCATGCCGCTGGTCGTGATGAGCACATTGGAGCGCAGATACTCGGTGATGGTGTTTTTGAGCGGCTTCATGCGCGCGTAGCGCTTGGCACGAACGCCGGCCTGATGCATGTAGTCGAGGCGGTACGCCCAGTACGGGAGTGCTTCGCCCGCGTGTCCGACTGCGATTTGAAGGTCCGGGTAACGGTCGAATAGGCCGATCGTGATGAGGCGCAGCAGGTGCATGCCCGTCTCGACCCCGAAACCGAATATCGCGCCGTCCAGGCCCGCCTCGAGCATCGGGCCGATCATGGAATCGGGCGGAGTGGACGGGTGGATATAGAGCAGCTGCCCCGTGTCGGCGAGCGCGCGGAAGATCGGGTCGAATTTGGGGGCATCAAGGTATTCTCCCTGCGTGTGACTGTTGATCAGCACGCCCTTGAAGCCCAGCTCCGTCGCCCCGCGCCGGATCTCCGCAGCGGACCACTCCGGATCCTGCGGGGCGACGGCCGTCATTCCCACGTACCGGTCGGGCCGGGCTGCGACCTGTTCCGCCAAGTAGTCGTTGGCGCGCCGCGCGATCCCTCTAGCCTCCTCGGCGTCGAGAATCGGCTGGACGCCCGGCGAAGTCAGCGACAGGATGGCCTTGTCGATCCCCGATTCATCCATGTGCCGGATGCGACGCTCGCCCAGGTCGAGGAGCCGCTCGATGATTTGCGTTGCTCGCTCTGAGGGACTCTGCGCGTAAAACCCCCACAGCGACGAGAGGCCGAGGTCGGCGGTTCGATTCCGGACCATGCGAAGATAGACATCGATCTGCTCGCGCGTCGCAAAGGCCTCCTCGGTCGCAATGCGCAAGTAACCCCGATCACCGCCGACTTTAAGTTCGTGGGTCACGGCCTAGCCCTCGTGGACGGTCTTGAGAACGAGGCACGCCAGCAGGCCCTCCGGTCCATCCTCGTGGCCGTGGCCCGACCATTTCACGCCGCCGAAGGGCGCGTCGGCCCCTGCGATCATGGTCGTGTTGATCCCCAACATGCCGGTTTCAACTTCCCGTGCAAGCCGCCTTTGCCGCGCCGCGTCTTGGGTCCACGCGAACGCTGACAGCCCGAAGGGCAGCCGATTGGCTTCCGCGATCATCGCCTCTTCGGTGGCATAAGGGTTGATCAAGGCTACGGGCCCGAACGGTTCCTCGTTCATGATCGCCGCATCGAGGGGGATCTCCGACAATACGGTGGGTGCATAGTAATAGCCCTCGCTCCCGATACGATGCCCCCCCGCATCCAGTTTGGCGCCGGCCCGGGCCGCGCCCCCGATCAGCCGATCCATGGCATCGGGCCGGCGCGGATTGGCCATGGGACCCATCTGCGAACTCTCATCGAGCCCATTGCCGACGCGCAGTCCCCGGGCTCGCTCGGCAAATCCGTCGCGGAACCGCGCAAACACCTCCTCCTTCACGATGAAGCGGGTCGGTGAGACGCACACCTGGCCGGCATTGCGGAACTTCGAGGCCGTCATTGTGGCGAGGACCCGCTCGACGTCGACGTCCTCGAATATCAACACCGCGCCGTGCCCGCCCAACTCCATCGTGGTGCGCTTGCAGTCGTCCGCGGCGAGCTTCATGAGGTGCTTGCCCACCGCGGTCGATCCGGTGAAGCTCAGCTTGCGGATCACCGGCGAG
>JBEKYO010000071.1:0-21859 GCA_049510875.1 Steroidobacteraceae bacterium
ACGCCTCGCGTTCCGGTCCCGGCAAATTATTTCAAATGAAACGCTCGAGAAGGCTACTGCAATCACTCCATGATGCGGCGGGTCCAGACTCCCGCCCGAAGCCTCGTGAGGAGCTCGGTTTGACCACCCAAATGAAGAATTCAAGCCCCATTTCGGCGCTCCTATGCTCGGCATAGTGCGTATTGCGCTGAGCCGGCCCTATACGTTCATTGTGCTGGCCCTGCTCATACTTCTGCTCGGCGCCCTTGCCGCACTGCGGATGCCGGTCGACATCTTTCCGAGCATCGACATCCCGATCATCGGCGTCGCCTGGCAATACCAAGGCCTGCCGCCCGACCAGATGGCGGGGCGAATCATTACGCCGTTCGAGCGCGCGTTGACGACCACGGTCAACGACATCGAGCACATCGAGGCAAATTCATACACCACGTTCGGTATCGTCAAGATCTACTTTCACCCGACGGTCAATATCGCCACCGCCAATGCGCAGGTCACCGCGATTTCACAGACCTTGCTCAAGCAGATGCCGCCCGGCGCGACGCCGCCGCTGATCGTCAATTACAGCGCCTCGACGGTGCCAATCATCCAGCTCGCGCTGTCGGGCAAGGGGCTTACCGAGCAGAATCTCGCCGATTTGGGCATGAACTTCGTTCGTCCGCGCCTGGTGACGGTGCAGGGGGCGGGCATTCCGTGGCCGTTTGGCGGCAAGGCACCGCAGGTGATGTTCGACCTCGATACCGCCGCGCTCGAGTCGCGTGGCTTGACCGGACTCGACGTGGCCAACGCGCTCGCCGCGCAGAACCTGAATACCCCGGCGGGCACGGAGAAGATCGGCGATTACGAATACACCGTCAATCTCAACAATGCGCCATCGAAGGTCGCAGACCTCGGCGATCTGCCGATCAAGAGCGTGGGTGGCGCGATGGTTTATATGCACGACGTCGCGCAGGTGCACAACGGCAATGCGGTACAGGTCAATGTCGTCCATGTCGACGGCAACCGCTCGGTGCTGTTGAGCGTTTTCAAGAACGGCACCACCTCAACGCTCGACATCGTCAGCGGAATCAAGAAAATGCTGCAAGTCATCAAACCGTCCCTCCCGGATGCACTCGACATCAAACCGATCGGCGATCAGTCAGTCTTCGTGCGCGCATCGATTCAGGGGGTGATCCGCGAAGGCGTGATTGCGGCGGCGCTGACGAGCCTGATGATCCTCTTGTTCCTGGGTAGCTGGCGCTCCACCCTGATCGTCACCACCTCGATTCCGCTGTCGATCCTGGGCGCGATCGGCACGCTCTCGGCAATCGGCGAAACGCTCAATATCATGACGCTCGGCGGCTTGGCGCTCGCCGTGGGCATACTCGTCGACGAGGCGACGGTGACGATCGAGAGCATCAACTACCATCTTGAGCAGGGCAAGGAGGTGGAAAGCGCGATTCTCGACGGGTCGTCGCAAATCGTCGTGCCGGCGTTCGTATCCTTGCTCTGCATCTGCATCGTGTTCATTCCCATGTTCTTCTTGAGCGGCGTGTCGCGCTTTCTGTTCGTGCCGATGGCGGAGAGCGTGATGTTCGCCATGGTGTTCTCCTTCCTGCTGTCGCGCACACTCGTACCGACGATGGCGAAATATCTGCTGCGCATGCACGCCGCGCGCGTCGGCGGTCACGGTGAGGTTGACGAACCGCCGCCGTCGAGGAACCCGCTCGTGCGCTTTCAGCGCGCCTTCGAAGCGCGCTTCGAACGGTTGCGCGCCGGGTACCACGATCTACTGGCGCTCGCCATCCGGCGCCGGCGGCCGTTCATCGGAGGTTTTCTCGGCTTCATCGCTGTCTCATTTTTGCTCGCACCGTTTCTCGGCCGCAATTTCTTCCCGCAGGTGGACGGTGGCCAGATACTGCTGCACGTGCGGGCACCGGTCGGCATGCGGATCGAGGAAACCGCCGCACGATTCTCGGGCGTCGAGAAAGCGATCCGCCGCATGATACCGCCCGCCGACGTGGGCGCGGTGGTGGATAACATCGGCACCTACCTGTCGTCGATCAATACGATCTACAACAACACGGGCACGATCGGCGAGTCGGACGGAGACATCCAGATTTCGCTCAACGAAGGGCATGCGCCCACGGCCGGCTACGTGGCCCGCCTGCGCGATGAGCTGCCGCGCCGCTTTCCGGGCATGAGCTTCTCGTTCCTGCCGGCCGATATCGTCAGCCAGATTCTGAATTTCGGCGCGCCGGCACCGATCGATCTGCAGGTCCGCGGTAATGATCTCGCGGCGGACTATGCCTATGCGAACAAGCTCCTGGCTCAGGTCCGCCACGTCACCGGCGTCGCTGATGCACGCATCCAGCAATCGGCCCGGCTACCGACGCTCAATGTGGACATTGATCGCACGCGCGCGCAGTACACGGGTGTGACAGCGGCCGACGTGACCAATAGCCTGGTCGTGAACCTCGCCAGTTCCAGCCAAGTGGCCCCGGTCTACTGGCTCAACGAGAAGAACGGCGTCACCTATCCGATCGCGCTGCAGACGCCGCAATACCAGATCGACACGTTGCCGGCGCTCGAGAATCTGCCGATCAACGCGACCGGCGCGCCAACTACCGTGCTCGGCGGCATCGCCCAAATCCATCGTACCCACAGCGACGCCGTGGTCTCTCAGTACGACATCGCGCCGATGGTCGAGATCTTTGCGACCACCCAAGGGCGGGATCTGGGAGCGGTCTCAGCGGATATCCAGAAGATCATCTCCCAAAACGACAAGGACAAGCCCAAGGGGTCGATCGTCGCCCTGGTGGGCCAGACAGCGACCATGGACAGCGCCTACTCCGGCCTCCTATTCGGCCTCTTGGGCGCCATCGTGCTGGTCTATCTGCTGATCGTGGTCAACTTCCAGTCGTGGAGCGATCCCTTTGTCATCATCACTGCGCTGCCGGCAGCGCTCGCCGGCATCATCTGGATGCTGTTTGCGACGCATACCACGCTGTCGGTGCCGGCGCTAACGGGCGCCATCATGTGCATGGGCGTGGCGACCGCGAACAGCGTCCTGGTGGTGAGTTTTGCGCGCGAGAAACTCAACGAAATCGGCGATGCGACCGGGGCTGCGCTCGAGGCCGGCTTCGTGCGCCTGCGGCCGGTGTTGATGACGGCACTCGCGATGGTCATCGGCATGCTGCCGATGGCCCTCGGCCTGGGCGAGGGCGGGGAACAGAATGCGCCGCTCGGCCGCGCCGTGATTGGCGGCCTGATCTTCGCCACGGTATCCACCCTGTTCTTCGTCCCTGTGATGTTCAGCATTATTCACCGGCACCACGGTCCCAAACCCGTGCCGGAAGCCAATCTCGGAGGAACTCATGCCCCCGCCTGATGACGATTCTGACCGCGCCGTTTCGCATCGGCTGCGCCGCGTTGGCGGTGCAGTCGCGTTCCTTTCCATTGGCCTCGTCGCCTACGGGCTGGTTTCCCGCGCGGCGCAAAACTCGCGTCTCCACGATTTGACCGAAGCGCAGGCCGTACCGACCGTCGCCATCGTCGCGCCATCCCGCGTGGAGAACCACGCGGGCCTGCAGTTGCCGGGGCGCCTGGAAGCCTACATTCGTGCGCCCATCTACGCACGCGTTCCGGGCTACTTGAAGAGTTGGAAGCACGATATCGGCGGCAGGGTGAAGGCGGGCGAGGTGCTTGCCGAGATCGATACGCCCGATCTCGACCAGCAGCTCATGCAGGCGCGCGCCACCTTAAGAGTCGCCGAGGCCAATGCGAAGCTCGCGCAAATCAGCGCCGAGCGCTGGCAGTCGCTCGCCAATACCGATGCGGTCGCCAAGCAAGACGTCGATACGCGCACGTACACCTGGAACGCCGCTGTGGCCCAGGTCAAGGCGGCGCAGGCGAACGTGGACCAACTGGCCGCCGAGGAGGGCTTCAAGCGCCTGATCGCGCCGTTCGACGGCATCGTCACCGCGCGCGAAACCGACATCGGCGCGCTCATCAACGTGGGGGCCAGTGGCGGTGCGGAGCTGTTCGTGGTCTCCGAGACAACCAAGCTGCGTGTCTACGTCAGCGTGCCGCAGAACTACGTGCCGAGTGTGCCGCCCGGCACCCAGGCGACGATCCGCGTGCCGGAGCATCCCGGCAAGACCTATAGCGGAACGGTCGAGGCGTCGGCTCAAGCGGTCAACCCGAGCACCGGCACGACCCTGATGCAGCTCATCGTCGACAATAGCGCGGGTGAGCTGATGCCGGGCGACTACGCCAGCATCCATCTGCAGATCGCCGGCGCCCCCGACGTGCTCAGCGTACCCTCCAGCGCGCTGATTTTCGACGCCAACGGGCTGTCCATTGCCACCGTGGGCGCCGACAGCCGCGTTCTGCTCAAGCCGGTGTCGATGGAACGCGACCTAGGTGCGGTGGTCGAACTCGCCTCCGGACTCTCACCGGGTGACCGTGTGATCGAAAATCCGCCCGACGGAATCGCCAACGGCGCCGAGGTGCGTCTCGCCGGTGCACCGTCGCGCGTCGCTGTTGCCAGCCAGGGGAAGCATAAAAATGAAACCGGTTAAGGGCGTCCGCTGGCCGGCCGCCGGGCTCACGCTGCTGCTCGGCGCGTGCTCGCTCGCGCCGCCGCTGAAGATTCCGGTCATCCCCACTGCGGATGCCTACAAGGAACTCGGCCCCTGGACCCCGGCGCAGCCGGCGGACCGCCTGCCGCGCGACAGCTGGTGGACGCTCTATGATAATGCCGAGCTCGACGCCCTCGAGCAAAGACTGATCGCCGGCAATCCGACGCTAGCGGCCGCACTGGCCAATTACGCCCAGGCGAGGGCGCTCTCGGATCAGGCGCGCGCGGGGCTGTTTCCCACGCTCGCCGTCAACGCCAGCACCGAGCGCGCTCGTGAATCGGTCAACGCGCCGCTCATATCATCCAGCACGCCGCGGTACTATGATGCCAACACGCTCGGCGGCAGCGTGAGCTACGAGCTCGACCTGTGGGGACAAATCCGCAACGAGGTCGCCGCCGGTGAGGCCAACGCTGCGGCGGCGGCCGCGGATCTCGAGAATGCTCGCTTGTCGCTGATCGCGCAGCTGGTGGATGATTACATTCGGCTACGCAGCCTCGACCGCGATGCAGCGATCCTCGACGAGACGGTGACGGCTTACACGCGCGCCCTGAAGCTCACCGAGCAGAGGCACGACGCCGGCATCGCCCCCGGCCTCGACGTCTCACAGGCGCAGACGCAGCTCAATGCCGCGCGCTCCCAAGTAGAGCAGACGCTCGCTCAGCGCGCGCTCTTGGAACACGCGGTCGCGGCACTGCTCGGCGTGTCGGCCTCGACCTTCTCGATCCAGCCGCAGATCGTCGACGTCACCCTTCCGAGAATTCCGACCGGTATCCCCAGCGCCTTGCTCGAGCGCCGTCCGGATATCGCGGGGGCCGAGCGGCGCATGATCGCCGCGAATGCCGGTATTGGGGTCGCACGCGCGGCGTTTTTTCCAGCGCTCACCCTCGGTGCGCAGGGCGGTTTCCAAAGCACCGGCGTCTCGAACTGGCTGAGCGCGCCGAGCTCGTTCTGGGCGATTGGACCCAACGCCGTGCTCAGCGTCTTTGACGGCGGTTTACGCCGCGCGCAGGTCGCACAAGCGCGCGCCGAGTTCGATGCCTCCGCCGCCAATTACCGAAGCACCGTCGTTAGCGCGTTTCAGCAGGTCGAAGACAGCCTCGCCACACTTAATCACTACCGCGAGGCAGCCGTGGAGGAGAAGGCCGCAGTCGATGCCGCACAGCACACGCTGAACCTGGCCTTGGCGCTCTACCAGCAGGGCGCGACCGACTACCTCACCGTGGTCACGTCGCAGACCGCTCTTTTGCAGACGCAGCTCGAGGCGCTCAACCTCGATACAATGCAGCAGACCGCCAGCGTCGACCTGATCCGCGCGCTCGGGGGTGGTTGGGAGGATTCCGCCATGATCGCGCGGGTCGTTGCCGCACGCGACCATCCCCAGTGAGGGAATGGCATTCAAGGCCGATCGGTGGGGGGGCTCTATGAGCCAACGTGCTTGTAAATATTCGCGGCGGCGGCGTTTCGCTTGAGAATCGAGCCGCCGCGCGTGCTCATCGGGCGTCGCCGGCGTCCTGAGTCGCCAGCCCGCCGATGGCAGCCCAATCGAGGCGCTCGCCCCCTAGGGCGAGGAGTCGCAGAAATCGATCCCGCAGCAGGCTTGCGAGGGGCATGGGAACCCGCAGACTTTCGGCCGCGGCGAGCGCGAGCCGGATGTCCTTGTAGCCGAGCGGCGCCGCGAATGCCGCCGGCTCGAACTTGTCTTGTGCGATCAGGCCGCCGTAGGTTTTGTACGCCGGGAGGTTGAATACGCTCGACGTGAGCAGCTCAACGTAGGCCTGGCGGTCGATGCCCGCCTTGCCGACGAGTGCGACCGCCTCACCCAAGGCCTCGATGGCGGCGGCCTGCAGAAAGTTGCCGCTGAGCTTGACGAGGTTCGCCGCCCAGGGTTCTGCGCCGATCGATAGGGTCTTCTGTCCCAATGCGTTGAACAGCGGCCGGCAGTCATCAAGGGTGCTGCCATCGCCGGCGGTGACGATGAATAGTGTTGCCGACGCGGCCATTTCGGGGCGCCCAAACACCGGCGCGGCAACGTAGCGTTGCTCGGCACGGGCGTGGCTCTGCGCCAGCTGCTCGGAGAGGGCGACGCTAATACTGCTCATCGAGATATGAATCGCACCTTTCGGCAGACTGGCGATGAGCCCATCGGGCGCGAGCACCACATCGGATGCGGCGGTGTCGTCCGCGAGCATCGTGATCACGGCCTCTGCGCGGCATGCGTCGGCCAGCGTATGGGCCTCGTGGGCCCCGAGCGCGATGAGCGCGGCGCCTCGTCCAGGGGTGCGGTTGAATATGGTGACATCATGTCCGGCCCTTACGAGGTTGGCCGCCATCCGTGAGCCCATGCGGCCGAGTCCGATAAATCCAAGCTTCATAATTTGATCTCCATGTGGATTGTCGATTAGGAGCGCTGCGGAGGCGCCATGAATTCCGGACCGATGGGATCGGTGACCGCCGCGTTGACGATGCGTTCGATCACCCGACGTTCCGCGTCATTGAGCGACCAACCTGCCACGCCGAGCGCTGCCTCGACCTGATCGGGGTGACGGCCGCCCCAGAGCGCGACGCCGATACCCCGGTCGAGCATCCAGCGTACCGCCAGATGGATCACTCGCCGCTGGAAACGGCGCTGGGCAAGTTCATCGAGTTGCCGGACGGCTTCGAGATATTGGGCCAACCGCGGCGGTTGGAACTTAGGGTCGATGCGCCGCAGATCGTCACCCTCGAACGGGGTGTTCGACCGAATGCGCCCGCTCAACAACCCTCGGCAAAGCGCGCCATAGCCAAGGGTCGTGATCTCGTAGGCTCGACAGTAGGGGAGGATATCGCTGTCGATTTCACGCTCGAAGAGGTTATACGGTGACTGCAGGACGTGCAGCGGCGCCACTTGGCGAAAGCGCTCCATCTGGTCGACCGAAAAATTGCTCACGCCGATGGCACGGATCTTTCCTTGTTCGTAGAGGGCGCGCATCGCCTCGGCGGTTTCCTCCACCGGCACCAGGGGGTCGGGCCAGTGAACCTGATAGATGTCAATGTAGTCGGTGCGCAGACGCCGCAGCGAATCATCGATCTCTTGCATGATTCGTGCGCGTGTCGCGTTGCGATACACTTGGCCGTCGCGCCATTCCAGTCCGGTCTTGGTGGCAACGATCGCCTGTTCGCGCCTGCCCTCGAGTGCGGCACCGACGATTTCTTCGGATACGCCGAAGCCGTACGCCGGTGCGGTATCGATGAGATTGATGCCCTGATTCAAAGCGGCGTGAATGGTGGCGACCGATTCTCGATGGTCCGTTCCTCCCCACATCCAGCCGCCCATGGCCCATGTGCCGAGCGCAACTCGGGAGACCTTCAATTGGGTCTTTGGAATGTTCACGAATTCAGTTTCGATGGCCGGCATCCGGACCTGAGTGGATGGTGACATGCGATGTGTCCTCCTAAACAGAACGATGAGTAGGGCTGGTTGGTCAGTGGCACCAGCGTGGGCGCGGGGAATGTTCGGCGCATTGCAGAACCGGCCGCATCGGTTACGCGTGAAACAGTCCCAGTTCCCGCCATCGTGGGTCCGCACTCCCAGTGTGGTCACGCACCGGCTGCTTCTCCACCGGCGCTTCCCATCAACGGGGTGCCGACTGCAGGCGCACGGCAGTGCCGGTCACCGCGTGGATCGGTTGCGGAACCGCCAAAGCGTCAGCGAGCACGCGCGCGAAAAAGGCGGTAATCAGCACGGCTGCGACAAATGCGGCCATTCGGATCGTGTTCATGAATGTCTCCTCGAGTGGGTCTGTGTGGATTCGCGCCCACCACGCGTCAGGGTCAGGTCTTTGTTCGGCCTCCAAAAAATCATGTCCCCAGGAAAACCGTGCGCGCGGCACCTGCTGATGAGGACACAACACTAATGAAGGGAGATTGCGCGGCTGTTGCGCGGCGCCGGGGTGCAATTTCAGACGAAACGCAATCGACGCTGGCGCTGAGCGGTCAATATACGATGTCGACGTGCGAGCTGAAGATGTAGCCCGCGCCGCGCTCCGTCACGATGAATTGGGGTTGCGCAGGATCCCGCTCGATCTTGCGTCGCAACCGCAGCACTTGAATGTCGATGGCGCGGTCATAAACCTCGTTGTCGTACACACGGCTGGCTTCCAGGAGCTGATCCCGTGTGAGAATTCGCTCCGGAGCGGCGAGCAACGCGGCAAGGAGGTTGAACTCGCCATTCGTCAGGGCGATGGGGCTACCGTTGCTCCGTTTGAGGCGCCGGGTGCGCAGGTTGAGTTCGAACTCGCCGAACCGGTAGGCGCGAATCTCTCGCTGCCGCGCCGGCCCTGGCGCCGCGCTCTTGGTGCGCCGGAGCACGCTTCGTATGCGCGCCAATAATTCTCGGGGACTGAATGGCTTGGTCAGAAAATCATCGGCGCCGAGTTCCAAGCCCATGACGCGGTCGGCCTCGTCCCGCACACCGGTGAGCATGACGATCGGGATTGCGGACTGACCACGGAGTGACCGGGCGATGGCCATCCCGTCCTCGCCGGCGAGCCGCAAATCCAGGATTACGAGATCGATCGCCTCATCGTCCAGAACCCGCGACATCTCATCGCCCGTCGATGCCACGCTCACACGCAACCCGTTCTCCGCAAGGTACTCCTGCAACAACGCACGGATCTGCGGGTCATCGTCTATGACCAATATGTGCGACTGAATGGTCTCCGGCATGACTGCGAGCTCCAGTTTCATTGAACGGTTCCCAGGGCGCGCGCGAGCGATTCGGCAAGATCGTGGCGATGCAGCGGTTTGCGCAGCACTTCGTTCACGCCGATCTCGGCCGCACGGCTCGTGAGCTGCGCGCCACCGTAGCCGCTCATCAGGATGATCGGGATTGTGGGCCGCAGCCGCCGGATCTCGTGCGCGAGCTCGCTGCCAACCAGATCCGGCATCGCTTCATCGGTGAGCACGGCATCGAATCGTTGCGGCTTGGCGCGAAATGCCGCCAAGGCCGCGCTGCTCGAATCGAAGCCGACGGGTTCATAGCCAAGCTGCGCGGTGATCTCCTCTGCGAGCGCGACCAGCGGCCGCTCGTCATCGACGATCATCACGGTTTCGCCGTTTCCACGAGGCAGCGTGCGGGCGACCTCGGCGGCCGGCATGGCGGTTTCACCCGCAATCGGCAGCCAGATCTCGAAGGTCGTGCCTTCACCCGCCGTGCTCGTGACGTCGATTGCGCCCCCAAGATCGCTGACCAGGCCGTCGACCAGCGACAAACCGAGGCCGGTACCCTGGCCGACACCTTTCGTCGTAAAGAAAGGATCGAAGATTCGCTCGATGAGGGCGGCCGGCATGCCGACACCGGTATCGCTGACGGCGAGACGCACATAGTGTCCGGGAGCGAGCGAGCCGCGCGTCAGCGACCGCTGCTTTACCACCTCGGTGCGCTCCAGAATCACGCGGAGCACACCGCCGCGCTCCATCGCCTGGACGGCGTTGGTGCACAGATTCATCGCGACCTGGTGCAGGTAGGTGGCATCCCCAATCACCGCCGAATTGCCCGCATCGATCCTGCTCTCCAGCCGTATCCCCGCGGGCAGTGATGCCTCGAGCAGCTCCAGAGTCTCTTCAATGACGAACTGAACGTTCACCGGCGCGCTGTCGCCGAGACCGCTGCGGCTGAATCCGAGAATGCGTTCCACCAACGTCTGCGCCCGCTCGGCTGCGTGCATCACGTTGTCGAGGTGGCGACGCAACGGACTGCCTTCCACGGACTGCTCGTGGGCGAGCTCTCCGTAGCCTAGAATCGCTCCGAGAATGTTGTTGAAGTCGTGGGCAATGCCGCCGGCCAGCGTGCCGATGGCTTCCATCTTCTGCGACTGACGCAGCTGCGTTTCCAGTTGTTCCTTGTCGATCTGCGCTTGCTTTTGCGCGGTCGCATCGGTGCTGGAACCCACGAACCGCACCGGGGCGCCTGCCGAGTCGCGCAAGCACCGGCCGCGCGCGTGCAGCCAACGCCATTCACCGTCGGGTTGGCGGACACGATACTCGCACTCGTAGCCTGGTATACGCCCCTCGAAGTGGTCCCTGAGCGCAGTTTCGAAGCGTGCCCGGTCATCGGGATGAATGATGATGTGCGCCATCCAGGTTGTGCGCGAATTGATCATCGATTCGGTGCTCAGGCCGTACAGCATCAGCATCTTGGGCGACAGGAACAGCCGGTCCGTCGCGACGTCCCAGTCCCAGTGCCCCTCATTTGCGCCTTCCATGGCGAGCGCATAGCGCTCCTCGCTCTCGCGCAGCGCCCGCTCACTGGCCGCGACCCGCCGTATCTGACGCAGCAGGACCGCCAGGGTGAATGCCGCCAGCAACGCAAGGATCAGTGTTCGTACTGCGACGCGCATCGTCTGGTAGCGCCACGGCTCGAGCACGGCGGCCTCGTTGCGCGTGACCGCGATGGACAAAGGTGCATTCCTGATGGGCGCTATCGCGATGAAGTCCCTCTGGCCTTCGATCGGGTTCACCAGCCGAGGCGGTGGCATGGCGGTGGCCGGCGCGGTCACCAGTGCGGGGAACTGTCGGCCGACGAGGTCCGGGGTGGAGGGATTTCGGGCGAGCAGTGTGCCGTCGTCGCGCACCAGCTGAACCGCACTGCCCGTGCCGAGGTTGACGGCCCCGTAGTACTGCTTGAGATCGTCGAGGTCGAGAAGCGCAGTAACGACGCCGGCGAATTGCCCGTTCACATCGAGCCGCCGCGACAGTACGACGCCTGCGCGGCCTTCGGACCGAGTCACGAGAGGCTCGCTCAAAAACAGCCCCGTAGCGGTACCGTCTCGCTGCGCGATGAAGTACGAGCGGTCGGCGACATTGTGATTCAAAGGCGCGGAGGGACGCGAGCCATAGCGCTGGTTGCCTTGCGCATCGACAATCATGACTTGACGCACCTGTTGCAGTCCGGCCGTACGATTCTCGAGCACCGTGTTGAGACGATCCCGCGGAATTGCATCGCTGCCATACATGCGTGCGGTGTCGAGCAGCAGGAGATCAACGGCTTGCAGCGTCCAAGCCGTCTGTTCCGCGAGGGCGCGGGCGACATTGCTGAGTTCGCGATCGGTTGCCATGAGTAAATAGCGGTACGAGCGCCATGCGTCATACGCGGCTGAGCCGGCGAGGGCGAGGATGACAAGAACGCCGAGCGCCATCACGCCGGTTTGCAAGCGATTGAATCGGAGCGAACCGATATTAGGTGAGATGTGACCGGTTGCTGAGAACATTGGGTTGCGCCGCATACACTAATCCGGTGCGCCTATCATACCTCGCACCGCATCCAGCAGGTCGGTGCGGACGAGGGGTTTCGCGATCACCTGCTGTACGCCAAGAGTTTGCGCCGTTACGCCGGCGGCACACAAACCGGAACGGCGAAACTGACCTGAGATCGCAATGATCGGTGTACTCGGATGGGCTGCTTGAATGTCACGTACCCACTGAGCGCCCGCCTGCTTGGGCATGTACACATTCACGATCACGAGGTCCGCGGGACGATCAAGGCTCACCCCGTGGAACCTGCCGACGCGGACGCGGTAGCCGCCGTCGCTCAGCCACTCCTGCAGCAACGCACGCGTGAGATAATCCTCCTCATATATTACGATATCCAATCTGTTTCGATCCTGCGGCGGCCCTGCAGGGCCATATTGGGGACACCTCCAGGCGATTCTCCGACCGGTAGCACGCGTCGTGATGTCAGCGGATACGGGTTCTGTTACCGCTGAAACAACGGGGTAGCCAACACTGCGGCCACAATCTTGAAGTGATGTCTACCGATTAATGATTATTATTCATATACTTAAGATATATATCTTATATAGAATCTAGAAATAATTCCGGCCGCACCGGGAATTGGCATATACCTGCGCCGTGTTCCCACCCCTCAAGCGAGGCAGCTTTCGTGTGTCGGCCGCTTGGCCGCAGTGCTGTGTATCTCGGCCTTGATCCGTTGCAAATAGGCAAGGCTCGCGCCCGCATCTACGGAATCGGTGAGCGGGTTGTAGTCGCACGGACGATGTCCCTGTCCGATCAGCACGGCGAACCAGCTCGAGTCTCGGAATGATTCGTCCGTAGACAGCCCGATGCGGCCGGTGCGTGCAAAATGTTTTTCCTTGTCTTCAAGATCTTCGGGCAACGGCATTTCGCGGCAGCACGCCCCTTCAGCGCACCTTCGATCAAGAGGCCGCGCACGGCCCGTGCGGCCGCCGATGATGTAGGGAGAAACGTGACACATGGTGTCACGCAGTCCCCACGCACGAGACGATTGCCTGGAAGTGCGGGATGTGTCACGCGCACGCGCCCATTCCTCGGCGATGCTCCTTAACTTACTCGCGGCGATGCCACTTCTTCGGGGACATGCCGCAGCGAGGCCAGCAGTTAGGCGACGACTATGGGAAGGAAGTCATGAAATGCACAATCCCCGGGCAATGCGCTGCGGCCACATGAAAACCGAACAGAGGATGTGGACGAGAGGACGCGGATGGATGCCGGCTTCTGCGGGGCCACTGGCGCATTCAGCCCAGCTCCTCTTCGTGTTCGGCGCCACGCGGGTTTTACAGGACTCTCAGGTGGTGGAGTCAATCCGAGGATTTTACCCCGCAGCGCACATCCTGGGATGTTCGACGGCCGGGGAGATCGCTCCATTTTCGGTCGGCGAGCGCAGTGAACTGCACAATCAGACCACGACTATCACCACTTTTAGTGAGTGCTGATCTTGGTCCGCATGCAAAGCCTGTTGAGGCGACAGCTTAAGCGCTTCTTCGGCAGCAATTTCAGCATCCCCACCGAATGGCGGGGCTTCATCGCCGCCATCGACAGCGCCTACGCAGATTTCGAGGTCGACCGCGTGTTGACGGAGCGCTCGACCGAATTGAGTTCGCGGGAATTGCTTGAAGCAAATTCGGATCTTTTACAAAGCCGGGAGATGTTCAGACTGATAGCAGAGAGCACCAATGCAATTCCATTCACAGTGGACCTGACACTCGGCTGCTTCCCCTACATTGGCGCCAAGGGCATCACCAACTCAGGCATCGCAGAGTCAGCATGGAAGGAGCCGGGCGCGCTGGACCTCATTTTCCCGCGTGAATCAAATCACGATGTGCGGCAGCGATTTGATGAATGCGAAAGCGGCATCTTTGAATTCGTGACGACATTATCTCAGCGCTCCGAGCATCATTCGGAAGTCCGTTGGACCGGCACCTGCGAGATCGTTGCGGGGACGAAATATCTGCGCGGCCTGATGCTCGATATCACCGAGCTACGGCGCCTTGGCCGGGAACTCGCTGCGGCGCAAAAACTTGAATCCGTCGGCCAACTGGCGGCAGGCGTCGCCCACGAAATCAACACCCCCGTTCAGTTCGTCTCCGACAATGTGCAATTCGTGCGCACTTCAATGGCGGATATTGCCGCTGTGATTCTTGCCTATCGGTATCTGCAGACCACGGCTCGATCGTCCGGAGATGTTATCGCCGCAGCACAGTTCGCGGTCGAGGCGGAAAACGCCGCCGACCTCGACTACATCATGGAGCATGCACCTCTTGCGCTTGACAGTTCCATGGAAGGTCTCGGACGCATCGCGACGATCGTGCGCTCAATGAAGGAATTCGCCCATCCGGACCAGGCGCAAAAGGCGTGGGCGAATTTGAACCAAGCGATTCGCAGCACCCTCGTCATTGCGCATAACGAGTACAAATACGTCGCGGAGCTCGTCACGCATTTTGACGATTTGCCGCTCGTGCAGTGCTACCTGGGCGAAATCAATCAAGTGTTCCTCAACTTATTGGTGAATGCAGCACATGCCATATCAGATGTCGTCAAAGACACCGGCGGTCTTGGCACAATTACGGTGCGAACGCGCCTCGATGCCAATGACGTGGAGATCACGATCGAGGATACCGGTGCAGGAACTCCCGAAAGCGCGCGCAATAGGATATTCGATCCATTCTTCACCACCAAGGAAGTCGGCAAGGGAACCGGGCAAGGGCTCGCAATTGCGCGCAGCGTCATCGTCAACAAGCATGGCGGTACGCTGCGCTTCGAGACCGAGTGCGGCAAAGGCACCACATTCTTCATTCGACTGCCCGTGAATGCACCCGCCAACGGGGAGATGCATGGCCGCGTGAACGGGATCGGGAGGCGCTAAGACTATGATTCGCATTATATTCGCCGACGACGAAGTTCACATTCTGCAAGCGATGCAACGCGCCCTGCATCACATGAGAAACGAATGGAGTATGGTGTTCATGTCGAGCGGCGCTGCGGCGCTTGACGAACTCGCGAAAACTCCTGCCGACGTGATCGTTTCCGACATGCGCATGCCGGGCATGGACGGTTGGCAATTGCTGAGCCAGGTCAAGAAATCTGCCCCCCAGATGGTGCGCCTGATTTTGTCTGGTCATGCTGATCCAGCTTCGATAATGCGCGCGGTCGGCGTCGCTCATCAATATCTCGCCAAGCCATGCGAGAGCGCGGCGCTCAAGTCGGCTATTTCCCAAACCCTTGCACTGAGGCGGCTGCTGAGCACCGAGCGGCTGGCGCAATTGGTGGGGCGCGTTGACATGTTGCCGAGCGCACCGAAGGCCTTCCAGGATATATTGGCCTGTCTCCAACAACCGACAGCGTCTCTTGCCGACGCCGCCCGTATCATCGGTCGCGACGCGGCGATGACCGCCAATGTAATCAAGCTGGTCAATTCCGCATTTTTTGGGTCGCGACGACCCATCACCACGGCGGATCGGGCGGTCGCCTACCTGGGATTGGATACCCTCGGCGCACTGGTTCTCGGCCATAGCGCGTTCAAAAGCGGCGAGACCACCGGCATCGCCGACTTTAGTTTGGAGCGGCTCTGGCAGCATAGCCTCGATACCGCGATGGCGGCCCGCACGGTGGCGCTTTACGAGAAATGGTCCCTTCCCAAAGCCGAAGAGGCGTTCCTGGCGGGCATGCTGCATGACGTGGGCAAAGTGGTGTTTGCAACGCGGGCCGCGATTGGTATCGGGGATCCGGCGGCTTCGGTGGCGGAAGCGACTGTGCAGATGGAAATGCACCATGCGGAGGTCGGAGCGTATCTGCTGGGGTTGTGGGGCTTTCCTAATTGCATTGTGGAAGCCGTGGCATTTCATCATACGCCGAGCCAAGCGGCCGGCGACGGACTCACCCTGCCTACACTCATACACATTGCCGACCGATTGGCGCATCAGCGGCGTGCGGAATGTGCGGGACCGTTCGAGCGATGTTTGGAGGCCGAACTCCTGGAAAAGCGCGGGTTGGTTGATCGCTGGTCTACGTGGTTGGGGGCCTTGGATTCCCTCGACTTCATGAAGTCCGTCGCGTGAGCGAGCGTGTGCTCTTTGTCGATGATGAGGTCCAGGTGCTGGAGGGTGTACAGCGCAGCTTGCGCAAACAGGTTGACCTGCAAATGGCGACGAGCGGGGCTGAGGGCTTGCGCCTTCTGCACGAGGCAGGTCCCTTCGCGCTGGTCGTTTCCGATATGCGCATGCCAGTCATGACTGGAGTGCAGTTTCTCGCTAAGGCCCGTGAGATGAGGCCCGACACCGTTCGGATGATATTGAGCGGACAAGCTGACCTGCAGGCGATGATCGCGGCGGTCAACGAGGGCCACATCTACCGCTTCTTGAGCAAGCCGTGCCCCGCAGATCAACTGCTCGCGGCGATTGAAGACGGGCTCAACCAGCATCGGCTCCTTACGGCGGAAAAGGTGCTCCTGGAGCAAACGTTGAGCGGCTGCGTCACCATGCTCATCGAGATACTTGGCATGGTGAGCTCATCGGCCTCGAGCCGTGCGTCGCGCCTGAAGCGCTATGTGGTGGGCTTGGCGGCAGCGCTCCAACTCCCGGATCGCTGGCAATGGGGCCTCTCAGCGTTGATTTCCCAAATCGGCTGTGTTGGATTGCCCAGAGAAATCCTATCGAAAGTGGAGGCAGGGCAGATCTTGACCGACGACGAAAGTCGGTTGTACAGGTCGCACGCCGAAGTGGCAGGAAGACTCCTGGCCGCGATTCCGCGCCTGGAGGACGTAGCCCAGATGGTGACGGCGCAGTTTGGTGCATTGAGCTTTGCCGGCAGGGCCGATGATGTTCGTCAATGGGATGTTCGAAGCGCCGGTCAGCTCTTATTGCGTACCGCTGTCGAGTTCGACCGCCTGATCACGAGCGGCGTCGGTGGCGAGGCAGCCGTTGAATCGCTACGTACTTCAACGCTGATGCTCCCTGCAAGCCTTCTCACGGCTCTGCGATCCGTGGCACCTGCGAGTCAACCGCGAATGGTCAGAGAGATCAGAGTAAAGGAGCTCTCGCCGGGCATGGTTCTCGAGGAAGATCTCGTCAGTCTGAAGGGTATCCGGCTGGTTTCCGCGGGTCAGGAAGTGACGCATTCGCTCATTGTGCGGCTGAACAGCATCGCCGGCGGCGTCGGTGTCGCCGAACCTTTCCGCGTGCTGGCATCGACGTGATGAAATAGCACGGACGTTCCGTACAACACGGGCCAGACAATCGCCGGAGTCAAAATTGTCAATCCCTTGTCCGCCCGGTGAAGTAGCTCGCGCTTATCGGACCGATCTCCATCGTTGTAGAAACAGCGGAAGAGGGCGCGGCAGACCGGAATCCCCACCGAACCCACCACGCCTCGCCCACTTATTTAAAGGACGACGTCGACTCGGAATCGCGGTTGGCTCACTTTTATCAAAACCGGTAGTGTTCGATCAACTTCGTCAGGTTCATCGCTTGCTCGGTGAGCGCCTGCGTCGCGGACGACGCTTGTTCCACCAGCGCCGCGTTCTGCTGAGTGACCCCATCCATCGAAGTCACCGCTTTGTTTACCTGCTCAATCCCGGAGGCTTGCTCGCGACTCGAGCTGACGATTTCCCCCATCACGCCAGCCACATCCTTTACGCGCATGACTATTTCGCCGAGGACTTCACCCGATTCGCCCACCAGCTTGGTTCCCTCGTTAACCTTGGCGGCCGAATCCTGAATCAACGCCTTGATCTCCTTGGCCGCCGCTGCGCTCCTCGAGGCTAGATTTCGCACCTCGGAGGCAACAACGGCGAAGCCTCGTCCATGGTCGCCCGCGCGCGCCGCCTCGACCGCCGCATTGAGCGCCAATAAATTCGTCTGGAACGCAATCTCGTTTATCAGAACTATGATATCGGCTATCTTTTTGCTCGCCACATTGATCGCGCTCATGGCGGAGACCGCGGAACCCACGACCGTCCCGCCGCGCTCGGCCTGCTCACGTGCCGCTCCCGCCAACTTGTTGGCCTTTGCTGCATTGTCGGCATTGTTTTTCACGATTGATGTCATCTGCTCCATCGAGGAGGCTGTCTCCTCCAGACTGGAGGCTTGCTCCTCGGTGCGCCTGCTGAGGGCGAGGTTGCCGCGGGAAATCTCCTCGGCACCGACCTGCACCTCGCGCGAGGTTTTGCTCAAACTCGAGACCACTTCCATCATGGCTTGAATCATCGAATTGACCGATTCGGCCAGTGTCTTGAAATGACCGGTCTTGTCGGCAACCTTCAGTCGTGACGTAAGATCACCCGCGACTGCGAGGCGCACCACCTCCGTCGTCTCCCCGACCGTGGTCAAAACGCTGTCGATCATCTGGTTAATACTGAGCGCGAGCAGTTCAAGGTTGCCGGTCTTGCCTGCCAGATTGATGCGCCGATCGTCCGCACCAGCTAGCACCGCGTGGATCACGTCCTGGGCCTCATGCACCGTGCTGTCCAAGGCTCGCGCCTCGATGATGATCGGTGTGATTTCACTGGCAAGCTTGACCACCTTCCAGGCTTTGCCGCCCTGATCAAGCAGCGGATTGTAGCTCGCTCGCACCCAGATTTCTTGGTCGTTCTTTCCCACGCATTTATACCGCCCTTGCTCGTATTGGCCGGCCTGCATATGACTCCACAGCGACCGAAATTTCTCCCCGTGACGCTCTGCCGGGTGGATGAACAATGTATACGGCTTGCCCTCAATTTCGCCGAGCGTATAGCCGAACATCTTCAAATAACTTTCGTTTGCCGTAAGGATCGTGCCGTCAATGTTCATTTCGATCACAGCTTGTGATTTGTCGAGCGCCGCGCGCAGGGACTCCAACTCTCGCAGCCGTTCGGCGTCAGTCGCTTTAATCACGGTCTGTGATTTATCGATCGACATGCGTAGGGACGGCCGCGCCCAAAATAGCCCGAAATGCGCCAGTCTTCCAAATCCACTGAATTGGGAGCTAAAGGTTGCCATGGAGGCGGTCCTATTGGTCGAAACGTGATCTTGCCTAACTGACATATATCGACCAAAGGCATTGGAACTTGAGGCAACCCGAGCACTTGTCGTCCGGGAAATCATAGATCGGCGAGTGGTTTTTCAGCAGCCTCTTCATCCTGCAGGTGAAGGCCATCGATCAATTTGCCCAGGTTCGCGGCCAATGATTGCAGCGTCGCCTCCGAAAGGCCGAGCAGAGCCTCCGGAATCAAGCCTTCGGCGGGGCCTGGTGCCTCTGTGAGAACCTTGGCGGCATTTCGCGTGATCGTGAGACCGACGCGGCGCTGGTCCTCCTTGGATCGTGTCTTGACGACATACCGGCGCGCCACGAGCTTCTCGACCAATTGGCTGCAGGTCGTTTGATGGATCGAGAGCCGTTGTGCCAGGTCGGAAACACCAATCCCCGGCGCGTCTTGCAATTCATGCAGCATCCACAGTTGCGACCCGGACACTCCGCAGGTCTCTTCGACTTGCCGAAAGTGCTGTCGGACGGACCCGTATATGAGCCTGAATTGCTTTAACACATCGAGCGTTAACCGCTTATGGGGGAGGAGGTGGATTTGATTGGGCACGCCTATCCGCCGCTCTATTGCGGTGCGCAAAGTTTCACTTCCGCAAAATGTGTAATTATAGTAATATAATGGATACCAATGGCTCTGTACAGACACGATCAAATTAGTTACGCGGGCATCGATCGGGAGGGTGGATTCCAATGGATAAACATGCAAAACATTCGCGTCGAAAGGTGCTCAGGGTCGGATTGACGGCGCTGACGGTAGTTCCGCTTGCCGGATTAACCGAGCGAGCCTTCGCCACTCAGAACACGGCAGTTCGGACCGCACTGAAGTACCAGCTGCAGCCGAACGGCGCGAAGCACTGCGCGGTATGCATCAATTTTATTCCCAACAGGGATAAGCCGAACAACGACGTCGACGTGAACAGCTGCAAGCTGTATCCGGGCGACACCGAGATCTGCCCGCACTGCTATTGCCTTGGGTTTGTGCAGAACGCGGCTGCCACTGCGGCCGGGGCCGCCTGGTCGCCCTGGAATGCGCCCGCCACTAAGTAACTATTTCGTATGTCCAGCCGGGAGATTTCGTGGTCCCGGTGCCGGCGTCTGTTACGCGTCCACCTGTATACACTGCGCTTCCGCCTGCGGAATCATGAGACGGGTCCGGGAAGACCGGATCCTCAAGCTCAGCGGGGTTGCCTCGACACGCGCTCGGCGTGAGCGCGCTAGCCGGTCTATTGGGCAAAACCACTTCTTGCGGAGCTCACTCGATGATATTTCTGGGTGCTGAAGCGCCAGCGGTCGTGCGCATGGAGCTTGCCGCCCCATCGGTTATTACCGGTCCGGCGCCGCACTGGCTCATCGCGGACACCACCAAGCTTTGACGTGTCGAACAAATCGCTCCTCGCGGGCAATCTCACCCAGGATGCCGACTTGCTCGCTCGTCGCTATAACCAGTCCGGCACATTCAGCGAACTAACTATAAAGATTGAGAGACGGTTGAAAGAAGAGCGTCTCCGAAACCTTCTGGCAGCGGGTCTTGCCGGCGACCCGGCGGCATACCGCCTGTTCTTGAGCGAACTCACGGCGCATTTGCGGGCGTTTTTGCGCAGGCGGCTCGCGCGATTGCCCGAGGAAGTCGAAGATTTAGTGCAGGAATTACTGGTGGCGATCCACAATCAGCGCCACACTTACCGTGCATCTCCAAGTCGACTGGCAGGCTGGGTCGGTAGGCGCTTCAGGACGTCATGACTGCGTGATGGTGGTCGCGTGATGGTGGTCGCGTGATGGTGGTCGGGAGAAAAGCCTTCCTCTTTGTAGGTTCCGAACGTGTAGTCCTACCCATCGCAATCGGTATCAGTGCTGCAAGTCGCCATCAGGCGAGCGGGCGGTCGGTTCAAGAATTTCCCAGGTACCGGTATCGCGCTTCGATTCTCGATGTGTGATAGCGAACAGACGCGAGCGCCGAGTGCGCGCAGCCTCTCTGCGGGCTGTGCCGATCCGCGTGGCCCGTCGAACGTCCAGCGTTTGGTCGTTCTTACACTGAGGGGAACGTATGTTACGCAGCATGAAGGCTATGGAGGACTACACGATTGGTGCGACGGACGGCGCCATCGGGCGGGTGAAGGACTTCTACTTTGATGACGATGCGTGGGTCATTCGCTATCTCATCGTCGATGCCGGTGAAGTGCGGGCAGGGCGCAGAGTACTCATTTCGCCCATCGCGATTGGTCAGCCGAATTGGTCCGAAAAGATCCTGCCCGTCTCCATTACGCGAAACCAGATCGCGAACAGCCCCGACATTGACACGGATAAGCCGGTTTCGCGTCAGCAAGAGATGGGGTATCTCGGCTATTACGGGTATGGGAATTACTGGGGCGGCGGCGGACTGTGGGGCGCGGGTCTATACCCCGACGTACTGCAGGCGGGATTGCAGCACCAAGGATCGCTCACCGACCAGGCGGCCGGCCCGGAGGCGGCAATCGTTGCGCAGCATCAACACGGCGATCCACATCTGCGCAGTGGCAATGCGGTTATGCGCTATTACGTGCACGCGAGCGACGGCGATATCGGTCATGTCGAAGGCTTCCTCGTCGAGGAGAAGTCCTGGGCGATCCGCTATCTCATCGTGAATACCAGCAATTGGTGGGTAGGTCATAAGGTGCTCATCGCTCCGCAGTGGATCGACAACGTCGATTGGATGGGGTCCACGGTTTCCGTCCGCTTGACACGGGAAGCCATCAAACACTCGCCGCCGTACGACTCCGCGGTGCCGCTCAATCGCGAGCAAGAAGCGGGCATTCACAGCCACTATGGCCGTACGGGTTACTGGCCTCGCGAGGCGAAACAGGCGCGAGCAGAATCCCGATTGTAGGGGCGTCATGCGGCAAGAATTCCGCCATTTCGGCCTCGCCAACGACGTCGTTTGGCGAAGGTGCAGG
>JBEKYO010000072.1:0-21609 GCA_049510875.1 Steroidobacteraceae bacterium
CATCCAGCCCGTTCTGCGTCCAATCGTTGCGATAGGCCTGATAGCTTTTCTCGCCCCATCGGTCGGCCACCGCTCGGCGGGTCGAGCTGCCGCAGACCGTGTCGTGCCAGCCGCTGGTGTCCTGCACGATCGAGCAAAATATCCGCCCCATGTCCGAATACAGGCAATGACCGCGGGTCAACTTGAATGTGTGCTGGCATTTCAAGGTGTCCGGCGCGTTGTAGCGCTCGAGCGGATTTTGCGGGTTGTAGAGCAGCATGCCGACGTTGGCCCCCCCGTCCGTATCGGTGAGGCGCAGCACCGTGCCCGCGCGCACGGTAAGTGACCAATGCTTGCCGCCCTCGATGACGGTCTCGTAAAAGATCGCGCTCTCGGTCATCGTCATCGCCAATCCCCTCTGGTTCACCCAAGGCGGCGTTGCGCGCACCGGCCCGGCGGCCCCGGCCACCACGGATCGAGGAGACTTTCGCGTTGAATTCGGGCGTGTCCCATGGGGGGAGACCATCCCGAGGCCGCGAGCGGCTCCTCGACACTGATCTCCCGGGCTTTTGTCCCGCCGTGTATCCTCGTCACCGCACCGGATTCGAGGACTGCCTCTCTCGGACCAGACGTCTGCCGCGCAGACCGGAACCCTAGACGCACATTGTGATTAACCCTAGCAAATCTCGTGCCCTACCCGGCCGCGCCGGCGCGAAAATTATTCTCAAGGGAATCAGCGCCTGCAGCGATGGATCGGCGCGCGGCGGCCCGCTCCGCGCCGTCCCCGTCGAGGCCAGCGCACCGAATGGGCGCGGGCCGCAGGATCGATGCCCTGAATGAGCGCGCAAATGGCGCCGGCAAGCTGCCCGACGCGGACTTATGATTGACCGCATGCCTGCTCCCATCCACCTCGGCATCGCTCACCTGCGCGACAGCTATCGCGCGGGACGCCAGACGCCGTCCGCCGTCATGGAACGCCTGCTGGAGGAGTCCGGCGATGCGGATGAGCGCAATGTGTGGATCGCACGCTTGTCGCGCGATCAAGTCATGGCTTATGCCGCTGCGCTCGATCCGCGCGCCATCGATCGGCTGCCGTTGTTCGGCATTCCGTTCGCCGTCAAGGACAACATCGACTTGGCGGGCGTTGCCACGACAGCCGGATGCCCGAAGTTCGCCTACACGCCGGCGCACTCGGCGACGGTGGTGCGGAAGCTCATCGAGGCCGGCGCCATCCCATTGGGGAAAACCAATTTGGACCAGTTTGCCACCGGGCTGGTCGGCACCCGCTCGCCGTATGGCGCGTGCCGCAACAGCTTCAATCCGGAGTACATCTCCGGCGGCTCGAGTTCCGGATCGGCGGTGGCGGTCGCCACCGGCCTGGTGAGTTTCTCCCTGGGCACCGACACGGCAGGATCGGGGCGCGTCCCGGCGGCATTCAACAGCATCATCGGACTGAAGCCGAGTAACGGCCGATTGAGCACTCGCGGCGTCGTCCCCGCGTGCCGCTCGCTCGATTGTGTGTCGATCTTCGCACTGACGGCCGAAGATGCGGCGCAGGTGCTCGACGCGGCGGAAGGATTCGATGCCACCGACCCGTACTCGCGCAAGATGGGGAACCACGCATTGGCCGGCCTGCGTGTCGGCGTGCCGCGCAGCGACCAGCTGCAATTCTTCGGCGACACGGAATACGAGCGGCTGTTTCGCATCGCAGCCCAACGCCTTCAGTCGCTGGGCGGCAGCGTGGTGGAACTGGATTTCGCGGCCTTCTTCGATGCGGCGCGCCTGCTGTACGAGGGACCTTGGATCGCGGAACGGTACGCGGCGGTCGGCTCGTTCATCGACGCCCATCCGGAGGCGGTCCATCCCCTTACGCGGGGCATCATCGAGGCCGGAAAACGGCCCACGGCCGCGGCGGCGTTTGCAGGCCAATACCAGCTCAAAGCCCTCGAGCGGCTGAGCGAACCCGCTTGGTCGCAGGTCGACCTCATCATGACGCCCACGGCCGGGACGATTTATCGGCTCCAGTCGGTCGACACGGATCCGATTCGCCTGAACGCGAATCTGGGGTTCTATACCAATTTCCTGAATTTATTCGATCTTGCCGGAGTAGCCGTGCCGGCGGGGTTTCGCGCCGACGGGATGCCCTTTGGCGTCACCCTGGTCGGGCCGCGGGCCGCGGATCGTGCGCTGCTCGGCATCGCGGGGCGGCTGCATCGCGCATCGGTCGCCACCTTGGGCGCGCTGAACGTGAGCTTTCCGCCGCCCGCCCCGCCGGCCATTGCGGCGCGGGACGGCCAGATGCTGGTGGCCGTGTGCGGCGCTCATATGCAGGGGCTTGCGCTCAATCACCAATTGCGGGAATGCGGCGGCTCCTTCGTGCAATCGACCTGCAGCGCGCCGCATTATCGCTTGTTTGCCCTGCCCGGCGGACCCCCGCACCGGCCGGGCATGATGCGCGTCGCCGACCAGGGCGGCGCCATCGAGCTCGAGATCTGGGCGCTGCCGACTGAGCAGGTGGGCGCGTTCATCGCGGGCATTCCCGCGCCCTTGAGCATGGGCAAGATCGAACTGCAATCGGGCGCGATCGTCACCGGGTTTCTGTGCGAGGCCTACGCTGCCGCCGAGGCCGCGGACATCACACGCTATGGCGGTTGGCGCGCCTACCTCAATGACGCTGTTTGACCTACACGGCAAACCCATCACCCTCTTCGGTGAGCGGCGGGACGGTGGGTTGCGGGTGAGATTCTAGGGAATGTCGCCCTGAGGCCTGCCGACTGGACGTGTGGGCCTCTTCGGCGTAGACTCCCCCGCAGCTAAGCCAAGGTTAGTGCTCGGTCAGTGCTGCCTTTAGCTCGCGGTCCGTCCTCGACGCACTCCGTTTATTTACCCTCCTCGCTGCTGACCGCTACAGAACATTAACAATCTGTCGTGCGAGTCCAAATCTCTCTAAAGGATATTAATGTCATTTTCCGATCTCGGGCTATTGCCCGAATTGCTGCGTGCCGTCGCCGACAAGGGCTACGACGTTCCCTCGCCCATCCAGGTGCAGGCCATCCCCGCGGTGCTTTCCGGCCGCGACGTACTGGCGGGCGCCCAGACCGGCACGGGCAAAACCGCCGGCTTCATTCTGCCCATTCTGCAGCGCCTGGTCGCGGACACGGCCCATGGCAGTAGCCGCGCGCCGCGCGCCCTGGTGCTGACGCCCACCCGCGAACTTGCGGCGCAAGTCGCGGAGAGTTCGCGCAGCTACGGCAAGTATCTGCAGCTGCACACCTTTCAAGTGTTCGGCGGCGTGAGCATCAATCCGCAGATTAGCAATCTGCGCAGCGGTTGCGATGTATTGGTGGCGACACCCGGCCGGCTGCTCGATCTTGCACAGCAGCGCGCGGTCGACCTGTCGAAAGTTCAAGTTCTCGTCCTCGATGAAGCGGATCGCATGCTCGACATGGGCTTCATCAACGACATCCGCAAGATCATCAGATTGCTGCCGCCGAAGCGCCAGAACCTGCTGTTCTCGGCCACATACTCGGACGACATTCGGGGCCTGGCCGAGCGTCTGCTGCATGATCCGCTGTCCATTCAGG
This sequence comes from Steroidobacteraceae bacterium, assembly GCA_049510875.1. Lineage (GTDB taxonomy): Bacteria > Pseudomonadota > Gammaproteobacteria > Steroidobacterales > Steroidobacteraceae > Bog-1198. The sequence continues at coordinate 3,564 of JBEKYO010000072.1, forward strand.
TCGCGCCCCGTAACGCGCCCATCGAACTCGTCGAACAGCGCGCCTACCGCGTCCAGAAGGAACACAAGCGTCACCTGCTGGTGCACCTGATCCAAGAGGGTCAATGGCATCAAGTCCTGATATTTACGCGCACCAAGCACGGCGCCAACCGCCTCACTCAACAATTGGAAGGCGCGGGCATCAAGGCCGCCGCCATCCACGGCAACAAGAGCCAAGCGGCCCGCGTCAAAGCGCTGGACATGTTCAAGCGCGGGCAGGTGACCGCGCTGGTGGCGACCGAAGTTGCGGCGCGCGGACTCGACATCAAGGAGCTTCCTCAGGTGGTCAATTATGAATTGCCCAATGTGCCCGAGGACTACGTGCATCGCATCGGCCGCACCGGCCGCGCCGGCGCAGCCGGCGAGGCCGTGTCGCTGGTGTCGGGAGACGAATCGGGGTTGCTGCGGGATATCGAGCGCGTCCTGAGGCGCAGCATCCCCACCGTGCCGACGCCGCCGTTCAAGATGGTCGAAACGGCCCCGTCCGCTGCCGATCACGGCAATCGATCGGACCGGCCTCAGTCCCAGTCCCGGCCGGGCGCGCCCCGGCCCGGTGCAGCCCGACCCGGGCACCACACGGGGAACTCTCACGGCAACCGCGGTGCCGATCGACGCGACGCGCGACGCGGCGGCGGCCCGGGCTCGGGCGGCCGCAGTCAGGGTCAGCAACAGCGCGGCCGCTCGCACTGACGCATCCGCATCGCCCGGGAGCCGTCCCGGGGGTTTGGCCGGGGTGTCGGCAGCGGCACCCCGGCATTCCGTGTCAATTGCGCATCAGCGGCGCAGCGCCCGGGCCCAGCGCTTGACGGCACGCGCCGGCTCGACCAGCCGATTCAACCCCGAGAACAGAATTTCGTCGGGAGTCGTCGGGTTCGATTTCGAGATCATGCCCATACCCGCGATTTTCACGGCATCGCGCAGTTTCGACCGGCCGGGCGGGGTCGGTTTGAGTCCGCAGCGGCGCAACAGATGGTTGACCTGGTATACCCGTGCAACTCGATCGATCGATCGGAAGCAATAGCCGATGCTCACGCTCACGGACACATTGTCGCCGTTCTGCACCCAATGCGGCGCGAGCGGCGGATGGTGCACCACCATGCCGGGTTCCAGATGAAACACCGTTCCCCGGTGCTGCAGTTCAGGGCGGTATTGGGCCGCTTCGAAATCGCCGGCGTAGAAGCGCTCGAGCTGGTCGTCCGGAACCACATCCCGTTCATTGGGGTTGTGCAAGCTCACATCCTTGGAACCCTGGACTTGAAACAGGAAGTTTGACTCGTGATCGATGTGGTACGGCGTGGTCACCCCGGGCGAGGCCAAAAATACCGTGAGCGACGACCACGTGACCATCTCGCGCAAGGGCTGACCCGATAATTCCTCGATTTCCCGCAGCACCTGCCGCAGCAGTTCGTCGTACTCCGGATCCGCGGCCTGCGCGCTCGAGAGTTTCAGCCACGTCTTCGTCTCGCCGAGCTGGCGCACGGTTTCGGCCATCTTCGCCTTCAGCGGCATATCCTTGAATTTCGCATCGGCAAGAGCCGTCTTGGCGCTGCGCGCCACGAACCTCTCCAGGTCGCCGCTCGCCAGCATACGTTCCGCGACCAGGGCCAACCGCGGCAGGCTGAAGAGAGGACTGTTGGCGAAGGTGTGCTTGAAGAGGAAGGGTTTGGCGTTGTAGTTCTGCCGAAACTCGCGCGGATGCGCAATCAACGTCCGCCCGCCGGCGGACGGCTCGACGATCCCTTCCGTGAGCGAAGCAGAATGCGACGTCATCGAAAGCTCCCGTGATGTGCCGGGCGGGCGGCCACACCCGTGGTTGGCCGCTCAAACAGCTCGGCGACACGACCCGAATGAAGCATACCGCTAGAACCACCCCGACTCTACAGGGTTCGGCGGTCGGGCCTGGGCACTTGGCTCACAGTTTTACGTTGTCGGGCGCGGATCGGCCGTCGCCGTCGGGCGGCGTCCGCCCCGGGAGTCAAAGCGTGGCCGCGAAGCGCTTGAGGTAGGCGGCGAACTCGACGCCCAAACTGGGGTGCTTGAGACCGAATTCGACCGTGGCCTGCAAATAGCCGAGCTTGCTGCCGCAGTCGTAGCGCTTGCCCTCGAACTCGAAGGCGTACACGGGTTCCCGCTGCATCAGGCGGGCAATGCCGTCGGTGAGCTGGATCTCCCCGCCCGCGCCCTTGCCGATTTTCGCCAGGTCCTCGAATATCGAAGCCGACAATAAATACCGGCCGACGACCGCGAGCGTGGATGCAGCCTTCTCGGGCTTCGGCTTCTCGACGATGTGCGACATTTTCCCCACCCGCGGAGCGACCTCGCGCTCCAGCGAGACGATGCCGTACTTGTCCGTGTCCTGCTTCGGCACCGTCTGTACGCCGAGAACGCTGCCGCCGTAGGTCGCCTGCACCGCCGCCATTTGCTTGAGGCAGGGCACGGGAGCGTCGATCAAGTCATCGGCCAGATGCACCATGAAGTGCGCGTCTCCGACCACCGGACGCGCGCACAGCACCGCATGGCCGAGGCCTAACGGCGCCGGTTGCCGAATGTATACGCACGACGCCCAGCTCGGCAGAATGCCGTGCAGCGCATCGAGCAGCTCCTGTTTGCCCTGCGCCTGCAGCACCGCTTCGAGTTCCGAGTCGCCGTCGAAATGATCCTCGATGGCGCGCTTGGAACTGCCCGTGATGAACACCAGCGTATCCGCGCCGGCCGACAACGCCTCGTCCACCGCATATTGGATGAGCGGCTTGTCGACGATGGGCAGCATTTCCTTCGGGCTCGCCTTGGTGACCGGCAGGAATCGCGTGCCGCGGCCGGCGACCGGAAACACGGCGGTTTTTATGGATCTGGTTTGCATGGACAAATGATAACGGATTTCAACCCAATTTAACGATAGCGTAAGCCTCGAAACTATCCCAAGCGTGACAGGCCGGGCAGTGCCAATAAAAGTTGCGCCCGGAGAATCCGCATTCGTTGCAGCGGTATTTTTCGGCATTGGCGAGCAGCGCGCCGATCTCGCGGGCGATGCGCGGGCCATCGCCGGGCCGGGCGCCGCTGAGCGGGGCATCGCCGGGCCCGGCATCGGGAGCGGGCGCCGTCTGCCATACGGCTTGCAAGGTCGCATCCTGCGCAAACACCTTCTCGATCGGCGCGCGCAGCGGCGCCGCGTCGGTCAGGCCGGCCAGGATGGCCGCGAACACCAGGCGCTTCAATTCATCCGCATCGCGCGACTCGGCCTGGGCCACCAGATCCGCGAGCACCGCGTCGCGGCCATGGGGAGCAACCAGCCGCAGCAGGTGCGGAAGCTCCTCCAGCGTGAGCTTCGGCGCCTCGCGCAGCGCCGTGCGCAGCAGCCGAAACGCCAGTCCGGCGTCGTGGTCGGCCTCGGCGATCTGCGCGCGCAGCACGGCGGCGCGCGGGAACCCCGCAACCTCCGCGCGCGCCTCGCGCAGCAGACGCCGCGCGCCGCCGGTATCGCCCCGCGCCATCGCCAACCCGGCGAGCTCGCACAGGTAATGGGCGGGCACCACGCGCGGCGGCGCCGCCTTGATGCGCGCCAACAGCCGATACACATCGAGTGCCTGCTGCCATTCGTGCTGCCGCTCGTACACGCCGCGCAGGGAATCGAGCGCGTTCGCCCGCAGGCGCGGAACTTCACTGACCTGTTGAAACAATCCTTCCGCCCGGTCCAGCAGCCCCGCGCGCAGGTAATCCTGCGCCAGTGCGAGCAGCGCCTGTTCGCGATGTTCGGGTGCGAGAGCCGCGCGCGCCAGAAGGTTCTGATGGATGCGGATGGCGCGTTCCACCTCGCCGCGCCGTCGATACAGGGATCCGAGGGAGAAGTGCGTTTCGATGGTGTCCGCGTTGGCGTCCATCAGTTTGAGAAACATGTCGAGCGCCCGGTCGGGCTGCTCGGTCACCAGGTAATCCAAGCCGGTGAGATAATCGGGATGCAGCTTGGACAGCGGCCCGGGCCAGCGCCGGCCCCAGCCGAAGTGTCCGGCGAGAATGCCGATGACGAGTGCCGCAATTCCCACGGTCCACGTCAGCAGCGAGATCTCCGGCATCAGGCTCCTCAGGCCTCCCGCTCAGTCGCGGATCGGCTGATCCGCGCCGTCGTTGACGCGCTCGCGCAGGTCCTTGCCCGGCTTGAAATGCGGTACGTGCTTGCCGGCGAGAGCCACGGCCTCCCCGGTTTTCGGATTGCGGCCCTGCCGCGGCGGCCGAAAATGCAAGGAGAAACTGCCGAACCCGCGGATCTCGATGCGTTCACCCGTCGCCAACGCATCGCTCATGATCTCGAGCAGCTGTTTGACGGCGAGTTCGACATCCTTTGCCGGCAGGTGCTTTTGTTTGGCCGAAATGATCTCGATGAGTTCCGATTTCGTCATTATCGATCCGTGGATGTCGCTAGGCATACGTAAGGGCGGGCGCGGCGGCCTGCGGGGCCGCCGCGCGGGCTTTTACCCCCTCAATCCTGACCGGAGATCTGCTCTTTTAGGAGATCTCCCAGGCTGGTGCCGGTTGGCGAGTCGGTTCGATAATTCTGCATCGCTTCCTGCTCCTCGTGAATGTCCTTGGCCTTGATCGACAGCGATATGCTTCTTCCCTTGCGGTCCACGCCCGTGAACTTGGCCTCGACTTCCTCGCCCACCTTCAACAGCAATCGCGCGTCCTCGACCCGATCGCGGGACAGTTCGGAAGCGCGCAACTGGCCGTCGACCCCATTGCCCAGATCGATGATGGCGCCCTTGGCATCGACTTCACGAACGACGCCCGTGACGATGCTGCCTTTCGGGTGCTCCGCGATATACGCCGAGAACGGATCCTTCGCGAGCTGCTTGATCCCCAAGCTGATGCGTTCGCGCTCCGGGTCGATCGACAGCACCATGGCGTCCACCTGCTGGGCCTTCTGGTAGCTGCGAACCGCCTCTTCGCCGGGCATGTCCCAGGAAATGTCGGACAAATGCACCAAGCCGTCGATCCCGCCGGCGAGGCCGATGAAGATGCCGAAATCGGTGATCGATTTGATCTGGCCGCTGACCTTGTCGCCGCGGTTGTAATTCTCGGCGAACTCCTTCCAGGGGTTGGTCTTGCACTGTTTCACCCCGAGGCTGATGCGCCGGCGCTCTTCGTCGATATCGAGCACCATGACTTCGACTTCCTGGCCGACATGCACGACTTTGGCGGGATTGACGTTCTTGTTGGTCCAATCCATTTCCGACACGTGCACCAAGCCCTCGACGCCCTCTTCGATTTCCACGAAGCAGCCGTAATCGGCGATATTGGTGACCTTGCCGAACAGGCGCGTGTTGGCCGGGTAGCGCCGCGCAATGTTCTGCCACGGGTCCGCGCCGAGCTGTTTCAATCCCAGGGAGACGCGCTGGCGTTCGCGGTCGAACTTGAGAATGCGCACGTCTATCTCTTCGCCCACCTTGACCACTTCGGACGGATGCTTGACCCGCTTCCACGCCATGTCGGTGATGTGCAGCAAACCGTCGATGCCGCCCAAATCGACGAACGCGCCGTAGTCCGTGAGGTTCTTCACGACGCCCTTGACGGCGGCGCCCTCCTGCAGATTGTCGAGCAGCGCGGAACGCTCGGCGCTGTACTCTTGCTCGACCACCGCGCGTCGCGACACGACCACGTTGTTGCGCTTCTGGTCGAGCTTGATGACCTTGAATTCGAGCGGTTTGTTCTCGAGATATGACGGATCGCGCACCGGGCGCACATCGACCAGGGAGCCCGGCAGAAACGCGCGGACATTGTCGATTTCCACCGTGAACCCGCCTTTGACCCGCCCGGTGATGATGCCGATGACGATCTCTTGCTTCTCGAATGCCGTCTCGAGCCGGGTCCAGGTGCGCGCACGCTTGGCTTTTTCGCGCGACAGCCGCGTCTCGCCGGAACCATCCTCCACGCTGTCCAGGGCCACCTCGACGGTCTCGCCGACGGTAACCTCGATCTCGCCCTTCTCGTTCTTGAATTGATCCGCCGGAATCACGGCTTCGGATTTCAATCCCACGTTGACGATGACGTAGTCCTGGCCGACTTCGACGATCAACCCGTTGAGGATGGTGCCAGGACGAATGCGCTGGCTCGCGATGCTTTGTTCGAACAGTTCCGCAAAACTTTCAGTCATGTTTTCTCTTAAACTCTTGGCCCTAGCACGAGTCCCGTGTGCTCAAAAGGGGTTACCGAAAAATAGCGGCGCATCCCTTGCGTCGCAACCTTCACCGACAAATCTAAATCGAGATACGCTCACGAACGATACTCAAGACGCGATCGACCACTGCTTCGACGGGCATACCGGTTGAATCCAGCAAGACAGCGTCTTCGCTTGCGACGAGAGGCGCCGCGATGCGCGTTATGTCACGCTGATCGCGCTCTGCTATCTCTCTCGAAAGGGCGGCAAGGGTAGCAGCAACCCCCTTTTCTTTCAACTGCTTATGGCGCCTTGCGGCCCGCTCGGCCGCGCTCGCGGTGAGAAAAATCTTCACCCGGGCGTCCGGGAATACCACCGTGCCCATATCGCGCCCATCCGCCACCAAACCGGGGGCTACGGCAAAGCGCCGCTGGCGCTCCAGGAGCGCGGTGCGCACGGCCGGCAGCACAGCCACCCTCGAGGCATCACTGCCCGCAGACTCGCTGCGGATGTCGTGCGTGACGTCCTGGCCGTCCAGCCACACGATTTCACCGCCCGCCGCCGTGGAGCCGAATCGAATGTCCAACTGTTGGGCGCGCTGGGCCAATCCGGGCGCATCGCTCAGATCGATTCCCGACCGCCTCCCCGCGAGCGCGACCAACCGGTACAGCGCGCCGCTATCGAGCAGCGCCCATCCCAAGGCTTTTGCTGCAGCGCGGCTAACGGTGCCCTTTCCCGACCCCGACGGGCCGTCAATGGTGATGACCGGGACGGGCTGCATGGCTGCGCTAACTCTCGGTCTCGGCGAGGTCGAGCCCGACGCGCCGGGTCAATTCGGCGAACCCGGGAAACGAGGTGGCCACATTGGCCACATCACGCACATGAATGGGGCCCGCGGCCCGCAGGCTGGCGATGGCGAAGGACATCGCTACGCGGTGATCGCCGTGGCTCTCGATGAGCCCGCCGCCGAAGGCGGCACCATCGGGGCGACCTTCGATGCGCATGCCGTCGGGCAAGACATCGTGCGCCACGCCCAAGGTCCGAAGTCCCGCGCTCATGGCCGCGATCCGGTCGCTTTCCTTCACCCGCAGCTCTTCGGCGCCCGCGATGAGGGTCTCACCGCGCGCGCAGGCCGCCGCAATGAACAGCACGGGAAACTCATCGATGGCCAGCGGAACCAACGAGCGCGGCACCTCGATGCCCCGGAGCCCCGATGCGCGCACCCGCAGGTCCGCCACGGGCTCGGCGCCGCTGTCGCGCGCATGGCTCATTTCGATGTCGCCGCCCATGCTGCGCAGGATATCGAGCAGTCCCGTACGCGTCGGATTCAGCCCGACGTTTTCGATCACCAACCCGTCGCCGACGGCTCCCAACAGGCCCGCGACGATGAAAAACGCCGCCGAGGAAAAATCTCCCGGCACGTTCAGCCGCTGACTGGCCAGCCGCCGCGGCGCAGACACAGTGGTGCAGAGCCCCGCCGTCGCGACTCGCACCCCGCAACTCATCAGCATCCGTTCGCTGTGATCGCGGCAGATCGCCGGCGAAGTCACGCTGGTATCGCCCTCGGCGTACAGCGCCGCGAGCAGGATGGCCGATTTTACCTGCGCGCTGGCCACCGGCATGGTGTAGTCGATGCCGCGAAGCCGCCGCCCCCCGCCGATTTCCACGGGCGGTGTGCCCGCGTGGGTCCGCACGTCGGCGCCCATCTGCCGCAACGGCTGAGCGACGCGCTCCATGGGCCGCTTCATCAGCGAGGCGTCCCCGATCAGCGAGGAGGGGAATTCCTGTGCCGCGAGCAGCCCGGCGAACAGGCGCATGGCCGTCCCGGCGTTTCCCATGTTGAGCGGGCGCCGGGCAGCCTTCAGGCCATGCAGTCCGGACCCGTGGACGATCACATGAGTGGCGCTCGGCTGCTCGATGCGCACGCCGAGCGCGCGCATCGCGTGCAGCGTCGCCAGGCAATCCTCGCCCGCCAGAAAGCCCGTCACCTCGCTGGTGCCGTCGGCGAGCCCCGACAGCATCAGCGCGCGGTGCGAGATGGACTTGTCCCCGGGAACACTGATGGTGCCGGAGACCTTCAGCGCCGGCCGCGCCTCGAAGTCGCGCATCTTAGGATCCTGAGGGCATCAGAGCACCGCGCGCGGATAGGACCCGAGAACCTTGAACAGCGACGCGCGCTCCTCCAGGGCCGCAAGCGCCTTGGCCACCGCCGGATCGCTGACGTGGCCCTCGATGTCGATGAAAAACACGTAGTCCCACTTGCGCTTGCGCGATGGGCGCGACTCGATGCGCGTCATGTTCACGCGATGTTCCGACAACGGCTGCAGGAGCCTGAACAGCGCCCCGGCATCGTCGGTGTCGGTTGCCGACACCAGGAGCGTCGTGCGGTCCGCGCCGCTCGGACTGAAGAGTTTGCGCCCCACCACCAGGAAGCGCGTCGTATTGTCGGCGCGATCCTCGATTTCGTTGGCGAGCAAGGTGAGGCCGTAGATCTCCGCCGCCGCCCGGCTGGCGATGGCGGCCGTGCCGCGCTCGTCGCGCGCGCGCCGCGCGCCTTCCGCATTGCTCGCCACGGCCACCCTCTCCACGTCCGGCAGCTGATCGTCCAGCCATCCGCGGCACTGCGCCAGGGCCTGCGGATGCGCGCAGACCCGCTTGATTTCGGAGGTCCCGCCCATGCGGCCCATCAAGCAATGATGAATGCGCAATTCCACTTCGCCGCAAATCTTGAGCCCGGAGCTCAAGAACATGTCGAGCGTGTGGTTGACCGTGCCTTCGCTCGAATTCTCGATGGGCACCACGCCGAAATCGGCGATTCCCCCCTCGACTTCGTGAAACACCTCGTCGATCGCGGCCATCGGCAGCGCGCGTACGGAGGATCCGAAATGCTTGAGTACGGCGGCTTGCGTGAACGTGCCTTCGGGACCCAAAAAAGCGATCTTGAGCGGCTCCTGCTGGGCCAGGCACGCGGACATGATTTCACGGAACAGCCGTGCGATCTCCTCGTCGCGCAGCGGCCCCTTGTTGCGTTTGAGCGCCTTGCGCAACACGTCGGCTTCGCGTTCCGGGCGGTAGAAATCGACCGCCTTGCCGGACTTGGTCTTCGAGACGCCGACGAGCTGCGCGAAGCGCGCGCGCTCGTTGAGCAGGGCGTGAATGCGCGCATCGACGCCGTCGATGCTCTCCCGGATGTGCGCGAGATCGACCGGCGCCCCGGATCCGGACGCAGGCGAAGCCGCGGCGGCGCCGGCCGCCGTGGGGGCTTGCGCGGGCGCGGCGCGCCGCTTCGATTTGACTTTACGCCGGGCCATTCAGCTTCCTCACGCGTGGCTGCGCTCGAATTCGCGCATGAATTCTACGAGTGCCCCGACTCCCGCGAGCGGCATGGCGTTGTACAGGCTGGCCCGCATGCCGCCGAGGGCGCGATGGCCCTTCAGGTTCTTCAATCCCGCGAGCGCCGCCTCGTCGATGAACAGCGCGTCCAATTCCGGAGTCGCCAAGGTGAAGGTGACGTTCATCCACGAGCGCGAATCCCGGTCCACCGGGTTGCGGTAGAACTGCGAAGCGTCGATCGCCGCGTACAGCTTCTCCGCCTTGACGCGGTTGCGTTCGCCCATGGCGGCGACGCCGCCGTTTCTCTTCAGCCACTTGAATACCAGCCCCGCCATGTACCATGCGAACGTCGGCGGCGTGTTCAGCATCGAATGATCCTCGGCCACCGCCTTGTAGTCGAACACCAGCGGGGTATCGCCGCGCGCGCGCCCGATGAGATCCTTGCGCACGATCACCAGCGTGAGGCCGGACGGCCCGATGTTCTTTTGCGCCCCGGCATAGATGAGGCCGAACCTCGACACATCGATCGGCCGCGACAAAATGCTGGAGGACATGTCGGCGACCAGCGGAACTGCGCCGGTCTCGGGTACGTAGCCGAATTCGACGCCGGAGATGGTCTCATTGGGCGTGAAGTGCAGGTACGCGGCATCGCCGTTCAGCGTGAGCTCGCTTTGGGCCGGCGCCCGCAGATAGCGCCCGCCCGGGTCGCCGGCCAGGCGCACCTGGCAATGGCGGCGCGCCTCGGCGATTGCCTTGTTGGACCAATGCCCGGTATGGACGTAATCGGTGCTCGAACCGGCGGTCGTCAGATTCATCGGAACGATGGCGAACTGGGCCGTCGCCCCGCCCTGCATGAACAGCACTTCGTAGTTGCGCGGAATGCCCATCAATTCGCGCACATCCGCCTCGGCCTGCGCAGCCACTTCCGTGAATGCCCTGCTGCGGTGGCTCACTTCCATGACGGACATGCCGCTCTGGTTCCAGTCGAGCATCTCGCCCTGCGCCTGCTCCAAAACCTCGAGCGGCAGCACGGCCGGTCCGGGAGAGAAGTTGTAGGCGCGCATGCAGGTCCGTCTAGCTGTCCGGGGGGCCGTCGCCGGCCGCCGGATGGGCGCTCCCCGGCGCATCGTCCGGCGCATTGTCCGGCGCGTCGGGAAGCGCGGCCGCGCCGCCCTCCGCGATCCCATCGATGCGCTCCAGACCCGACAATTGATCGCCTTCTTCCAGGCGGATCAGGCGCACGCCCTGGGTATTGCGGCCGACCACCGAAATGTCCCGCACCGGCGTGCGCACCAGGACGCCGGCCTGGCTCATGAGCATGATCTCGTCGTCGACGCTCACCTGCAGCGCGCCGATCATGCGGCCGTTGCGGTCCGTGACCTGCAATGCGATCACACCCTGTCCGCCGCGGCCGTGCCTGGGGAAGTCCTCGAGCGGCGTGAGCTTGCCGAAGCCGTTTTCCGACGCGGTCAATATGTAGCCCTGTTCGGCGACGATCAGGGCGTTCACGCGATGCTCGTCGGCGAGCTTCACGCCGCGCACGCCCGCGGCCTCCCGGCCCATGGCGCGCACCTCGTCCTCGGCGAAACGAATCGCCTTGCCGCCCGACGTGAACAGGAGAATGTCCTTGACTCCGTCCGTGATGGCGACGCCCACCAGTTTGTCGCCGTCATCGAGCGCGACGGCGATGATGCCGCTCGCGCGCGGCCTGGAGAACAGGCTCAGCGGGGTCTTCTTCACCGTGCCCATGCTGGTGGCCATGAACACGAACTTGCCCTCCTCGAAGTCCTTGATCGACAGCATCGCGCTGATGCGTTCGCCCGCTTGCAGCGGCAGCAGGTTCACGATCGGCTTGCCGCGCGAACCCCGGCTCGCCTGCGGCAGCTGATACACCTTGAGCCAATACAGCTTGCCGTGATCGGAAAAGCACAGCAGCGTGTCGTGGGTGTTCGCCACGAACAGCTTGTCGACGAAGTCCTCGTCCTTGACGCTCGTGGCGGCCTTGCCGCGGCCGCCGCGGCGCTGCGCCTGGTAATCGGAGACCGGCTGGGCCTTGGCGTAGCCGCCGTGCGACAGCGTCACCACCACATCCTCCGGCGCGATCAGGTCCTCGATGCTCAGATCTTCGTGGTTGGTGATGATCTCGGTGCGCCGCGCGTCGGCAAAGCTGTCGCGGATGAATTCGAGCTCCTTGCGGATCACGTCGAGCAGGCGCTCGGGCCGGGCGAGGATGTCGGAGAGGTCGCGAATCTGCACCAGGAGATCCTGGAATTCGGCGAGGATTTTTTCCTGTTCGAGGCCGGTCAGCCGGTTCAGGCGCATCTCCAGGATGGCCTGAGCCTGCGTCTCGGTGAGCCGATAGCCGCCGTCGACGATGCCGAGATCGGCGGTCTCGCCTTCGGGCCGGGTGCTGATGGCGCCGGCGCGCACCAGCATCTCCGGAACCGCGCCGGCGGCCCACGGCCTCGACATCAACGCGACTTTGGCCTCTGCCGGCGAGGGCGAGGCTTTGATCGCCGCGATGATCTCATCGATGTTGGCCAGCGCGATCGCGAGCCCCTCGAGGATGTGGCCGCGCTCGCGCGCCTTGCGCAACTCATGCACGGTGCGGCGCGTGACGATTTCCCGGCGGTGGCGCAGAAACGCGTCCAGCATTTCCTTGAGCGAGAGCAGCCGCGGCTGCCCGTCGACCAGCGCGACCATGTTGATGCCGAACACGGTTTCCATCGTCGTCTGCGCAAACAGATTGTTGAGCAGGATCTCGGGCACTTCGCCGCGCTTCAGCTCGATGACCACCCGCATGCCGTCCTTGTCGGACTCGTCGCGCAGGCCGTCCGAGGCGATGCCGTCGATGAGCTTGTCGCGCACCAGATCGGCGATGCGCTCGATCAGCTTCGCCTTGTTCACCTGGTAGGGCAATTCGGTGATGATGATGGCTTGCCGGTCGCCCTTGCCCACGTCCTCGAAATGGGTGCGCGCACGCACGTGCAGGCGCCCGCGGCCGGTCTTGTAGGCGGCGACGATTTCCTGGGCGCCGTTGATGATGCCCGCCGTGGGAAAATCGGGGCCCGGCACGATCTGCATCAGCTCGCCGAGGGTGATCGCGGGATTCTCGATGAGCGCGATGCATGCGGTCACGATTTCCGTCAGGTTGTGCGGCGGTATGTTGGTCGCCATGCCGACCGCGATGCCCGACGAGCCGTTGATGAGCAGGTTGGGGATGCGGGTCGGCAATACCGCCGGCTCGCTCTCCGACTCGTCGTAATTCGGGATGAAATCGACGGTTTCCTTGTCGATGTCCGCGAGCAGCTCGCCGGCGAGTTTCGACATGCGCACTTCGGTGTAGCGCATCGCCGCGGGCGGATCGCCGTCGACCGAGCCGAAGTTGCCCTGGCCGTCGACCAGCAGATAACGCATGGAAAACGGCTGCGCCATGCGCACGATGGCGTCGTACACCGACGCATCGCCGTGCGGGTGGTACTTGCCGATGACATCGCCGACGACGCGCGCGCTTTTCTTGTACGCCCTGTTCCAGTCGTTGCCCAATTCGCGCATCGCGTAGAGCACGCGCCGGTGCACCGGCTTCAACCCGTCGCGCACATCGGGCAAGGCGCGCCCGACGATCACGCTCATGGCGTAATCCAAGTACGACTTCCGCATCTCGTCTTCGAGATTTACGGGCAATATTTCACGAGCGATCTCGGCCATTTGCGAGAGTCCGGATTAGCCTTCGAGGCTGCTATTAAGCGGGTTTAATGTAGGGGAGACGTGGTCTCGACATGCGCCAATTCTAGCACACATCGGGAGCGGTCTTAAGCCCGCGAGATTGAATAGCCGATATACTTGCCCGATGCCCGTCGTCCGCGCCGATTTGGCCATCAACACCCGCTGGATCTTGCCCATGACCGCCTCCGGGGAGGTGCTCGAAAATCACAGCGTGCTGGTGCGCGATGGGCGCATTCTCGATGTGCTGCCCGGTCCCGAAGCCGCGCAGCGTTACGCCGCGACCGTGAGCGTGGACCGTTCGGCGCATCTCGCGCTGCCGGGCCTGGTGAACGCGTATACGCAGATCGCGCCGGCGCGCGGGGGCGCACGGCGCGATGACGTTGCGCGGTTGCGCATCGCCGAGATGCTCAAGGCCGGGACCACGTGTTTTTGCGCCGTCGGCTTCTTCCCCGAGGCGGCCGCCCGGACGGCGGCCGAACAGGGCATGCGCGCACTCGTCGGCATACCCATCGCGCAGGCCGCCAGTCCCTGGGCGAGCAGCCCCGCGGAGTACCTGACGCGCGCCCTGCGCTTGCGCGACGAGTACCGCGGACATCCGACCATCGCGACCGTATTCGCGCCCCACGCGCCGTCCAGCCTCGCCGACGACGCCTTGCGCCGCATCGCCACCTTGGCCGATGAGCTCGATGCCGGCATTCTGATGGCGCTGCACGAATCGCCGGCCGCAGTCGAGGAGTCGGTCGCGCGGCACGGCGTTCGGCCCATCGAGCGCATGCATGCGCTGGGGTTGCTGACGCCGGCGTTGAACGCGGTGCACATGCTCAAGGTCACGGCCGCGGAGATCGCCCTCGCCCAGCGCACCGGCGCCGCGATCACCCTGTGCCCGGAGGCGAATTTCCAGGCCGGAAACGGACCTCCGCCCGTGGCGGCATGGGCCGCAACGGGATTGCGTCTGGGCTTGGGCAGCGGTGCCGATGAACCGGCCGGGGGCCTGGACCTCTGGTCCGCGCTCAAGTTGCTGGCGCTGTTGTCGCGCATGCCGGGCGGCGGCGCCGGCGCGCCGCTGGGCGCCTGGGACGCGCTCGCCGCGGCCACGCGCGGCGGAGCCGCCGTGCTCGGCCTCGATGCGGAGATCGGCACGCTGGAACGCGGCAAGTGGGCGGACCTGTGCTGCGTCGATTTGGGCAGCCCCGCGATGCAGTGGGGGTCGCAGCACGCGGCGCGCGATCCGGTCGCCGCGCTGGCGCAGAACGGCGCGCGCGACATCGTCAGCGACGTGTGGGTATGCGGCCGTCATCTGCTCAATGCCGGCGAGTTCACCCGCCTCGACTGGCCCGACCTCCGCGCACGCGTGAACGCCTGGCGCGGCGCCCCGACACTGGAGGATGACTTGTGAACGGCAGCGCCAAAAACGTCGATCCCGCGGAACTCGCGAAATTCGCAGCCCTCGCGCAGAGCTGGTGGGACCCGGGCGGCCCGTCCAAAGCGCTGCACGAGTTGAACCCGCTGCGCCTCGGGTACGTCGAGCGCCTGGCCGGCGCCGGCCGCGACCGCAAGCGGGTGCTCGACGTCGGCTGCGGCGGCGGCATTCTGGCCGAAGCCATGGCGTGCGCCGGAGCGCGGGTATTGGGCATCGATCTGACCCGGGCCGTGCTCGACGTGGCGGAACTGCACGCGCTGGAGGCGAAAATCGAAGTCTCGTACCGGGCGGTCGCGGCCGAGGAGCTGGCCCTGGAGCAGCCGGCCGCGTTCGACGTGGTCACTTGCATGGAGATGCTCGAGCACGTGCCGGACCCGGCGGCGACCATCGCCGCCCTGGCGGCCCTGGTGAGGCCCGGCGGCGACGTCGTCGTCTCCACCTTGAATCGCACTCCGCGCGCCTTCGCGGTCGCCATCGTGGGCGCCGAATACATTGCACGCCTGCTGCCGCGGGGCACTCACGACTACCTCAAATTCATCCGCCCGTCGGAGCTCGCACGCTTCGGACGCAGCGCGGGCCTCGAACTTTGCGACCTGACCGGCATCGCCTACAACCCCTTGACGCGCGCGTTCCGACTGTCGCCGGACACCGGCGTGAACTATCTTGCGCATTTTCGCCGGGCCGCGGCCGACGGTGCCCACTGAGATGGCGGCGCCGCTGCGCGCGATTCTGTTCGACCTGGACGGCACGCTGCTCGACACCGCGCCGGACATGGTCGGGGCGTTGAACCAATTGCGCGTGGAGCGCCGTCAGGCGCCGCTGCCCTATGAGAGCGTGCGGCCCTCGGTGAGCCATGGCGCGGGACGCCTGGTGAAACTCGGCTTTCCCGATGCCGACCCTGAGACGTTCGCGGGGTTGCAGACCCGCTTCCTCGAGATCTACGCCGGCGCGATCGGCGTCGAGACCCGGCTGTTCGAGGGCATGGACCAGGTGCTCGCGGTCCTCGCCGAGCGGCGGCTGCTGTGCGGAATCGTCACCAACAAGCCCGCCTGGCTGACCGGCCCTCTGCTCGAACAATTGGGACTCGAGCGGCGGTTCGCCTGCGTAGTGAGCGGCGACACCGTCAGCGAACGCAAGCCGCACGCCATGCCGATGCTGCATGCGGCGCGGCTGGCCGGCGTGGCCGCCGGCGAATGCGTCTACGTGGGCGACGCGGAGCGCGACATCCAGGCCGCGCATGCTGCGGGCATGCCGGGCTTGGTCGCCGCCTATGGGTACCTGCAG
Source organism: Steroidobacteraceae bacterium (assembly GCA_049510875.1). Classification (GTDB taxonomy): domain Bacteria; phylum Pseudomonadota; class Gammaproteobacteria; order Steroidobacterales; family Steroidobacteraceae; genus Bog-1198. The sequence goes on from JBEKYO010000072.1 coordinate 19,513, forward strand.
CCTGAGGAAGAGTGGCGCGCCTGGGGCGGGGACGGCGTGATCGACAGCCCGCTCGGCTTGCTTGCCTGGCTCGAACAGAGCGGCCGCGTGTGAACGGCGGCGATCTGGCATGGACCCTGGCGGCGGCCATCGGCGCGGGCGCGAGCGTGGGCGCGCTGCTCGGCGCCCTGGCGACGCTCTGGCTGCGCGCCAAGCGCGAACAGGCGCTGCGCATCGAATTGGAGATCCTGCGCGCGCGCATCAAAACCGACGACACCGTGAACGCCGAGCGCGAACAGGCGCTGATCCGGGCGCGCGAGCAGCTTCAGGGCGTGTTCGGCGCGCTCGCGCGGGACAGCCTGCAAAGCAACAGCGACGTGTTCCTGCAATTGGCGCGCGAGCGCCTGACCAACCAGCAGCTCGACGCCACGTCGGCCTTGAAGGAGCGGGAAGCCGCGATCGAATCCTTGGTGCAACCGATTCGCGAGGCACTCACAAAAACGGAACTGCAGATCCAGAGCATCGAACGCGAACGCATCGATGCCTTCGCCACGCTCAGGTCGCAAATGGAAGGGCTGGCGAGCGGCCAGAACCTGCTGTCGCGCGAGACTCGCAACCTGGTGACCGCCCTGCGCCGGCCCGAGGTGCGCGGCCAGTGGGGCGAAATCACCCTGAAGCGCCTGGTCGAACTATCGGGCATGGCGGCGTACATCGACTTCACCGAGCAACCGCACCACGTGACGGACTCGGGTGCGATCCGCCCCGACATGATCGTGCACATGCCCGAGCGGCGCGACATCGTGGTCGACGTCAAGACGCCGCTGGAGGCGTACCTCGCGGCGGTCGAAGCGCCCGACGACGAGGAACGCGCGCTGCAGCTGCGGCGCCATGCGCACATCGTCGGCGCGCGGGTACGAGAATTGTCCTCGAAGCAGTATTGGTCGCAATTCGAGCACAGTCCCGATTTCGTCGTGCTGTTTCTGCCCGGCGACCAGTTTCTGGCGGCGGCGTTGCAGGAAAACCCCGGCCTCCTGGATGAGGCCTTGCGGCAGAACGTCATGCTGGCCACACCCACCAGCCTGGTCGCTCTGTTGAAAGCGGTGGCGTACGGCTGGAAGCAAACCGTGCTCGCGGACAACGCGGCGGAGATTCGCCGCCTCGGCGAGGATGTATACAAGCGCCTGGCGGTGTTCGGCGAGCATCTCGGCAAGCTCGGCAAGGCGCTGGGCAGCAGCGTCGAGTCCTTCAACAAGGCGGTGGGCTCGCTGGAACAACAGGTATTGCCCGCGGCGCGCCGCTTTCCCGAGTTGGGGTTGCGCGTCGAGCGCGAGTTCGCGCCCATCGAGCCCGTCGGCACCCTGACGCGCACGCCCCGGATCGGCGATGCGGCCACGGGCCAGAGCCCGGAGAGCCCGGAGATCCCGGAGAGTCCGGACGAGGCACCCTCTGAGAGCGCTTGAGGAACCCTATCGCAGCCGCGCCGTGCCGCCGGGCTCCCCGCGCTATTGGAGCTGGTTGTTCGCCGCGCGCGCGGCGCGCGGCGCGCTGCTCGGCGTGTATGCACTGAGCGCCGAATGGCGCTTACTGATGGATCCCGCCACCCAGATCGACGTGGCGCGCCTGAAACTCCTCTGGTGGCGCGAGGAGCTCGACCGGTTGACCGCCGGCGTTCCGCTGCACCCGATCACGCGCTACCTGGCGGAGCTGCCGCGGGCCGCAGCCGCCGATTTTGCGCCGCTCACCCGGTCGGTGGACGCCGCCGCCGATCACCTCGCCGGCGCGCCCTTGGAGCGCGGCAGCGACCTCGAGTCACACGCCGGCGCGCTGTACGGTGGGCCGCTGCTCGCGGCGGCGCGCCTCGGCGGCGCTCGCGGCGACGGAGACCGCGCGCAACCCTGCATCGCAGCCTTGGCGGCCGGGCAATACCTCGCGGGGGCCATCGGCGACTACGGGCGCGAGGCACGCAGCGGACGCATCCCCTTTGCGATCGATGAGCTGCTCGCCGCGGGAATCGGCAACGATGATCTGGTCGCCGGCGAGCCCCCGCCGCGGCTGCAGGGCTATCTGCTGCGGTTGCGCCGGCAGGCCGGCGCATATTTCGCGGCGGCCGCCGCCGCC
>JBEKYO010000073.1:0-28570 GCA_049510875.1 Steroidobacteraceae bacterium
GGGCGGCGCGATCTCGCTCCACGCGGCAGATGCCAGCAGACCCGCGACGGCGACCGCCGCGAACCACGCCCCCATCGCTCCGTGCCGGCGCCCGCCCCTGCTCACGATTCTTCCGCCGCCAGTGCCGCCAGCGATTCCGGCAGGATTTGGCCGCCATCGATGACCAGGCTCTGGCCGGTGATGTATGCCGCTTCGTCGGTGGCAAAGAACAGCGCCGCGTTGGCGATGTCGAGCACCGATCCCAAGCGCCGCATCGGTATCGAGGCCGTCATGCGGCGGACGTACTCCTCGCCCAGGCCCGCGAGCCCTTCGGTGGCGATGTTGCCCGGCAGAACCGCATTGACCGTGATGCCGTACGGCGCGAGCTCGATGGCAGCGGTGCGCATGAACCCCAGTTGTCCCGCTTTGCTGGCGCCGTAGTGCGACCAGCCCGAATAGCCCGTCACCGGCCCGGTGATGGAGGAGGTCAGCACGATGCGTCCCCTGCGCCGGGACTTCATTGCCGACAAACAGGCGGACACCGCGAGGAACGTGCCCTTGAGATTGGTCCCGAGCACCCGGTCGAAATCCGCTTCGGTCATCTGGCCGAGCGTGGCGGCGGGAAAAATGCCCGCGTTGGCGCAGAGAATGTCGATGCCGCCGAAGGACTCCACGGCCGCAGCTGCCATCGCGCGCATGTCTGCCTCACACGTCACGTCGCCCGCGAAGGGCCGCGCGCGGCCGCCCGCTGCGACGATCTCGGCAGCCGCCGCCTCGGCCCCGCTCAAAGTACGCGACACCACCAATACCTGGCAGCCCGCCTGGCCGAAGCGCTGCGCGAGGCCCCGCCCAATGCCCTTGCTGGCGCCCGTAACGATGACGCTGCGTCCTAGTAGAGACGTGAACATGCTGCAAAACTCATCAATGATCTCCTCAAAAATCCTGCAAAAAACCCATCAAAAAACTCCTCGACAAAGCCCTCAAAGAACTCCTCAACGATCTCCTCAACGATCTCCGCAATAAACTGCTCATCAAATACCGGCCCCCGGAAAATTACCGCGCAGCGCCGCTGCCGCGAGCGCGACAGTGCCCGCCGTGTAGCTCGCGCCGAAGTCGCGCGCGAACGGCACTTCGGCATGAGACGCCAACCAGGCGGTCAGCAGGATGCGCCGGAGCATGACGAAGGTGGGAATTTCCGCTTCCGTCGCGGCGCTCAGGGCAGCCGCCGTGCGATAGCCCGCGCACCATGCCGTGATCAGATCCGGAACGGTGGGTTCATGCTCGATGAAACTGACCGCGGTGGCAAAATCGTAGGCGAACCAGCAGAAGCCGCAATCGTCGAAGTCGATGATGCGCAAATGCGTCCCATCCACCAACAAATTGGCGAGCCGCAAATCCGCGTGCACCAGGCCGAACTCGTCCGGGCCGCTGCCGAACCGTTCGAGCCGCAGCCCGATGAGCGCAAGCACGCGCTCCAGCGTCTGGGCTCCCGCCGCGTCGAGACCGATGCCGGCGCGCCAGGATCCCCAAAATCCGTCCGGCCCCACCATCGCAGGCAGATCCCAGCGCTTGCGGCGAAAGCCAGCCGGCAACGCCCACGCTTTTGCGTGACAGTGCATGCGCGCGGTGAGTTCACCCAGCCGCGCGAACCATCGCACGGCCTCGCGCGAGTCCGGCTCCTTGCCCGGCAAGCGCTCGAAGGCCACGGCAAAGCGCGGCGGGCCTCCCGTGAAGGGTTCGAGAACCTGGACCAGTTCGCCGTCGCCGCCGGCAACCGGCGCGGCGGTGTCGATGACGCCGTCGCGCCGCAGCGCGTTCATCCACTGAAGCTCCGAACGGATTTCCTCGGCCGAGGAGTATCCGACGCGATGCACCCGCAGCACCAACTCGCGCCCGCGCGGATCGCTGAGCGCGTAGGTTGCGTTCTCCGACACGTTCAACAGGCGAATCGAGGTCCCGCGCGGCAGGTTCCAGCGAGCCAATGCGCGCGTCACGCGGCCCGCGAGCTCGGCCAGGACCTCGGCCGTAAATTCGCCGCCCGTCGCCACGCCGCCCGTCGCCACGCCCCCCATCGCCGCGCCACCGGTCGCTGCGCCGATCATCGCCACGCCCCCCATCGCCGCGCCACCGGTCGCTGCGCCGATCATCGCCGCGTCCCCCATCGAAACGTCCCCGCCGCCGCGCCGATCATCGCCACGTCCCCCATCGAAACGTCCCCGCCGCGCCGCCCATCACTACGCCGTCCATGCGCCGCGCTCAGGAATAATCGGGCAACGGCGCGTTCGCCAACGCCGGGCGACATTTCACCAGGCCCCAGGAGGCCGCCACCCACGCCAGGGCCACGTATGGCCACAGATTGTTCGGGAATTCCGGCACCGGATAAATATTGCGGTAGAGCACCCACAGCAGCAGCACCGGCCCCAGCACGCAGATGGCCGACCAGATCGGCCGGCGCTCGCGCCACGATTCGACCGTCTCCGCGGCGCCCACGCTGATGTACACCAGAATCAAGGCAAGCGTGCCGATGGTGCTTGCATAGCTGTAATAGTCGCCGGCGCCGACGAACGGCGCCCACGCCAAGAACGGCACCATGACCAGGATCGCGGACAGCGCCACGGCCGGCGCCGGCGTGCCGTGCACCGCATGCACGCCGCCTAAGGACGGCGCGAGACCGCCGCGGCCCAGCGCGAACATCACCCGTGCCCCGGCCGCCAACGGCCCCAGCATGCCGGAGAAGCAACTGGCGGCGGCGGCAAGGTCCAGTGCGATCGCCAGGCGGGGCGTCGCGTAGCGCAGCGCCAGATCATTGAGCGGCGCCTCGGACTTGCCCAGCGCCCTGATGCCGTCGGTCCCGAAGCCGACCACTTCGCAGTAGGCGACGAAGGTGAAAAACACGCCGGAGGCGATCACGGTGAACAGCAGCGCGATGGGAATGTTTCGCCGCGGGTTGCGCGTCTCCTCGCCCAGGGTCGCCGCGCCCTCGAAGCCGCCGAACGAGAGGATGCAGAACACCATGCCGAAGCCCAAGCCCGACCAGCCGTTGAAGCCCGCAGACGGCTGGAAGCTGGCCGCGGTCTGCAGCAAGCCGGGGCGGACCTGCACCAGAATGCTGATGCACAGCACCAGGATGCCGGCCATCGCTGCCGCCTCCATGCCGAGCATCAGCCGCCCCGCGAGGCGCATGTCGCGGAACGCGAGCCACCAGGCCACCAGCATGGCGCCGGCGCCCACGCCCAGCCACGCGGCGCCGATTTCGATGCCGAGACCCTTGAGTGCGGCGGCCGTGAAGCTGCCCACCAACGCGGCCTGGCCGGAGGCGAAGCCCAGGTAGGTCAACAGCAGGCTCCAGCCCGCAATGAAGCCCGCGCGGTTGCCGAAGGTGTGCGAGATGTACGCGTACGCTGAGCCCGCATGCGCCACGCGATGCGTGAAGGCCATGAATGACAGCGCGACCAGGATCATCGCGACGGTGCCGATCGCGAACGCGAGCGGCGCGGCGGCGCCGGCCGCCTGCACGACCAACGTGATGTTGAACGCCGCGGTGACCGTCGGACAGATCACCGACACCGACATGCCGACGGCTTCCGGCAGGCTCAACCGCTTGACCAAATATGCCATGCTGCCTCGCTGCGAACTCACCACATCATGCAGGGCGCGCCCTGCGCGTCCGACACCAGGCCCCGCGTCACCTCGGCGCTGGCGCGATCGATGATGTCGATGCGCTCATCGCGCCCCGCTCATCGGGTCTCGGGCAACCGGGGCTTCTCGGTCAGCCGGGCGATCTCCGCCAGCAGCGCCGCGGTCGTGACCTGGCGGCAGTAGCCGCGATTATTGCGCAGCGCCCAATCGTGCCGCTCCGCCGACTGCGTCACGCAGGCATCGGTGGGCACCGTCACGAGATAGCCCAGATCGCAGGCATCGCGCACCGCGGAGTCGATGCATTGGTCGGTCAGGCAGCCGGCGATGATGAGGTACTTGGTGCCGAGATTGCGCAGCACGTAATCGATGTTGGTCGAGATGAATACCGAGGACGAGGTCTTGGGAAACACGATTTCGTCTGCCGTGGGCGCCAACTCATCGACCATCTTCGCGTCCGCGGACCCCTTCGGCACGTGAAATCCCGTGATTTTGTAATCCAGTGAGCGGTCGCGTCCGTCGGCCGTGAGGCTTTCGACGATGGTGTAGGTCACTTCGATGCCGCCGCGCCGGCAGGCCTGCTGCAAGCGCACCATGTTCGGCAGGGCGCTCGCCTGCAAGGTGCGAAAGAAGTACGCATAGCGGGCTTCCTTCTCGGCAGCATTGAGGTGCGCATACTCGCCGCCGTCCCAGGTGCAGTTGTATTTCTGCACGTCGACGAACAGCAGCGCGGTGTGGGCGGGCTCGATGGGAACCTCGCGGCTCAGCGTTTGGGTCATGTCGATGTTCCCGGCCATGAGTGTTCGGCGAGTTGCAAAACCCGACTGAGGCGTCGCGCCCATTCGTCCTGGCCGGCGCCCTCGGCGATCAAATCCTGGCGTATCTCGATCTCGACGTGCGGCAGACCGCGCGCCTCGCCGTGGCGCGGGACGCTGTAGTCCGTGTCATCGCTCACGAAGTACGGCTCGTTATCGCCGATCACGAGGCCGGGCTCGCGGCGCAACGCATCGAGCACCAGTCCCGCGAAGCGCCGATCGCGGTTGTACAGCACCGCGGCGTGCATCTCGCGCCGCACGCCCTTGAAAACCGGGGTCATGCTGTGCTGCGCCACCAGTATCGTGCGCCGGCCCGCCGCCGCCCGCTCATCGAGCAGCGCGCGGATGTGCGCATGATAGGGATCGAAAATCTCGGCGCGGCGCGCTGCGACTTCGTCCGCGGACAGGCCCTGATTGCCGGGGATCACGGTCGACTCGCCCACCGTCGGAATCGACGTGGCCACCTTGGGATCGCGATTGCAGTCGATCACGAGCCGCGAATAGGTCTGCGCCACCAGCGCGGCGTCGAGCGTCGCGGCCATGCGCCGGGCCACCTCCAGAGCGCCGATGTCCCAGGCGATATGCCGCTCGAGCTCCGACTCGGGCACGCCCAAGTCCTTGAGGGCGCGCGGAATGCGCCGGCCGGCGTGATCGACGACGATCACGAAATCGGATTTGCCGTGCCGGCCGGCTTCGATGACCGGCGGCGGTTCGTCGGCGCCGAGCAGTGGCTGCGAACGGCCCCCGGCCGCGGCGCCGGATGCGGGCGCCGCGCGATCAGTAGACTTCTGCATAACGGCGGCAAATCTCGCTTTCATCGAAATTTCCCAGGCTCTTGATCTCCGCCTGCTTGAAGCGCACGTAGGCGGCGAGCACGTCGGCGCCCAACCAGTCCGCCGCCGCGTCGCTCGCCTGCAGCAGCCGCAGCGCGCTGTCCAAGCTCTCGGGCAAGGGCCGCCGTTCGTGCGCATCGATGGTTAAGCGGCGCCGCATGCCGTCGAGCCCGGCCTGCACCAGCATGGCGAGCGCGAGATAGGGACTCGCCGTGGCGTCGGCCACGCGAAATTCGACATTGAACTGCCGGGCGCGCTGGCCCGCATCGGCGCTCGGCGCCGGACAAATCCTGAGCGCCGCGCCGCGATCCAGCACCCCCGCATCGGATTGCACGGGCGCCCAGCGATTCGGCCGCAGGCGGTAATACGAGGGCATCGACGGGGCCGTCAGGGCGCACAGGGCGGGCAGGTGATGCAGGATGCCCGCGACAAAATGGCCGCCGCCGGCGGACAGGTTCCACGGCCGCTCCTCGTCGTAGAGCACCGGCTGGTCGTCCTCGTCCAAGAAGCTAAAATGGATGTGCGTGCCGTTGCTGGCGGCGTTCGGCTCGGGCAACGGCGAGAAGCTCACCCGATGGCCCAATCGGAACGCGACCGCCTGCGTGAGTTCGCGGGTGATCACCGCGTCGTCGGCGGCCCGCAGCCCGACGGCCGGCGCCACGGTCACCTCGAACTGCTGCGGGCCGAATTCGGCCAGGAACGAGTCCGGCACCACGCCGGCCTGGCGCAGCACCGCGAGCAGCGTTTCGCCGAACAATCCTTGGCGCCGATAGGCATCGAGTTCGTAGGGCTGCGCCGGGTGCGCGGCCACGCCGCTGTAGATGAACTCCTGCTCGAAGGCGGCCAACAGCTTGAGGCCGGTCTCCGCCTTCAACCGGTCGAGCGCACGCCGCAGCACGTGGCGTGGACAGTACTCCCAGGGCGCGCCCTCGAGGGTCACGATGTCGCCCATCAAAAAGTATTCCGCGGCGCTGCCGTCGAACGGCACGGATACCCGCGTGGCGGGATCCGGTATCAGGAACACCTCGCCCACGGTGCCGAACGGCGTCATGTGGATGGGGCCAAAGGCCGACAAGAAGAGGTTGGTGGGCGCGAGTCCGACGCCGCGCTCCAGGCGCGCCGGCAAATCGGCCGCCGGAAAGCTTTTGCCGCGAAAATGCCCGGAAAAATCGCTGGTCCCGACGAAGACGATCTGCTCACGCTGCATGCTTTGGTATCCGCGACGGTTGCGAACCCACGGCGCGCAGGTTCCGATCCCTTCAAGTCCATAACCATATCACGACCGCGAGCCGAGCCCTCGCCGCAAAAACCCCGCCGGGCACCCGAGTGAGCGCGGCCGGCATGTTAATTTAGGCGCAGCAGTCGCAACTGCGGGGAGCGTCGATGGACATTCACGAATACCATGCGAAGGAATTGCTGGCGGGCTATGGCGTCCCGATCCAGCCCGGAGCGGTGGCCTACACCGCCGAGCAGGCCTCGTTCGTCGCCTCGGAATTGGGCGGCTGGCACTGGGCCGTGAAGGCTCAGATCCATTCCGGCGCGCGCGGCAAGGCGGGCGGCATCAAGTTGTGCAGGACCTATCACGACGTGCACGACGCCGCAAAAGGCATGTTGGGCAGGACCCTGGTGACCGAGCAGACCGGGCCGGCCGGCAAGATCGTGCAGCGCGTCTACGTCGAGGTGGCCGAAAAATTCGAACGCGAGCTCTATTTCGGCATCGTGCTCGATCGCAAGGCCGAGCGCGTGCGCATCATTGCCTCGGCGCAGGGCGGAATGGAAATCGAGGAAATCGCCAAAACCTCGCCTGACGCCGTGCTGCAGATCATCGTCGAACCCGCGGTCGGCTTGCTGCCGTTCCAGGCGCGCGAACTCGCGTTCGGTCTCGGACTCAACATCAAGCAGGTGAGCCGGGCCGTGACCGCCATCTTGGGCGCCTACCGGGCGTTCCGCGACCTGGACGCCAGCATGCTCGAGATCAATCCCCTGGTGGTGACCAGGGACGATCGAGTGGTCGCGCTCGATGCCAAGATGTCCTTCGACGACAATGCGCTGTTCCGGCATTCCAAGCTCGCCGAGATGCGCGACCTGTCCCAGGAGGACCCGCGCGAGGCGGAGGCATCCCAGGACAACCTGAGCTATGTGGGCTTGGACGGCGACATCGGGTGCATCATCAACGGCGCCGGGCTCGCCATGGCCACGATGGACACCATCAAGTACGCCGGCGGCGAGCCCGCCAACTTCCTCGACGTGGGCGGCGGCGCCTCGCCCGAGCGCGTCGCCAAGGCCTTCAAATTGGTGCTCTCCGACGGCAACGTCAAGGTCATCCTGGTGAACATCTTTGCCGGCATCAACCGCTGCGACTGGGTCGCCCAGGGGGTGGTGAAAGCGGTGCGCGACATCGGCATCAAGGTTCCCTTGGTGGTGCGTCTCGCCGGCACCAACGAAACCGAGGGGCGCAGGATCATCACGGACAGCGGACTGCCCATCATCAGTGCCGGCACGCTCGCCGAGGCGGCGCAGAAATCGGTGGCGGCCGCGCGCGCGGCCGGCAGCACCCAGGTTTCGGCGACGTGAACGCCGCTGCGAGGAGCACGCGATGAGCATTCTGATCGACGAGAAGACCCCGGTCATCCTCCAGGGATTCACCGGCGACAAGGCCACCTTCCACGCCAAGGAGATGATCGCCTACGGAACGCGCGTCGTCGGCGGCGTGACCCCCGGCAAGGGAGGACAGGCGCACCTCGAGCGGCCCGTTTTCAATACCGTCAAGGAAGCCGTCAAGGCCACCGGCGCCACGGCCAGCCTCGCCTTCGTGCCGCCCGCGTTCGCCGCCGACTCGCTCATGGAAGCGGCGGATGCCGGCCTCAAATTGGTGTGCATCATCACCGACGGAATTCCCGCCCAGGACATGATCCGGGTGAAGCGCTATCTCATGCGCTACCCGAAGGATCGGCGCACCATGCTGGTGGGACCGAACTGCGCCGGCATCATCAGCGCCGGCAAGGCCATGCTCGGGATCATGCCGGGGCACATCTACCGGCGCGGCAACGTCGGCATCGTGTCGCGCTCGGGCACGCTGGGATACGAAGCCGCGGCGCAGATGAACGCCCTCGGCATCGGGCAGAGCACCAGCGTCGGCATCGGCGGCGATCCCATCAACGGCAGTTCGTTTTTGGATCATTTGATGCTGTTCGAACAGGATCCGGAAACCGCCGCCGTCATGATGATCGGCGAGATCGGCGGGCCGCAGGAGGCCGAAGCGTCGCGCTGGGTCAAGGAGCACATGACCAAGCCCGTCATCGGGTACGTGGCCGGACTCACCGCGCCCAAGGGACGGCGCATGGGCCATGCCGGCGCCATCATCTCCACCACCGGCGACAGCGCCGCGGAGAAGGCCGAGATCATGAAATCCTACGGCCTGACCGTGGCGCCGAGCGCCTCCGAACTCGGATCCACGGTCGCCGAGATCTTGCGTCGGCTGCCCGGGCGCCGCACGCTCGCCTGACCGGCATCGCCGTGCCCGCGCCGGCTTCACCGGCTTCACCTTAGGAATGCACCATGAGCTTTACCAGTATCGAACAGGCCCAACCGAGATTGCACCGCTCCGAACTCGCGGTGCCCGGCACCGATCCCGCGTTGTTCAAGAAGGCGGCGCAATCCAAAGCCGACGTGATTTTTCTCGATTGCGAGGACGCGGTCGCGCCCGATGACAAGGAGAAGGCGCGCCACAACATCATCGCGGGCCTCAACGAGGTCGATTGGGGCAGCAAGACCGTGATGGTGCGCATCAATGGGCTCGACACGCACTACATGTATCGGGACGTCATCGACATCGTGGAGGCCTGCCCGCGACTCGACATGATTCTCATCCCCAAGGTGGGCGTGGCGCAGGACGTATATGCCGTGGACATGCTCGTCACCCAGATCGAGGCGGCGAAGCGGCGCGAGAAGCGCATCGGCTTCGAGGTGCTGATCGAGACCGCGCTCGGCATGGCCAACGTGGAAAGCATCGCGCAATCCTCGCGCCGATTGGAGGCCATGAGCTTCGGTGTGGCGGACTACGCGGCGTCCACCCGCGCCCGAACCACCGTCATCGGTGGCGTCAACAAGGACTCCGGCGTACTCACCGACGAGGACACCGACGGGGCGCGCCAGTACTTCTGGACCGACCCCTGGCACGCGGCGCAAACGCGCATGCTGGTGGCCTGCCGGGCCTACGGCTTGCGGCCCATCGACGGACCCTTCGGCGACTTCAAGGATCCCGACGGTTACATCGCCGCGGCCAATCGGGCGGCGGTGCTCGGCTACGAAGGCAAGTGGGCCATCCATCCGTCGCAAATCGATCTGGCGAATGCGGTCTACACGCCGTCGGATGCCGAGGTGACCAAAGCCAAGCGCATCCTCGAAGCCATGGCGCAGGCGGCGAAGGACGGCCGGGGCGCGGTGTCCCTGGATGGCAGGCTCATCGACATCGCCAGTATCCGCATGGCGCAGGCGCTGATCGCCAAGGCCGATTCCATGTCGGCGGCGAGCGCGACTTAGCCGCCAGGCTCCGCGTGTCAGCCTCGGAGCGGCGGTCGGAAGCAGGTCGAGCGGGCGCCTTTCGCGTGCTGCGCCACCGGGATTTCCGGCTGCTGTGGTGCGGCCTCGTGATTTCCGCCATCGGTACCTGGATGCAGATCGTCGCACAAGCGCTGCTGGTGCTCGATTTGAGCCACGGATCCGCGCTGGCGCTCGGGCTGGTGTCGCTGGCGCAGGCCGCGGCGTTCCTGGTGTTTGCGTTGGTCGGCGGCGCGGTGGCCGACCGCGTCGACAAGCGCCGCCTGCTCATCGGCACGCAGACGCTCTCGCTGAGCTTCGCGGCGCTCTTGGGAGTGCTCACCGCGTGCCACGTGGTGGCCGTCTGGATGGTGGTGATCCTCGCGTTTTTGCAGGGAGCATCCTTAAGCTTCGACCAACCGGCGCGGGCGGCGCTGGTGCCGGAGCTGGTCCCGAAAGACGAATTATTCAACGCCGTCTCGCTGCAGTCGATCGTGTTCACCGGCGCGTCCACGGTCGGACCGGCCCTCGCGGGGTTCGGCCTGGCGTTCATCGGCTACGCCGGCAATTTCTTCGCCAATGCGGTGAGCTATCTCGGCGTCATCGCCGCCTTGATCGCCATGCGCGTCCCCGCGATCGCCGGCCCGATGCGCACAGCTTCGCCGCGCGCCATTCGCGAAGCGCTGGCGACGGTGCGCGCGGACGCCGCCCTGCCCGCGCTCATGGGTGTGTTCGGCGCCCTGCTGTTCTTTGGTCCGTCGGCGACCGTGCTCATTCCGGTGATGGGCAAAGAGGTGCTGCATCTCGATGCCGAGCACATCGGCATCCTGTTTTCCGCATCGGGAGTGGGCGCGGTCGTCGGAGGCCTCTGCCTCGCGTCGCTGCGTAACCCAGCACACAAGGCACGCATCGTGCTCGCGGGCGCCTGCCTGTGGGCCGCGGCGCTGTGCGCATTCGCCGTGAGTCGCTCGTTCTCCTCGTCCGTGCTCACGCTCATCCTGGTCGGGCTGTTTCAGGTCGGCGTCAGCGCCACGACCATCACGCTGCTGCAAACGCGCGTGCCGCACCAGATGAGAGGACGCGTGATGAGTCTCAACACGCTGCTCATCATGGGTGTGCGGCCGCTCGGCGACTTCCCCGCCGCCGCGCTGATTGCCGGCATCGGGGCGCCGCCCACCGCCATCGCCAGCGCCGTGCTGGTGGCCGTCATCGCCATCGGAGTCGCCCTGCGCCCCGCGGTGCGCAACGCCTGAGGCTCGCCTGCTGGCCTGACCGAATTTCGCGGAGTCGACCCTGATTGAGGCCGCGCCGCGGGCGCGGCCTTGTACCAAACTTTTGATGTTCTTTAGCCGCTGATGTTCTGTTTGCAGGGCGAACGTTTCCGCGGAAACGTCTGTGCTGCCGGCCCGCGCCGCGCATCCACGGTCACTTTACGTGCGCAGGTAACTCGCGCCGTTGACGTCGATGATGCTGCCGGTCATCGCCGCCGGCGCGTCGAGCCCGCAGAACACGGCCGTCCGGGCAACTTCATCCGGCATCGAGACACGTCCCAAGGGATGCTGCGCCAGAATATCGGCGCCGCACGGGCCGGCGAGCAGCCGCGCCGCCATGTCGGTTTCCACGAATCCCGGGGCCAGGCAGTACACGTACACAGCGTGCGCGGCCAAGGCCTTGGCCATGGATTGGCTGAGCGAGTTGAGGCCGGCTTTGCTCGCGCCATAGGCCGGCGCGTCGGGCTCGCCGCGAAACGCGCCGCGCGAGGAAATATTGACGATGCGGCCGCGCCCGAACGCCGCCTCGCCCGGCGCCTGGAGAGCCATGGTCTGCGCGGCGAGCAGCGACAGATGGGCGGGTCCGATGAGATTCGCCGCGAGCGTCAGCCGCCAGGCCGCTCCCCAGTCCTCGAAATCCGTCGTGAGCGGCGGATGATCGATGAACAGGCCGGCATTATTGACCAGCACGTCGACCCGGCCGAAGGCCGCGACCACTTGCGCCCACAACCGAGCAATCGCCGCCGCGTCGGTGAGATCCGCCTGGCATACAAGGTGGCCCTCGCCGGCGAGTTGCGTGCGCACCTCGCGCGCGGCACCTTCATTCGTGTGGTAGTGCACGGCGACCCGAACGCCGCGCGCGGCCAAGTGCTGCGCGATCGCGCGGCCGATGCCGCGCGAGGCGCCGGTCACCAGCGCCGTTTTGCGCAATTTCTGCTCTGCCTCTGCCTTTGCCTCTCCCGCTACCTCTACCATGCGCTGTCCTGCAATCGTCGGGCGATGCCGTCGCATCGCGGGTCCCTGGGTGGGTCGGTCAAGTTTCGTTCCATGCCCATGGTAAGACCGCTCCCCGGCGCATTGCCATCGATAGTTGTGGGCCTCACGGGTAACCTACGCCACGGCCATCGGGGAATCGTCATGTTTCTGCTCCGGCACGGGCAAAGCTATTTCAATCTGCATTTCAGCGCGACCCGCGTGGACCCCGGGATCGAAGACCCCGAGCTCACGCCGCTGGGCGCGGCGCAGGCGGTGGCGGCGGCGCAGGCACTCGCCGGCACCGCGCTCACCCGCATCATCGTCTCGCCGTACACGCGGGCCCTGCAGACGGCAGAGCCGATCCGGGCCGTTCACCGGGTGCCCGTCGATGTCATGCAGGAGGTGCGCGAGCGGGCAGCCTTCGTGTGCGACATCGGCAGTCCCCCGGAGCGCTTGGCATCGCGATTCCCGCATCATGACTTCGCTCATCTGTCGCGGCAATGGTGGCACGCCGGCGTTGAAACGGAAGGCGAGACCGTCGCGCGCGCGAATGGCTTCCGCAGCATCATCGCCGCGCGCCCCGACAGCGGCACCACGCTGTTGATCAGCCATTGGGCCTTCATTTTGGCGCTGACCGGCGTATCGCTCGCCAATGGGGAAATACTGGAATACGACCCCACGACGGCGGCGCCGGATCGACTGGTGTGGAGTCCCTGACCGCTTCGATCTCTGCACCTCAGCCGCCGCCGGCTCCGCTGGTCAGATAGACGGCGAAGGTGCCCAGCCAGTGGCCGCCCTCGTAGTGTTCGCCGGTCACGGCCGGGAGCGCGGCGTCCCGATGCCGTGCAGCGGCATCGAGCAGCACCGGAATCCGGCGATCGCCGCGAGCGAGTCCGTGCGCAATGCCCTCGAGCATCCACGCTCGGCTCAGGTTCAAACCGTCGAGGTGCGCCAGTTTGGGATCGGCCCGATCGGTGACCACCGCGGGCGGCAACCACGCTGTACCCGGCCTCGCAGGAATCACCGGAAGAAAGGCCGACAGCCAGCGGCCGAACGCCTCGGCATCGAGAGCCCGGCGCATGAAGTCCGCTTCGGCGAGGCAAGGCGAGAGAAAATCCTCACCGGACGGCTCGTAGCTGAGCGGACAGTTGCGATCCTTGCGATAGAACCTTTGCGCCGCATCCGCGAGCAGCCGGCGCATCTGCGCATCGCCCGCCACCCCGGCCCAATCCCACATCAGACCGAAGGAAAATGCGGTCTGGTCATGCTCGCCGATCCGGATGGGATAGTGAAGTTTGGGCAACCAGTCCTCCAGCCGCGCGGCCGCCGCGCTTTCAAGCGGCTGCAGCGTCAGCGACCAGGCTCGCGCCTGGGGGTCGTTCCACTCGCGCAACTCGGCCGCCAATCGCAGCAGCCAGGCCAGGCCGTACGGGCGCTCGAACGAGGCTCGGTCGCGCCGTTTCAGATACTCGAGTTCGCCGGCAATGTGCGGCGCCGTCAGGCTGTCGGCCACGGCGGCCCGTGCCGCGGCCGCGAACGGCGCATCCGGATAGAGGCGCAGCAGCCGCACCAAGAGCCAGTGGCCATGCACATCGGAATGCCAGTCGAGGCAGCCGTAGAAGGCCGGCGTCAATTCGTGCGGCGGACGCGCGTCCGCCTCGCCATCCAGCGTGTGACTGATATGATTGGGGTATTCTTGGTGCAAGCACTTGAGCGCGAGATCGGCGAAACGCGCCGCGGCCGCGGCATCCAAAGGGCCGGCAAGAGCGATGCCTGCGGGCAGTGCCGCGGCGAAGCACCCGATCATGAGCAGAACCACCTGACGCATATTCTCAATCACTCGTTTATCGCGCACTCATTGATCGCGCTGCTCTGCGGCGCGGTGTGGTCGATGCCCGCCCGCAGCTTGCCTACGTTGCTGCAAAACGTCCATGGGTACCCGCTGGTCGGTTTGGTCTCTCTGCGGCCGTGGCCCGCGCGGATCATGCCAATCAGCCGCGGGTCCGGCATAATTGCCGCTGCCATGTCAATCAACTACCTGCCTTGAATCGCGATGGCGGCTGAAGCACCCGCGGCGGACCTCGGTTGGCGGGCGGCTGAGTTCCAGCTCCCCGGCACGGACGGCCTCACGCACGGCCTGCACGAACTCGCCGGCCCGCGCGCCACCGTCGTGGCGTTCATCTGCAATCACTGCCCCTACGTGAAGGCGATCCTGCCGCGACTGATTCGCGATGCGCGGGATCTAAAAGCGCTGGGCGTCGCCGTCATCGCCGTCAACTCGAACGATGCCGAGGCCTACCCCGAGGACAGCTTCGAGCGCATGGGCGAGTTGGCGCCGAGCCTGGGCTTTCCCTACCTGTACGATGCATCGCAGGCCGTGGCCGCTGCATATGCAGCCGTTTGCACGCCGGATTTTTTCGGCTTCGATGCCCACCTGCAATTGCGCTACCGCGGGCGGCTGGACGCGTCCCGCAGGGAAACCGCGGCGGAGGGAACCCCGCGCGAACTCTATGAGGCGATGCGCCTCATCGCCGATACCGGCCGCGGTCCCGAGACCCAGAACGCGAGCATCGGCTGTTCCATCAAATGGCGCGAATGAACCGCTCCGCTTACTGAGACGCCTTCGGCATCGTCATCGGCTTGATGTCGCCGCAGTCCGCGCCCAGGTATTTCATCTCGCTCTCGAAGTGCATCGTATGCGACTGGCCGTTCGCGGCACGAGTCGTGGTGTCCATTTGAACCGTGATGGTGTCGCCCGTCGACGTCGACTCGCCCTTGCCCATGGACGTCACGCCGTTGATGCTGCAGTTGACGCTGAACGTAGCGTGATTGCCGCTGCGGTTGATGCTCACCGGTTGGCAGTTTTTCTGGACGATGGGATTGTCGAGGTTCGCCTGCTCGGCCGTGATGCACATCTTCGTCGTGCCGTCGCTGCCCATGGACGCCCCGCCGTTCTGCTTCATCATGGCCTCCATCCGCGCGCGCTGCTCCGGCGGCATGCTGGCCATCATCTCTTGCATCTTCGATGCCGCTGCGGCCATCTGGGCCGTTCTATCCTGCCCGTCCATGACCTGCTTGGTCATCTTGGATGCCCACAGCCCGGGCTTCAAGCCGAAGCCGCCGGCCAACACCTGGGCAGCCGAGAACACGACGAGGCCGATGATCACTGATTTACGCATGGCAGTTCTCCCCGAAACCGAGCAGCGCGTTTTTTTCAGCCTTGGTATAGCGCCTCGGCGGAAACCCGTCAACCGGCGCGCGTGTCGGCGTTGTGTAAAGCCCCAACGACGCCGCCTCCGGCTCGGCTTAACGAGAATCTGCCATAGGCGTTGGCCACGGTCTGCCGCATGCGTTGGCCGCGGGTCTGCCTTAGGCTTAGGCCGCGGGTCTGCCGTGGGCTTAGGCCGCGGGTCTGCCTCAGGCATTGGCCACCGGGCATACTCAGGCCGGCTCCTCTGGGTTATGCTTCGCGCCAAATTCACCTCGACGAACCGACTCAACACACCGCCTCGACACACCAAATAACACTCTGAGGTCGATCTTGCGCATTCGAATATTGCTAACGTGGCTGGCGCTCGGCGTCGTCGGCATGCACGCCGCGGCGGCGCATGCCGAGCAGCGGGAGTTGACTCCCGACGATTACTACCAATTTCTCGACGTCACGGATCCGCAGGCGTCGCCCGACGGGGCCGCCATCGCCTATGTGGTTAGCACCAACGAGCGCACCTCCGACACGGTGAAGAGCACCATTTGGCTGGTCAATTGGGACGGCAGCGAGCGCCGCCCGGTGACGCAGGCCGAGAGCGCGAGCCATCCTCGATTCAGTCCCGATGGCCGGTATTTGAGCTTCTTGTCGACGCGTCCCGCGGACTCGGTGGCCCAGGTGTGGCTGCTCGACCGGCGCGGCGGCGAAGCGCGGCAACTCACCCACACCACCGGCGAGATCTCGAGCTACGCCTGGTCGCCGGACGGCACGCAGTTGCTGCTCGCCATGAGCGAAACGGATCCGAGCGCCGCGAAGACCCCGAAACCCATCGTCATCGACGGCTACCATTTCAAGGCCGACGAAGTGGGGTACTTGAACGCCGGCACGCGCAAGCACCTGCACGTGACCGACGTCGCGAGCGGCGCCGACACGGCCATCACGACCGACGCCGAGTACGACGACGACAACGCGGCGTGGGCGCCCGATGGAAAGCTCATCGCCTACGTCAGCAATCACGGCAAGGAGGCCGAGCGCAGCGGAGTCGATGAAATTTACCTGATCGAACCGCGCGCGGGCGCGGCGCCGCGCAAGCTCGCCGCCGCCTATTCTCCGAACAACCAGCGCATTGCCTTCAGTCCCGACGGTAAATTCCTGTGCTTCCTGCAGGGACGAGAACCCAAATACAACGCCTACATTGCGGATCGCCTCGCGCTGGTCTCGGTCGCGACCGGCGGCGTGCGCCCGCTCACGGACCGCCTCGACCAGCAGGTCTCGTTGCCGGTGTTCACCGGCGACGGCTCCTCGATCGATTTCATCGTGGAAGATCACGGCTCAGCCTATGAAGCCCGGGTGACCCTCGCCAGCGGCGCGATCGCGCGGATGAGCCCGGATCCGATGACGGTGCTCGCCGTGTCGTCCGCCGGCGGCCACACGCTGCTGCTCGGTTCCGCCGACGGCCGGCCGCCGGAGCTGTTCGCACTGGAAGCGGGCGGGGTCAGGCCGCTGAGCGCGCACAACGCGGCGCTGATCGCCGACCTCAAATTCGGCGCGGTCGAGGACATTCACTTCAAGAGCCGCGACGGCACCGAGATTCAAGGCCAAGTGGTCAAACCACCCTCCTATGTCGCGGGCCGCCGATATCCCACCATTCTCTGGATTCACGGCGGTCCGAACGGCCAGGATCAGCATGAACTGATTCCCAAGGGCTACTCTCCCTCGCTCGAGCGCCAGCTATTCGCGGCCCAGGGCTATGTCGTGCTGGCCGTCAACTATCGCGGCAGCACCGGGCGCGGACAGAAGTTCCAACAGGGCATCCTCGCGGACTGGGGTCACAGGGAGGTGGAGGATTTGCTGGCCGCGGTCGATTATGCCGTCGCCTCGGGACTGGCGGACCCGGCAAAATTGGGCATTGGCGGCTGGAGCTACGGCGGCATCCTCACCGATTACACCATCGCGAGCGACCCGCGCTTCAAAGCCGCCATCAGCGGGGCGGGCAGCGGCGATCAGATCGGCATGTACGGGCTCGACCAGTACGCCATCCAGTACAACGCCGAGTTGACTCCCCCGTGGTCAAATCCCGCCCTGTACTTGAAGTTGTCCTATCCGTTCTTCCATGCGGACAGGATTCATACGCCCACGCTGTTTCTCGGCGGGGACAAGGACTTCAACGTGCCGATCGCGGGGGGAGAACAAATGTACCTCGCGTTGCGCACGCTCGGCGTGCCCGCCGAACTCGTGGTGTATCCCGGCGAGTATCACGTGTTCACGCGGCCGAGTTTTCTCAAGGACCGCGCCGAACGCTATCTCGCATGGTATGCGAAATATCTGCGCTAATCGTGCGCGAGCGAGGCCCTGCCCCGGTCGAGCAGCTCGCAGAAGCGCGCCGAATCGATATTCGATCCGCAGACGATCAAGCCGACCCGCTTACCGTCCACCTTCCCGCGCAGCGGTCCCAGCAGCGCCGCGGTCGCGGCGGCGGCGGCCGGCTCCGCCACCAGTTTGGCGTCTCTGAACAGGTGGAACATGGAACGGCACAGGTCCTCGTCCGACACCCTCACCACCTCATCGACGAAGCGCCGGCAGACGCCGAAGCTGTAGGGCAGGGCATAGGGCGCGCCGAGGCTGTCCGCTATGGTATCCACACGCTCCAGGGTCTGCGGACTGCCGGACGCAAAGCTGCGGTACAGGGCGTCGGCGCCGAACGGCTCGACGCCGTATACGGCGCATGCCGGATCGAGTTGCTTCACCGCGGCGGCGATGCCGGCGCATAGTCCGCCGCCGCCCACCGGCACCACGACGGCGTCGAGGCCGGGCACCTGCTCCATCAGCTCCAATCCCACGGTCGCGGTTCCCTCGGCGGTGAGCGGGCCCTCGAAGGGATGAATCATCGTGCGCGACTCCTCCCGTTCGATTTGCCGAGCGCGAGTGAAGGCTTGATGGACGTCGGGAACCAAGATCACGCGGGCGCCGAATTCCCGGCACGTGGCGATGCGCGCCGGGCTTGCATGCTCCGGCATGACCACGGTGGCGCTGCTGCCGGCGAGCCGCGCCGTGTACGCCACGGCGATGGCGTGATTGCCGGCGCTCACCGCGACCACGCCGCGCTGCCGGGCGGCCGCGTCCAGCGCCTCGATGCAATTGAGCGCTCCCCGCAGCTTGAACGTACCGGTGCGTTGAAATAATTCGAGCTTCAGCCAGACTTCGGTGGCCGAGTCCAGCGATGTCTCGACGATGCCGGTTTGCCAGCGCCAAACCGGCGTCACGAGAGTTTTGCCGCTGAGCCGATGCGCGGCCTGGCGGATGTTCTCAAGAGCCGGATAGCCGAGCGGCGGCGATCCGGATACGGGATCACGCATGGGATGGGTACCTCGATTGCCTGCAAGCGTAGCAGCCTTTGCGGCTGCCGATGCAGGTCGCGGGCGCACAGGGCTCGGCATTGCGCCCCCGGTGCGCGTAGAGTTCCCGCATGGCGGCTTTGTATCGAGATTTCACCACCCAGGCGCAAATCGATGCGCAGTATGACGTCGACCTGTCGGTGCCCGACTACGGCGTGTATGCCGATCACTACGCGGACCAGAGCCGCGCGGCGCGCGGGCGCCTGCGGGGCGAGCTCGCCATCCCCTACGGCCCGACGCGCGACGAGCACCTCGACATCTTCCCGGCGGCCCGGACCGGTGCGCCGGTCTTCGTGTTCCTGCATGGCGGGTATTGGCGTTCATTGTCGTCGAGGGAGTTCAGTTGCGTCGCTTTGGGTCCGCATGCCGCCGGCGTGACGACGGTCGTCGTCAACTACGCGCTGGCGCCGAAGGTCGGCATCGACGAGATCACGCGACAGGCCCGCGCCTCGGTTGCATGGGTGCTGCGGCACATCGAGCGCTACGGCGCCGATCCGCGCCAGGTGGTGCTCGGCGGACATTCCGCCGGCGCGCAGTTGGCGGCCATGTGCCTGCAGACCGCCTGGGAGGAGGAGTACGGCCTGCCCGCCGATCCGTTGGCGAGAGCGATTCTGGTGAGCGGTGTATACGATTTGCAGCCGTTGCGATTCAGTGCGATGCAACCTCAATTGCAGCTCGACGAGGGCGTCATACGCCGCAACTCGCCGCTGTTTACGCTCAGGGCCAGCACGACCCCGGTATTGGTCACCTGGGGGAGCGAGGAGACGGCAGAATTCCACCGGCAGTCCGAGACGTATTTCGCCGCCTGGAGCGCGCGCGGCAACCGCGGCGTGCGCCAGCCGCAGGCGGGCCGCAATCACTTCGACGCCATCTATGGATTCGAGGACCCCGCGAGCGCGCTGTGCCGCTGGATTGCCGGAGAGCCGGCCGTCCCTTGAGGCCGGCGCGTGGCTACAGCCCTGCGCGCGGCAGCACGAACACCTTGCGCGCGAGTTCGCTGGCAAGCTGCGCCTGCGGGTAGTATTTGAACAGCAAGCCCGGGTCGAGGAGCTCCGGATTGCCGCGTTCGAACTCGCTCCAGCCGCCGCCATCGCCGCGTTCGCAAAGATGCTGTTGAATCAGGGCCAGGTAAGCGACCGTGATCGTCTCGTGATAGCGCTCGGGCTTGCCCAGATGCGTCGCGTAACGGCGGATGGCGCGGCGAGTCCGCGCGAGGGCGGCGGGAAATTCGGCCGCACGCAGGTACAGATACGCGGCGCGCACGTGGCCGGCATGTCCGAACTCGCTTGGGCTGAGCTCGCACGACTCCAGCCGCCGCAGGAACTCATCATCCGTCATGATTTTTCCTTCAGGCGGTGGCTCGCGCGTGCATCCAGATCGAGGTCGTACACCGCCTTGAGCTCGGCGATCTTGCGCAGGGTCTCCGGACCGAACGCGGCTTTGCCCTCGAAGGCATGGAGCACGACTCCCTCGAGCAGATCGCCGAGAGTCATGTTCTTGAACTCCGCAAGCGCCTTGAGCACCTTCAGGATTCGACGCTCCATCCGTACGCCGGTCTGCACGCGTTCGACCTCGAGGTGCTTCACCGCCTTGGACATGAGAGCTCCGTTCGTATATACATTGGTACCATGGTACCGCAGAGCCCGCGCGCAGGCAATTCAAAGATTTCCGTCCGTAAGGTATGCTCGATGCGACGTGCCATCCGCAACCCCCGGGTTCTGTCCATGAGCACATTGCAATTCGACGGTGTCGACTATCTCGACGACACGGCGTCCGACCCCAACGCGCTCGGCTGGATGCAGGGGAGCCCCCCTGCGCCCGATCAGGTCATCCGCTTCGCCGACGACCAATTCCTGAAGTTCCCCCGCAATCGCTGGTCGCTGTCGCACATGCGCGAGTTGGTGCCCACGGTGAACGTCTGGCGCGGAGGCCCATTCGGCCATGATCTGGGAGCCCCCGCCGCGACCGATCAGGCGACCATCGACGAACTCGTATTCGATGACCTGGATGGGCGGCGGCGGCTCTGGGCCGACTCGCTCGCCGATACGTATACCGACGGGATCGCGGTTCTGCATCGCGGCCGCTTGGTGTACGAACGTTATCGCGGCGCGCTGCGGCCGGAACTTGCCCATGCGTGCTTCTCGGTCACCAAGTCGTACGCCGCGACCCTGGCGGCGGCGCTGGTGTTCGAGGGCACGCTCGACCAGAATCGCACCGTGCTGCACTACCTGCCGGAAATGGCCGGCACGGCCTATGCGGACGCGACGCTCCGGCACGTGCTCGACATGCAGATCGGCGTCGCGTACTCGGAACTGTATTCCGATCCAGCCGCGCAGATCTGGGACTACACGCGCGCCGGCGGACTCAGGCCGCGGCCCCCGGGCTACCAGGGGCCGGGCGGCTACCACGAATTCCTGCTGACGCTTCGCAAGGAAGGCGAGCACGGGCAGGCCTTCGCTTACAAGACCGTCAACACGGAGGTGCTGTGCTGGGTGATGCACCGTGCCACCGGGACGCCGCTCGCCGAGTTGCTGTCGCAGCGTCTGTGGTCGCGGCTCGAGTGCGAGGAAGATGGATACCTCAGCGTCGACTCGACCGGCGTGGCGATGGGCGGCGCCGGATTGGCGGCAACCCTGCGGGATTTGGCCCGTTTCGGCGAACTGATGCGCTGCGACGGGGCGTCCCCGGATCGGCAAGTGATCCCCGAATCGGTGATCGCCGATATCCGCCGCGGCAGCGACCGGGAGTTGTTCGCGGCAGCGGGTTATCCCCTGCTGCGCGGGTACTCGTATCGCGACATGTGGTGGGTTACTCACAACGAGCACGGCGCATTCGAAGCGCGCGGAATCCACGGCCAGCGTTTATACGTGGCTCCGGGCGCGGAGATGGTGGTCGCGCGTTTTGCGTCGCATCCGGTCGCGGCCAGCGCCGCCAACGACCCGATCACCATCCGTCCGAATACTTTTGGAACCCTGTCGCCGATTGGTGACAGTTTTGATTGTAATAATTACCAACTAGCCTCCCTCACGAAAATTCCGCTTCGTAGGGGATGACTCCATATGATGTGCACACATCCGGAGATTCGTGCGGTCGGGACAATGGCACGGTTCCCGGCGCGCGTGGCGAGACGCGCGCGCGCTTGGGCGATCTTAGGGATCCTATCGGCCCTGTCGCTCGGCGCGGTTGCCCCGCGCGCCCACGCCGCCGTGTCCAAGTCGATCAGCGAGTGGGTGTCTTGCGGATCAACGGCGGATCAAACCTCCGGCGCCATGGCCGCCTTTGCCGCGGCTCGCAACGGCGCCTTCATTCTGCTGGTCGACTGTGCGGTGTACCTGCATTCGGGATTGGCGG
Source organism: Steroidobacteraceae bacterium (assembly GCA_049510875.1). Classification (GTDB taxonomy): domain Bacteria; phylum Pseudomonadota; class Gammaproteobacteria; order Steroidobacterales; family Steroidobacteraceae; genus Bog-1198. The sequence goes on from JBEKYO010000073.1 coordinate 22,000, forward strand.
TGGACCGCGGAATTTTCATCGACAATGGCACGACCGTGGAATTCACGGGCGCGGGCAAGTTCTTCATCGACAACATGTTCCACCCCGCCTTTGTCATCGCAAACTCCAGCGACATCCTGTTGCTCGATTGGAACGTCGAATGGGACGGCAGCGTTCCCGTCAATCCGGACTTCGGCGGGTACTACTTGAATGGCAAGTGGGTGGCCTCGCCGGGCATCACGCAGCCGGCCGAAGGCTTCAACGACATCGTGCTCACCAACTGGCTGGCGGACAATCGCGGGATCACCTTCGATGAGACTCAGGGATGGATCAAATCGATCTGGGTGGGCGGCGTCAACCCGGCGGCGGTGTTTTTCATTACCGGCGACTCGAGCGACGTGCGGATCGTCGGATTGAATCTCTATGTGCCGGCCACGGCCGGCGGCGACGCATTCATGCCCATGGCGTTCTCGGCGTCGGCGAATTGGCTGAGCAACCAGACGGTGACGGAGACGACGCCCGAGACCACGCAGTACGCAGCGGTACCGCACGGGCTGGAGTTCGTCGACATTCAGCTGGACGGAACCCTGATGGGCTGGCAGGGCAACCTGCAGGACGCGACGTTCGAGTACATCAGCTCGCATCGTTACGGCGATTTGCAGGACGCTGCCGGCGAGAATGTGGGCGGAATCGGCAAGTGGTTTCCCCCGCCCCATCTCTTCTATCTCAACACGCACGCGGCCGATCCCGGATTGGATAACATCGATGTCCAGATGTCCCACGTGACCGACTACGGCGTGCGCATCGGCGTGGCACGCGATAAAGGCGGCAACGACTCCACGAGCGGCTACGCCAATTCGCTCAAGCTGGGATGCACGCAATGCGCGGTGACCGATTACACCAGCATTCGCCCCGATGGATTCATGGACGTGCTGCCGTCGGACGGCTTGACGGTCGACACGGTCGTTGCCGTTTTCAATTCTCAGTTCCTCAACAATCTGTATCCCGCCGGTCTACGCTTTCCCGGCACCGGGTATTCGGATGTGACGTTCGAGAACGTGAGCCTGCGCGACACGGCGGCCTCGACCATTCAAGGCCCCATCAGCAATGCGGCGAGCGCGACGAACCAGGCACTCGCTTTCTCGAACTTCCAGATTTATATGGCCGAATGGTCGGGCGCCAACCTGCCGCTGCCCACGATCGGGGGACCGACCAATGACATCGCCATGAATTTCAGCATGTCAAGCCAACTCACCCAGGTAGCCTACCTGGAGAACCGCGCTTTGCAGGTCACGGTCAAGAGCACACCGACCACCGTCAAGGTGGGCGCGCCAACGGCGCTCGATTGGAGTGCCAGCGGAGCGACCGGCTGCAACGCCAGCGGCGCATGGTCGGGGTCGGTGGGAACCAGCGGCTCGCGTGCGATCGCACTTCCGAGCACCGGGATTTACCCGTTCACATTGACCTGCCAAAACACCTCGGATGCGTCGAGCACCACGCTCGACGTGGCCGCCCAATAAACGGTCCGGCGTAGCCGCAAGCGCGCCGCGCTTTGTCGGTGTGCGCCGCCCGCCGGCATGTCGGCCGGCGCTTTGGCGGCTAGCGCTTCAGCGTCGCGTCGAACAGCGCGACCAGGGTCTGCCAATGACGCTCCGCGGCGGCCGCGTCATACACCGGCGTGTCGCGGAACACCCAGCCGTGTTTGGCCGGATAGGTCTCGATGGTGTGCGTCACGCCGCCAGCCGTCAGCGCATCCTCGAGCCGCTGCTTCATGTCGTCGGGAAACGAGGGATCCTCGATCGCGCCGGCGACGTACACCCGCGCCTTGATGTTGGGCGCCAACCGGTGCGGACTGTCCGGCGCGTCGGTGGCGAGCCGGCCGCCGTGATACGAGGCCGCGGCAACGATGCGATCCGCGTAGGTTCCCGCGGCGCTCAGCGACATCAGCCCTCCCATGCAGTAACCGGTGGTGCCAATGCCGCCGGGCTCGACCTCCGGCTGCGCCGCGAGGAATTCAAGAAACGAGCGCGTGTCGGACATGATGTTGGCGGGCGTGGCGAGCGCGAAGAATTTGTCCACCCAGACCTTGCGCGCTTCCGGACCGGCGAACAGCGCATGGGGATTCATGGGTTCATACGGCCCGGAGCGATAGAACAAATCCGGCAGGAGCACGTAGTAGCCGTTCGCCGCCAGCCGCTCGCCGATCTCGAGCATCGCCGGGCGAATGCCCAGCCCATCCATGAAAACCAGCACCGCGGGCCACGGCCCGTCGCCGGCCGGCCGATACACATGGCACGGGCAGAGCCCGCTCGCCGTTTTGATTTCAATCCTGGTCATGATGCGCTCCTAGCATAGCCTCATCGACCACCAAGCGTCGACGCAAGCGACGCTGCCGCCCGGCGGACGCAGCGCCCACCGCGCGCGAATCGGCCGCGCCGCAGCGTGAACGGTTCGGAATCCGGGTCCGGGTCGGGTACACTGCCCGGGCCGCGGAACTGTAGGGGAGTCTATGCACGGAGGCAGGGGTTCGTCAGCATCGCGACGCTGTTTCATCGGCGCTCTCGCGGCGCTGCTTGCGGTGATGGAATGCGTGACGGGTTGCTCGCTCATATCGCTGAAGAGTCCGGAAAAACCGCTGTCGACGCGCGATCTCAACGCGCGCATTCTCACGCGCGAGTATTCCGCGCACTTCATATCGGCGGTCGGACAGGCCTCCGATGAGGTCGCCTCGGGCACGGCCGACCCCGAGATTCGCCTCGACGCCTTGCGCTGGAAGATTGCCGCCGCGGGCCGCAGCCTCAGCGCCGCGAACCAGATGGCGCCCATGATGGGTCTGTTGGATACGTGGGCCCTGTCGGTGCAAATGTCCGAATATTTCTCCACCGGCGCGGGACAGTCGTTGTTCGGCGCGCGCCAGCCGCGCGCCACGCAGCTTGCGGCCGATTTGGCGAGTGAGGCCGAGGACTTGGCGCGGCGGCTTCTGGCGCCGGATGAATTTGCCAAAGACCGGCAATTCATCGAGGGCTACAGCCGCGCGCACCCGATCGCCGATCTGCATTTCACGCGCCCCTCGATCGTGAACGCCTGGACGCAGGACACCGGCGGCCAGACCAAGCTGGTCGACTCGCTGGGAACGGTCCCCGAGGCGTTGGCGGACGCGGGGGACCGGTTGCGGCTGTACGGCGAGGCGGCCCCGGAACAAATAGTCTGGCAGGCTCAATTGGCCGCGCAGGCGTCCGGCATCAGCACCGAGGAGCTGCGAACGGCGCTGCGCCGCTTGGATGATCGCCTGGACCAGGTGTCCGCGATGGTCAATGCCACGCCAAAGTTGGTGAACGGCGTGCTGCGCGACGCCGGTACGCGCCTCGACGCCTCATGGTCCGATGTGATGCGCGATGTGCGCGCGCAAGAGGCGACGCTGGCAGATGCGGTGAGCGCCGAGCGGCAGGCGGCGCTGAATGCCTTGGACGCGGAGCGCGCGGCAGTCGCCGCGGACGCCGCCCGGCTCGCCAATCAAGTGGTGCGCGACGCTGGAGAGCAGGTGCGCCGCCTGGTGCGCGAGGCCTTGATCCTGGTCATCGTGCTGGCGCTCGTGGTCATCGGCGTGCCGTTCGGCGCCGGCTATTTCGTCGGCCGCGCGCACCGGCGCTGAGGCGGGTCGGTCACTGGAAGCGCGCGCCTTGGCGCGCGAGTTCCTGCTGAACGGCGCCGACATTCAGCCGATCGAAAGCCTCGTCGCGCTGCAGCGAGACGGCGGCGGCGACGCCGGCGCCTTGGCCGCTGACCGCACAGCACATCATGTTGCGCGCGGATGCGTGCGATATGTTGTCGCCACCGATACACCGCCCGGCCACCAGCAGATTGCCGATGCCCTTGGGCACGAGCGCGCGATAGGGCACGTGCCAATACCGTCCGGTGGTCGGCAGGATCAGAATCCCGTAGCCGTCGATGAACTCCGGAAAGATGCCGATCGCATCGTCGAATCGCGCCTGCCCGCGCACGTCGCTGCCGGTCAGATTGTACAGCGCGTCGATTTTGCGCGTGTCGCGAACGCCGAGCGTCATGCCGAAATTGCGCAGCTTCGCCTCCTCGCAACCGGGCATGAACTTGCGCAACGCCTCCACCGCGTAGATGGCCTCCCGGCGGCCGCGAATCTCGCCGATGGTCAGGTCCTTGGGATCCGTGCCGTCGATCTCCGGTATGTGCACGAGATTCAAGTAGGTCAGATCGCCCTGGTCGGTCACCGTGCCCCAGGTGCCCGCGATCGTGTGCAGCGACGGCGGAATGATGCCGGCCTCGAGCGCTTTCTTGAACGGCTTGCGCAGGAACGGCGAAAACAACTTGTCTTCCTTACCCGTCGTCTCGTAATCCCACTCGCCGTTGCCCGACCAGTCGGCGTACGTCTGCGGATCGGCCTTGACCGAATCGATGAAGCGCTGCTTGTTGACGCCGGACATGGAGAACATCACGGACACCGCCATCATCTTCTCCTTCGGCGTCTTGTGCACCGGCGCGCCGGCGCGGGTCGCGATGTCCGCATCGCCCGTTGCATCGATCACCCGCTTGGCGAGGATCGCCTCCCGGCCGGCTTTGCTCTCGGTGATTACGCCGTGGACGGCGCCATTCGCGAGGATCGGCGCCACGCACAGTCGATGCAGCAGGGGCTCGACGCCCGCCTCCCCGACGAGCACGTCGGCGACCCACTTGAACATCTCGGCATCGAGGGCATGGCTCAGCGATTGCGGCTCCGGCATCGCCGCGCCCATCGCCTTCGCGCGGGTCTCGAATTCGATGCCGATCCCCTCGCAGTCCACCGTGTGTTCATGTCGGTACCACGCAAAGCCCTCGACGCCGACCTGGGTAATGTTGCCGCCGAAGCAGCCGTTGCGGTCGATCAACGCCGTGCGCGCGCCCGCGCGTGCGGCCGCAAGCGCGGCCGCGAGGCCGCCGGGGCCGCTGCCGACGACGAGCACATCCGTTTCCAAAACGACGTCGACCGATCGGGCCGCTTCAGCAATCTGTTTCATGTGGGGTGAATTCCTCGGAAGTCACGGGAGCAGCCGTACGGTGTCACCGCGGCGCGGGGAGCGCAACTGGCGCGGGTCGCGACGCTCCGATCGGCGAGCGTTCACGCGGCGCGAGCGCTCCAAATCACCGGCGCGCGCGCCCAACGTCCTTCTCGCGCTCGCGCCGAATTCGGTCCGCGACATCGATCAGGCTCGGATCCCCCGGCGCAATACCCAGCCCGTCGAGCACCAGCCGGTCCGCCCGGTCAGGATCGGACTTGGCCAATGCGGCCGCGGCGTCGCGGAACGCGTGCGGCACGCGGCCGTCGCGCAGCAGCGGGTCGCCGGGGTCGAGCTGCGCGATGATCGGGCGCACGGCCATCAACGACGCCGGGCCGCCGTCCTGCAACAGATCATGCGCCGCGAGCGCCTTCTCGAACGCCTCATCCAGCGACTGAAGTTCCAGCCTGCGCATCTTCTCGAGCGATAGCTTGTGTTGCCGCAGCGGCTCGTCATCGGGGAGCAGCCATGCCGCGCCGTCGAGAATCGCCTGGGCGCGCGAGTAATCGAACAGATGCTGGGTCGGATCGAACGCGGCCCGCGCCCGCCGTTCGAATACCGCCCGCACCTTGGCCTTCACCCCTTCCCCGCCGAGCACTGCCGCGCGCGCATCTTCATCGGCACTCGATAGCTGCGTCACCGCATCATTGGCAACCTTGGGATCGGGCGACATCAACGCCGATTCGATGCTGGCGGCGCGGCGCCGGTCGATGATGCCGGGGGCCAGCCAGACGGCCGCGATCAGCACCAGCACCAGTGCGACGCCCGGCACCAGAAGTTTGACCGCTCGCGGCGTCGTCAGCATGTCATCGCCGTCGGCGAGCGCATCGACATGCAGCCGAGCGGGCGCGAGCGGGGAAACGGGCGTGGGCGTGCGCGGACGCGGGCGCGTCGGCGCGAGTTCGGGCGCGGGTGCACGTGCGGGCGCGGCTGCAGACGCGGGCATCGGCGTGGGCGGGCGCGTCGGCGCGAATTTGGGCGCGGGTGCGCGCGCGGGCGCGGCTGCAGAGGCGGGCATCGGCGTGGGGACGCGCGTGCGCATGGGCGCGAATTCGGGCGTGGGTGCGCGGGCGGGCGCAGGTGCGAGCGCAGGCGCGACCGGCCGAACGGGTGTGCTTCCGGGCGCGGGTGCAAGTGTGTGTGCAGGCGGCGCGGCTGGCCGGAGTTCTGGCGGCTGCGCAGATTCAGCGGGCGCCGCCGGCGCCGACCCGGGTGCTCGAGGGACGTAGCCGGAGAAGGGAGCAGGCCGCAAAACCATACGATCCGGCGGCGCATCCCGGCCTCTCTCGAAGGCCATGAGCCGCTCGGCGAACGGCGCCGGAATGTGACCCGCTTGCAAATACGCCTCGATCAACAAACGAGCGCTGCGCATCACATGCGGATCGGCCGCCAATTCATCTCGCAGCGCGTCCTCGACGTCATCCTGCGTCGCTTTGCCTTGGCGCCACGCATCCAGATTCGCGCGAAACCCCTTGCGCTGCATGCCGTCTACCATGCCTGCCCGGCATAGACGGCTGTCACTGCGG
>JBEKYO010000074.1:0-21317 GCA_049510875.1 Steroidobacteraceae bacterium
CGCAGTGCAGAACGCGGATTTGCCGATCACGGTTGGCTGAAGTCGTTTCACACCTTTTCGTTTGCCGACTACTTCGATCCGCAACACGTCGAATTCGGCCCGCTGCGCGTGATCAACGAGGATCGCGTGCAGGCCGGCGCGGGCTTCGGCACCCATCCCCACCGCGATATGGAAATCATCAGCTACGTGCTGTCCGGGGCGCTCGCCCACAAGGACTCCATGGGCAACGGGTCGACCATCCGGCCCGGCGATGTGCAGCGCATGAGCGCCGGAAGCGGCGTGCGGCACAGCGAATTCAATCCCTCGCCCGATGCGCCCACTCACTTTCTGCAGATCTGGATTCAACCGGATGTGCGCAATATCGAGCCGAGCTACGAGGAGAAGCACTTCTCCCCGGAGGAGAAGCGCGGGCGACTGCGGCTCATCGTCTCGCCGGATCGCGCGCAAGGCTCGCTCCTGATCCACCAGGATGCGAAAGTCTATGCCGGACTTTTTGACGGCGGCGAAAACGCCGAACTGGCGATCGCTGCGGGCCGGCGCGCGTACGTCCACGTGGCGCGCGGCCGCGTGACGGCAAACCAAACTTTGCTCGAGACGGGAGACGCCCTGAAGGTGACGCAGGAGGCCCGCGTGAAGATCGAGCAGGGGCAGCAGGCCGAGGTCCTGGTGTTCGATCTGCCCGGCGAACCGCTCTGAAGCGCGGCGCGCATTACTTCGCGGCGGGAGACTCCCCAAGCGCCTGCAGTCGCGCGTGCTGCAGCGACAGGTTCAGGAATCCGGCCAACGGATCCAATCCGTGCAGATGCGATTCATGCCGTTGCGGCAGGCGTTTCAAGGTCTCCGCGAGGCGGGTCGGGGTTCCCAGATCGCTCCAGCCGCAGCTCGGCACCGGCACCACGCGCAACGTCGATTCGGCGCCCTCGAGCACTTGTTTCGAGAAATCGATGTCGGGTAGGCGCTGATACAGGTTGTCGGTCGCCGCAGAATCCCGCAAATCGGATCGATCGCGTAAAACGGCCGCGCGCATATCGTCGACGATCTGCGGAATGCGGGTCTGGAACAACTCCAACAGCGCGCTCGCCCGGGCCGCGACGATGAATGAATTCCAAAGCGCCCCGCCCTCGATCAGTCTCTGCGCCAGCGACACGCAGGGCTTTTCGACGAACCGCATGACGGTGGACACGTTACGCTCGATTTTGTCGCCCGGCACGATATATCCAAGGTCCGGGTCCGCTTGATCGGGGGAGATGCCCAGCAACAAAATCTGCCGACTCGTGGCCGACAGCTGGCGGAGGGATCTGCGCAGGGCAGCGGCGAGCGCGCGCTCGTTGTCGACGTGATGATCGGAGGGCAGCAGCACGATGCGCGCGTCGGGATCGCGCTGCATGATGTGCAACAGCGGCAGCAAAATGCCGTTCGCGGTTCCGCAATTTCGGGGCTGAACGATGATGTTGGATTGCGCGACGCTGTCCAATGCCGGCGCCCACCAGGGCCGATGCTGCTCGGCCACGACCGTGCAGATGTGCTCCGGGAAGGCCACGGCCTCGGCTCGAAACAAGGCGTCACGCAGCAGCGAATACCCGCCGCGCAGAGAGCAAAACTGTTTCGGCACGGGCATGCCCAACTCGTTCGTGGTCAATGCGTGAAGACGGCGACCGTCGCCCGCCGCCAAGACGATCACCCAGGTGGTTCCTGAAACGCGCATCGTTGGACATTCCTTATCGTGAACTCTCTGCGACCGGTTACGTTAAACCAGGAACGGGGCTCCAGTTATCCCGTTCATGTTGTAGGGCGTTGCCTGCAAACACAGCGAGAAAATGTATGTAGGAGGCTACCGGTCCGCAGAACTGGAATCTGTTGCACACTTCACGTATTTAACCTAAGCCGATGCGGAAAGTGACCTCGGCATCGGCTGCGCGCAGCGCAGCAGCCCAAGATGAGCACGCACTCGACGGGCGCTAAGCCCGATCGGCGGCGGAGGCGAGCGTCAACGGTCGAGTGGTACGCCAGGCCATCATCATGGCGACGAGCACGATCAGGGCCGACACCAGGAAAGGCGCGCCCGGCAGCACTCTGCCCCCGGCCGGCGCATCGATGAAAGCGGCGAACACCTGGGTAAACAGCGTCGGCCCTATGAGACTCGCCATGCCGGTGAGGCTCGCAAGCGCTCCTTGCAGGCGCCCCTGCTCGGTGGGCTGTACACAGCGCGTCATGATCGCCTGCAACGACGGCGTCGCAATGCCCCATAGCGCCATCACCGGCACACCGATCCAGAAATACCGCCCGGTGGGCGCGAGACCATAGATGGCGAAGCCCGCCGCGCCAAAAATCAATCCCACCGCGATTGCACCCCGCTCGTGCAGCAGCCTTACCGCGGGCTTTACCAACAGCGCCTGGACGATCAGCGATGAAATGCCGACACCGGCCAACATCAACCCCACCGCACGCGCATTCCACCCGTATCGATAGTGCAGGTACAGCACCGTCACGCTGGGCAGGACGACGTGCGCGAGATTAATGAGGAAGTAGCTGCGAGCAAGCCCGCCCAGGGTCGGATGGGAACGCAATAAATTGAGGGCGCCGATGGGATTGGCATTCTTCCACGAGAATGGAACACGCTTGTCCTCGGCAAGCGATTCCGGCAGCACGAAAAACCCCCAGCAAACGTTGCCGAGCGCCAGGATCGCCGACGCCCAGAAGGGCAGCCGCGGCGATATCGCGCCCAAAATCCCGCCGAGCGCCGGTCCCAGCACGAAACCGATTCCGAACGCCGCGCCGATCAGGCCGAAACTGGCCGCGCGCCGCTCCGGGGGTGTCACGTCCGAGATGTACGCGCCGGCCGTGCTGAAACTCGCGGCCGCGATTCCCGAAATGAGCCTGCCGACCAACAACCACCACAGATTCGGTGCCATCGCCATCAGGATGAAGTCCAGACCCAGGCCCGCGCACGAAATCAGGATGACTACCCGGCGGCCGAAGTGGTCGGACAGCGAACCTTGAACCGGCGAGAAAATGAACTGCATCAACGCCCAAACCGTGCCGAATAGGCCGTAGATTTCAGCGCCGCGTGCCGCGCTGCCGCCCACGAAATCCTGCACGAGGATGGGAAGCACCGGAATGATCATGCCGAAGGCCAGCATATCGATGAGCACGGTGACGAAAATGAATGCCAGCGCAGCCTTGCGGGGTGCGGTCTTACCCACGTTTTCCACGTACCTGAACCCGTTCGCGACCTTGACCAAGCCTCGCAGGCTATAAGACTTGACGGTGCAGCACCACCCGTGGGGCGCCGATATCCCCGGTTTTGCGGCGCCGGGGATCGCAGTCGAGCCGCTGCGTGCCGCACAGCATCTGTCAAATCAAGAAAAAACTAAAGTCGGGCCGCCCGCGGCCGATACCCCTCGGATGAGCCCCATCAGCGGTAGTGTCTCATCCGTCAGCTTGCCGAGTGCGCAGGACAGTGGACTTGCGGCGCTCGCAACCAGTAGCGGGCAGTTGAGCCAGGACGCGCAGCAAATCGCGAACCCCGCCAATGAAAACCAGACCGGTCCGCTGCTCGATTCGAGCCAATCGCTGCTACTGACCCAAGCAGGCGCCGATGTGATTCGCGCATCGAACCAGATGCTCGGCACCCTGCTCGACGTCTTTGCCTGAATAGACCACACCCCGCCGCCCGGGGATATTGCGCCCAGGAACCCGCCGACTTCTTCCGGGGCGGGGCGCCGGACCGCTTCATTGTCCGCCGCCCACCGAGCAGGCCGACGCCTTCTCCGCGTCAATCCGTTCGCGCACCTCCTCGCGATCGACGCGCATGTCCTGCGGTGCCGTTATCCCGATCCGGACCAGGCTGCCCCTCACGCCTAGTACGGTAACTTGGACCTCATCTCCGACCATGATTGCCTCGCCGACCCGGCGGGTGAGTATCAACATGAACAGCCTCCTTGGCTTTGGAATTCTGTGCCCGGCTCCCGGCCCATCTGAGGTGGTTTTACGGTGCGCGTGGTGCCATACGGCCGAGCTTCTCGTCGATGCTCTTGAGCAGCGCTATTCCCTCGTTCACGCGCCAGTACCACAGCACGATGAACCTGCACACGAGAAAAATCACAACGATGACGGCCAAATAAATAACCGAGCCAGCGACGGCACTGCCTATAACGACATTGTCCATGAAGCACCCCTCCGTGTTGTGTTCGACTTCTGAAGAGCGGCGACCCCCTCCCCGCGGGAGCCTTCGCCTTTATCATACCCGGTCCGCCTCGGCCGCCCCCGACCGATCCCGGGCCGCCCCCGGACCCCAAGGCCGGTCCCTCGGAATTCCGGTTGCAAGCCGGGCATTGCGAAGGCCTTATAGTGTCAGCATAGTGTCAGCGCTGGGCGACGAGTTGGTCCTTGGTCGCCAGATTGTCGAGTGCGGATCGAATCTCGGTCAACTGGTGCTTGAGCTGGCTGATCTCAGCGTCTTGGGCGGCCGCGCGGCGATCCTGAGCAGCTATTCTCTTCGCCTGATCCATGCTGGACCTTGCCTGCGCTTCGATCCTCTGTTGCTGTTGCTGCATTTCATTGAGCAGCATCGGCGCAAGCTCGTCGTAGCGCACGCCGTCAACGCGGCCATTCTGGTCGCGAATGACCAGTTCCGGATATACCTTGGCCACTTCCTCGGCGATCAGCCCGTACTGGCGCGTACCCGTCGCATCGGACTTGAGCTTGAAGGTCACAGGGCGCAGCTTGTCCAGCTTCGCAGTATTCGATCCCATCGGCGCAATGGCGGTTTTGAAGCGCTCCGAAGACACCACCGTGCCAAGCTGGCCGTTGGAGGCGATATAGACCGGGCTTCCGCTCACCGATGCACCGTAGATTCCAGCGATGAAGGTCTTCTCTTGCATGCCCGGATCGCCGATCTTGATCATCTTGCTATCCGTTGCACCGCCCCCATTGCCGATATCGATGTTGTCGCTGCCCGTCGTCAGATGGAGGCCCGCTTTATATCCCACGGCTATGTTGTTGCTGCCGGTCGAATAGGCGAATAGCGCGTTGACGCCGATGCCGGTGTTATACGAACCGGACGCCCCGCCTTCGTTCGCCGTACCTTGGAGCGCCTGCATCCCGACCGCGGTATTGTTGCTGCCAGTTGTATTGTTATTCATCGCGCCCGCGCCGTCGGCCGTGTTTCCGGAAGCGCCGGTGTTTCCGCTGTCGTTGTTAAAAAGCGCATTCGACCCGGTGGCGGTGTTATTCGCGCCGCTCTGGTTCGCCTTGAGGGCACTGTTACCCAGGGCGGTATTCGCCGCCCCTACCGTGTTGGCCGCAAGAGCATAGGCCCCCAGGGCCGCATTGAACGCCGCCGTATTCGCGGCTAGCGCGTCATAGCCCACCGCGGTGTTGTAGCCGCTCGTCACGTTGGCGTAAAGCGAATAGTACCCGACAGCCGTGTTGTAAGTTCCAGTAGTGTTTGAGTACAGGGCATATGCGCCGTCGGCTGTATTGTCGGAGACGCCGCTATCTGTCGCATCATTATTATAAAGTGCATCGTATCCAGAGGCCGTGTTGTAGCTGCCGGATTGATTTGAAAACAGGGCATTCGCCCCCATAGCGACGTTGTAGCCGCCCGAAACGTTGGTACGAAGCGCACTGTCCCCGATGCCGGTGTTAACGACGGCCCCCGTCGTGGTGGCGGTGAGCGCCTCGGCACCGACGGCTGTGTTCCCGGCACCGCCATTGGTGGTCTCTGGACCGCCGAGTGCTCGAGCCCCCACGCCAGTGTTGAGATTAATGTCGCTCGTCCCATTTCCCGTCGGCACCTGCCCGTACACCGCGCCCGACAGAAACACCAACACCATCGTCCACTTTGCCATCGCGTTCATTGGCTGCCCCTTGCTTTGGTTCTTGTTGCGCCCTCGACCGACGGCGCCAGCGGAATATTTCGCGCCTAACTTCAATTTCAGTCAACGCCCAGGGCGACCCCCCCGAACCCCTGCGGTGGCGCTGAAGGCCGGTGGCAAAGACAACGGCGCGCCAGGTTTCAAAGATGCGGCTGGGCGCTCATGCCCAACGATGAGGACCCACTCCCGTCTTATGACAAACGCGCTTTCGGTTCGATAGGTTTGGATCCGGTCGCGCGTTGACTGCTACGGCGTGGAGGTGTGCAATCGGTGCTCGCGTCACTCAGTCGGTGACAAGATAACAACCAGCCGTGGGGGGCAACCAATGAGCGCGATATCGAAGTGGGCAATTGGGCTAGCGTTGCTGGCGGGGGCGGCTTATGGACAAGTGCCGTCGACGAACGACACCTCCGACGGACACGGCAATACGGGAATGGGGACCGACGCGCTCGGCGGGCCAAACCCAGTGGCCCTAACCGGCACCGGCAACACCGCCTCCGGATTCGCAGCGCTCGCCTCCAACACGGGCGGCACTGACAACACTGCCTTGGGGGGTGACGCGCTCCGAGCCAACACGGCCGGCAACGACAACACCGCCTCGGGGACTTTCGCGCTCGGTTCCAACACAAGCGGCAGTAACAACACTGCCTCGGGAGTCAGTGCGCTCTTTTCCAACCAGACCGGCAGTGACAACACTGCCTTCGGGGCTAATGCGCTCCAGGCCAGCACGAGCGCCACTGGTGGCAATACCGCCACAGGGGCTAATGCGCTCTATCAGAACGCATCTGGCTACTACAATACCGCCTCTGGATACCAAGCGCTCTTTTCGAACGAGAGCGGCGTTTACAACACCGCGTCCGGAGCTAATTCGCTTTATTCCAACCAGACCGGGACTCAGAACACCGCCACCGGAGAGGATGCGCTCTATAGCACAACTGGCTCATCCAACATTGCCGTCGGGTTTCAGGCCGGCAGCAACGTAACGACCGGCAGTAATAACATCGAGATCGGCCACCCTGGTGCCGCTCACGATAGCGGGGTGATAAGAATTGGCGAAGGGGGTCTCCAGAAAAAGACGTTTGTCGCCGGCATCTACGGCAATACCACAGTCAGCGGCCTAGCCGTCGTCATCGGATCGAATGGAGAACTCGGGGCGGTATCGTCCTCCGAACGATTCAAGACCGCCGTTGCGCCCATGGGATCGAACACGGAACAACTCCAACAGTTACGGCCGGTGACCTTTCGCTACAAGACCGACCCGCAGGACACTGTGCGTTATGGTCTGATCGCCGAGGAAGTGGCGAGGGTCTATCCGGAACTCGTTGTTCGCGACAACAAGGGCCGGATCGACGGCGTGCGCTATGACGAGCTTGCGCCGATGTTGTTGAATGAGGTGCAGAAACAGGCTGCGGAAATACGCGATCTCAAACGGGACGAGCAACAAAAACTCGCCGCCCAGGATGCGGAGATCATTCAACTAAAGCAGCAAATGGCCGCGATTCGTGCAGCACTACTGACGCAACCTAACAAGGAGCAACTCGTTGCACAGCGTTGATGCCGGACCATGAGACTCCCGGCCTGGGGCCGGCAATATCCTATAGCTAGCTGGATGTGCTCAGGAGTCTTGGAATTGTCGTGCGTTGGCACGCAGGCCCCTCGCTCGACGGCGTGACTCCTGCCACTGGATTTGACGAAATCTGGCCGATTAGCATTGTGGATGACGTCAATGTATTCCGCCGCCATCAGAGCTACATTGTCCCTTATGCACTCATACGAAATGATTCGTCGACGAACGATGTTCGCAACCAATCTTTCACGCCGGATTTTCGGGGGGATTCTCTGGCTGACGGCCGCTGCCGGCATGGCGCAGGCGAGCGAGATTTACAAATCCATCGATGCCAGCGGCAAGGTGGTGTATTCGGATCATCTCGATTCCTCGATGTCGCAAACCACCATCGTACAACTCGATGATCCACTCTTCCCGCCCCGCGAACTACACTTCTGCTGGACCAACTGCTTCACCCTTATTCTCGACAATGGCGTTTATCGTCGTACCGACGGCACCGACGAGAGCTGGACAGTCGAAACCTTCTCCGCCAAGGCCATCGTGTTGCACCGGCATGACGCTCCTGCCGATTGGAACGGTCACAGCCCAGATGTGGTCTATGCGGGCCAGGTGTCCAACGATCGGTTGATTGGCGTCACGGTCAATGGGAATCCCGTGAGCGGCATCGACGCCTCCTGGGGCACCGCACTCAATACCCTGCCGGGCAGCAATGCTGAGCGCGACGCAAGCAACACCGCGATACCCGACTCATCCACCGGCGGTACCGTGAGCAGCGCCGCGACACCGCCGCCGTTGCCTGGGGAAGCACAACCCGCGCTGCCACAAGACGGCTACCTGTGGACGCCGGGGTATTGGTACTGGCGTGGTCAAGGATACTTCTGGATTCCCGGTGCCTGGGTGCGCCCGCCTCGGGTGGGCGTGCTGTGGACCCCCGCTTATTGGAGCTTCGCCGGCACCGTCTTCGTCTTTCATCCCGGATACTGGGGTTCCACGGTCGGCCTCTACGGTGGAGTCAATTACGGAAACGGCTATTTTGGAGTCGGTTATTCCGGGGGCCATTGGATCGGCAATTCTTTCGCCTACAACAGCGCTGTCAACAACTTGAATCCTGCCGTCGCCCATCATGCGTATGCCCAGTCTGTGCCCCATCAGAGTTCGCGAGGTGTCTTCAGTTACGCGGGTCATCCGCCCGCTGGCGCCCCCACCCCCACGGTGTCGCAACCTCAATCACTGTCGCAAGCTGTCAACAAATCGGCGACGACCACCGTCGAGCGAACCACTGAGCACGCACCAAAGCCCACGGCAGCTGACATGCCGGCGACCGTCGTCAAGACGCCGCCTCCCAGCGCCCCTCCAAGATCCAATCAAGTCACGCCTATCCAGGCGGCAGCACCGGTCAAACAATGATCGGGCTCCGGTGCGAGTAAGGACAGCGCGGCTACGGTATTGGCGGAGAGGGTGGGATTCGAACCCACGAACCCCGTGAGGGGTCTCCGGTTTTCAAGACCGGTGCATTCAACCGCTCTGCCACCTCTCCGTCCTCCGGCCGACCTGCCTGAGCGTCGCTGCGGGCGCCTATTATCCCCATTTTGGGGGGGTTGATCCTGCCAATATTCTCCGGGACGATGGCGCCTGCTGGGAATCCGGATCCGCGGATTCGGCCGGGCGACACACGCCTTTGCCGGATAGCGGGCGGAACTGCTCGTCAAAACGGGAGTGGGCGAGATGAAACTCGATCATGTGGTTTCTGCAAGGGTTCGCACCCTGATCGGTGCCGCTGGCTTGTTCGCGCTGCTGCCGGGGTGGGTACCCGACGCCCACGCGCAAACGCTCGGGGCTTATAAGGTGTCGCAGATAGCGGTGGCCGGGGCAACCGCCACTTATCCCGAGACATTGAATGAGAGTGCAAAAGTGGTGGGTTTCTATACCACTGCGTCCGCCACCGAGGGCTTCGAGTTGGCCGGGAAGAAATATAAGGAAATCCACGTTCCCGGATCGAATGGCTTTACCCGCGCTCTGGGGATCAATGATTCGAGCCTGATTGTGGGCGACTTTTTGGGAAAGGACGGCGCCTATCACGGGTTCATGTTGAGCGACGGCAAGTACACGAAATACGACGTGGACAAGGGAGTGGTATCGACGTCTATCTTCGCGGTCAATGACAATGGAGATTTTGCCGGAGTCGCCGGCCTCGAAGCATTCATCAACATTGGCGGGGTGCTGACCGAGTTCTACGCCAGTGGGACCGACGCCACGTATCCGTACGCGATCAATGTCAACGACGAAGTCGTGGGCGAGTACTTCGATGCCGGCAACAACTCACATGGGTTCTATCGCGATTCGTCCGGGACGATCACGGAAATCGTGCCCCCGGGTGCGGTACAGGTGTCCTGTTTCGGGATCAACGATTCCGGCGTGATTACCGGGTGGTACACGGATGGCGCCGGGGATTCCCATGGCTTTAGCTATACGGCCGGTGTATTCCAGACGCTGGACTTCAACCAGGCCCATGGCATCAACAACAAGGGTGACCTGGTGGGATTGTACGTTGGCCCCGGCGCGCCCTCAGGCGTGGTCTACGGCATTCTGGCGACGCCGTCGGCCTTGAAGATTCCGGCCACCGTTGCGGCAACGGACGCCCTCAGCACGAGCATCGTCGGTGTGAACAATTCGAGCGTGATGGTGGGCTTTTATACCGACTCGGGCGGCAAGTCCCATGGACTGATGCTGAAGGGCAGGAAAGTCACCAAAATCGATGACCCGAACGCGCGAGCCGGAACGACCTCTTGTCAGGGTATCAACTCCACGGATCAGATTGTCGGCTACTACGAGGCGGCGGGTGGTACGGCCCAGGCCTTTCTATACTCGGACGGGACCTTCACGGACATCGGTCCGGCGGGCGCAATCGACTCCTATGCCGAAGGCATCAACGACTCCGGCGTGATCGCCGGAACCTATATCGACGCGAGCAACGTGGAACACGCGTTTACCTATGACGGCTCGACTTACCACACCATTGATGTCCCCGGCGCCGACAATTACACCTACGGATGGGGGATCAATGCGTCCGGTATCGTCACGATGACCTGGTTGGACGCGAATGGTCTTTACCAGGCTGCGAGTTACGACGGCACGACGTTCACTCCGATCAACGTGCCCGGCGCCTTCGGTTCAGACGCGCACGCCATCAACACATCGGGAAGCGTCGTGTTCACCTGGCAAGATTATTACGGGAATGAACATGGCGCGATTCTGAAGGATGGGGCGTTCTACATCTTTGACGATCCCAATGGCACGGACACGAGGGCGGACGGACTCAACGACGGGAATACCGTGGTTGGGCGCTTCCTGCAGTCCGGCAGCTCGACGAATTTCGACGGGTTCAAAGGCGTATTATAGCCGTTCGGCCCGTTATGGTTCCTCGATAACTCCGCCCGGATCGCTCCGCCCTGAGGACGGGCGTCGAGAGCGAAATTTCTGCCCGCGCCGTCGCGCACCGTATTGATTTGCGGGGAAATACCCCAAACTAGGCGTCAACCCGGCGGTTTCGGCACGCATTGGCCGGGGATGGTAAAATGCGACAGCGGATTTAACTTTCATTGACTTTCAGAGGACTTGCGACCATGGCCAATTTCCCGAACAACGCTGCACTTCCGCGGGGCGGAATCGACAGCCGCAGCGTCTTCATCACTCGTACCTACACTCACCTGGTGGGCGGAATCCTGGGGTTCATCCTGGTGGAACTGGGGCTGTTCGAATCGGGGATGGCTGAGCAAGTCGCCCGGTTCATGTTCGGCTTCAACTGGATGCTGATCTTGGGCGCCTTCATGCTGACGGGATGGTTGGCGACGCGCACGGCGCAAACCAGCACCTCCATCGGCATGCAGTACTTTGCCTATGCGGTGTATGTGGTCGCGGAAGCGCTCATTTTCGTTCCGCTCCTCTATTTGGCGGACGCCAAGGCGCCGGGCACCATCGACAGCGCCGTTCTGGTCACCGCGCTCGGGGCGGGCGGACTCATGTTCGTCGCTCATCGCACGCGCAAGGATTTTTCCTTTCTGCGCGCGATTCTGATGTGGGGCGGCATCCTCGCCCTGGTGGCCATCATCGGTGGCTCGGTGTTCGGGTTCCAGCTCGGGACCTGGTTCTCGGTGTTGATGATTGGCTTCGCAGGCGCCGCGGTGCTGTACGACACCTCGAATATCATCAACTACTACCCTGAAGATCGGTACGTGTCGGCTGCGATGCAGCTGTTCGCGTCCATCGCCCTGATGTTCTGGTACGTATTGCGCCTGTTGATGGGCAACCGAAACTGATCGCTTGCCGCGGCGCCGGCCGCGGCGGCCTCACGGGCCGAGCACCGCGGCTCCGCCCATGTAAGGAGCCAGCGCGGACGGCACGGTGACCGTGCCGTCCGCGTTTTGAAAATTCTCCAGGATCGCCACCAGAGCGCGGCCCACCGCGACGCCCGAACCGTTCAAGGTGTGCACCAGTTCGGGCTTGCTGGTCGCCGGATTGCGCCATCGCGCCTGCAGGCGCCGCGCCTGAAACGACTCGCAATTGCTGCAGGATGAGATCTCGCGATAGCGTTGCTGCGACGGCAACCACACCTCGAGATCATAGGTTTTGGCGCTGCCGAAGCCGACGTCACCCGCGCACAGAGCAATGACGCGATACGGCAACCCAAGTCCCCGCAGGACCGCCTCGGCATTTCCCGTCAATTCCTCGAGCGCCGCGTAGGACTGATCGGGCTGCACGATGTGTACCAGTTCGACTTTCTCGAATTGGTGCTGGCGAATCATGCCGCGCGTGTCCTTGCCCGCCGCTCCGGCTTCCGATCTGAAGCACGGCGTGTGGGCCACGTACTTCAACGGCAAGAGTTCCGGCGCGACGATCTGATCGCGCACCAGGTTGGTGACCGGAACTTCGGCCGTGGGAATCAGAAAAAAACCCGGATCGCCGCGCACCGCGAACAGGTCCTGCTCGAACTTGGGCAGCTGTCCCGTCCCTTCCAGCGCCACCGCATGAACCAGGTACGGCACATAAGCCTCGCGGTACCCGTGCTTGGCCGTATGCATGTCGAGCATGAATTGGATCAGGGCGCGATGCAGCCTCGCGAGGCTTCCGGTCATCACGACGAACCGCGCGCCGGAAATCCGTCCTGCCGCCTCGAAATCCATGCCGATCTTTTCACCGATGGCTACGTGATCCTGCGGCTCGAAGTCGAACCTTCGCGGCTCGCCCCAACGGCGCACCTCGACATTCGCCGACTCGTCGTGCCCGTCAGGCACGCTCGCGTGCAGCAGATTGGGCAACCCCAGCTGCAGCGCGGCAAGCTCCGCTTGCACCCTCTCGAGATGCCTCTCCACCGCGTGCAGCTCGACGCCCAAGGCTTCGCCGCGGGCAAGCAGCGGCGCGAGGTCCTGGCCTCTGGCCTTCGCCTGTCCCACCGCCTTGGCGCCGGCGTTGCGTTCGGCGCGCAAACGGTCGGCCTCGATCTGCACGGCCTTGCGCTGCTCCTCGAGGGTGGAGAAAGCCTCGACGTCGAGCAGGAATCCGCGTCGTGCCAGTTGGGCGGCCACTCCGGGCAAATCGCTGCGCAGCAGCTTCGGATCTAGCACTATGATTTCCTTGAAACTAACGAGCGGGAATGCAAGAGCGCCAATTCTACCGCCCGATCCGCGTCAGTCGACGTTTCCGCGGAAACGTCCTCTGTCCGCTGGTCGGATGCTTGGCGATCAGTTCCCCGCCTTCAGTTCGATCTCGACGAACACGAACTCGGTCGAGGCGGGATTGATGACATTGTGCTCGACCCCGGCGGGCCTGGCGTAGGAGACGCCCGCGGTCAGTTGGCTCGTCACCAGCCCGCCGCGCGTCTCCAGCAATAGCGCCCCCGTAGTTTGCGGGACGACCACGTAATACATGGCGTGGCGGTGCCAGCCGGTCTGCCCGCCCGGCGGAAAACGCCACTCGGTGACCTTCACGGTGTCGTTGTCGACCTGCACGGTGGGAATGGCCGCGGGCCGCTGCATCAGGAATCCTTGGCGGGGGGCGGTTTATGACCCCGGGCACGCCGCGCCTCGAGCGCCTCGCCGATTCTGATTTCCAAGCCGCGCGGCACGGGGACATAGTACCGGCGATCGGGCATCGCGTCCGGCAGATAGCGCTCGCCGGCGGCGTAGGCGTCCGGCTCGTCATGCGCATAGCGATAGCCTTTTCCGTAGCCGATCTCCTTCATCAGCCGCGTGGGGGCGTTGCGCAAGTGCAGCGGGACTTCCAGCGATCCGAAGCTCGCCGCATCCGCGGCTGCGGCGTTGTAGGCGGTGTACACCGCGTTGCTCTTGGCGGCGCAGGCCATGAAGACGATGGCCTGCGCGATTGCGAGTTCGCCCTCCGGCGACCCCAAGCGCTCGTAGACCGTGCAAGCCTCCAAAGCCAGGGTCAACGCGCGCGGGTCGGCGTTGCCGATGTCTTCGCTCGCCATCCGCAGGGCCCGGCGCGCGACGTACAGGGGATCGCATCCGCCGGCCAGCATTCTGCACAGCCAGTACAAGGCCGCATCGGGATCGCTGCCGCGCACCGACTTGTGCAGGGCGGAGATCTGATCGTAGAAATGCTCCCCGCCCTTGTCGAAGCGCACGTAGGTGCTGCCGATGACCGCCCGCGCCGTGTCCACGTCGAGGCGCCGGCCGGCGTCGTCCTGCACCCCGAGGTCAGCGGCAGTTTCCAGCAAGTTGAGCATGCGGCGCGCATCCCCGTCGGCGGCCGCCAACAACAATTCGCGCGCCCCGGGGTCGATGCGCAGCTTCAGGCGCCCCAACCCGCGCTCTTGGTCGCGCAGCGCTCGATCGAGCAACTTGTCCAGGTCCTCAGTCGTCAGCGACTTGAGGACGTAGACGCGCGCGCGCGACAGCAACGCATTGTTCACTTCGAACGAGGGATTCTCCGTGGTGGCGCCCACGAAGATCAAGGTACCGTCCTCGACGTACGGCAGGAACGTGTCCTGTTGCGCCTTGTTGAACCGGTGCACCTCGTCGAGGAACAGCACGGTGTCGCGGGTGCCGCGCAGGCCGCGGGCCTGCTCGACCACGGCTCGAATGTCCTTGATGCCGGCGAGCACCGCCGAGAGCGCGATGAATTCGGCCCGGGCGCCGTGCGCCACCAGGCGCGCGAGCGTGGTCTTGCCGGTGCCGGGCGGCCCCCACAGAATCATCGAGTGCGGCCGGCCCGACTCGAGCGCGCGGCGCAGCGGCGCGCCGGGTGCCAGCAAATGAGACTGCCCCACGTACTCGTCGAGCGTTTGCGGCCGCAGCCGGTCGGCTAGCGGCCGGTAGGTGCCATCGCCGCCCAAGGCCACTTAGGGCCCGCGCCCGATCACGTCGACTCCCGCCGGCGGTGTGAATGAAAACAAGTCCGCCGGGAACTTCGCATTGCGCGACGGATGGGTGAAGGTGAGTTGCGTCACCTGGCCGAGCTTGTCCGCAAGGAACATCGACGCCAGTTCGCCCTTCTCGAATCCGATGCGCACCAGGCGAAAATCCGTGTCCGAACGCTTGGGTATGAGTTGAAACCACTCCAACCCGCCGGAGGACGGCAGCGCCTTGATGTCGAACTGGCTGCCCACCGAATCGCCGCCCGACAACAAACTCGCCGGGGTGCTCGCCAGGGTGCTGTCCATGTCACGTACGTTGGCCTGGGCGAGGTCCTTGTCGTAGAACCAGATCTGTTTGCCGTCGGCCAGCACCAGCTGCTCGGACGGCTCGGTGTAATCCCAGCGAAACTTCCCCGGCCGCTGCAGGTACAGTTTCCCGGCGGCGCTGCGCAGCACCTTGCCGCTGCTATCATCGATGGTTTGCGTAAAATCGGCCGACCACGTCGCGAGCCCGGCCAGGTATTTCTCGACGTCCGCCGCCGCCGTTGCGCGCGCCATGCCGTTCAATCCAAGGCAGACAGCCAAGACAGCCAAATATGGCGCGGCCGCTTTTAGCGTGTGATTCACCAAGGCGATTACTCCTGGGGCGGCGGTGCGCCAAAAATTTCGCGGGCTCCGTTCGATTGCAACGGTCCGACCAGGCCCGCGGCCTCCATGGCCTCGACCAATCGGGCTGCCCGGTTGTAACCGATTTTCAAACGGCGCTGCACTCCCGAAATGGACGCCTTGCGGGATTCGGTGACGATGCGGACCGCCTCGTCGTAAAGCGGGTCCGCCTCGGCATCCACCGGCCCGTCGGCATCCTCGTCGTCGGACGGAAATCCAGGAATGGGATTGCGCGGACCGTCCAGGATTTCGTCGATATAAACCGGCGGCGCGGCCGCCTTGAGGCCCGCCACGACGCGATGCACCTCTTGGTCGGACACGAAGGCGCCGTGCACGCGCGTGGGAATTGACGTCCCCGGCGGCAAGTACAGCATGTCGCCGTGACCCAGGAGCGACTCGGCGCCGCTTTGATCCAGAATGGTGCGCGAATCGACCTTGGCGGAGACCTGGAACGCGATGCGTGTGGGAATGTTCGCTTTGATGAGGCCGGTGATCACGTCGACCGATGGCCGCTGGGTCGCGAGAATCAGATGGATGCCCGCCGCGCGCGCCTTCTGCGCCAGGCGCGCGATCAGCTCCTCGACCTTCTTGCCGACGATCATCATGAGATCCGCCAGCTCATCGATGATGACCACGATGAACGGCAGCGCCGTCAGATCCTCCACGTCCTCCGCCACGATGCCCGGCACGCCCTGGGCGATCTTCTGCATGCGAATCGGGTCTTTGATGGGCCGGCCGTCGTCCGCCGCGTCCTTCACCTTCCGATTGAAGCCACCAATGTTGCGAACGCCCAGCAGCGACATGAGCTGGTAGCGCCGTTCCATCTCGGCGACACACCAGCGCAGCGCATTCGCCGCCTGTTTCATATCCGTCACTACGGGCGAGAGGAGATGCGGAATGCCCTCGTACACGGACAGTTCCAGCATCTTCGGATCGATCATGATCATGCGCACGTGCTCGGGCGTGGCTTTGTAGACGAGGCTCAAAACCATTGCGTTGATGCCCACCGACTTGCCGGATCCGGTCGTGCCGGCGATCAACAGATGCGGCATGCGCGCCAGGTCGGCGACCACCGGCACGCCGCCGATATCCTTGCCCAGGGCCAGCGCCAGCGGCGAGATCACGTCGTCATAGGGTTTCGATTTGATGATCTCGCCGAGCGTCACGATTTCACGCTTCTCGTTGGGTATTTCCAGGCCGACCACGGACTTGCCGGGAATTATCTCCACCACCCGGACGGAGATGGCGGAGAGAGCGCGCGCGAGATCCTTCGCCAAGTTGCTGATCTGATTGACCTTGACGCCTGGAGCCGGCCGCAGCTCGAAACGGGTGATGACGGGTCCCGGCTGCACCGCCACCACCTCCGCCTCCACGCCGAAATCCCGCAGCTTGATTTCCACCAGGCGCGACATCGCCTCCAGCGCCTCGTCCGAATACGATTGCTCCCGCGGTCCGGGCTCGTCCAGCAAGGACAGCGCCGGCAATTCGCTGGATTTGGGTGCATCGAACAGCGGCACCTGTCGTTCGCGTTCCATGCGTTCGCTCTTTTCGGGCATGGGAGCGAGCGGTTCGATACGCGGCGGCGGCCGGCTGGCGACCTTTTTCTGCTCTTCGCGCACCACGCCTTGGCGTGCGAGCTTGCGTTCCTTTCCGCTCTTGAGCTCGCGGCGTTGCTCGACCTGGGTGATCGCCCAATCGATGCCATGCAATACCCAAGCGCCCAGCTTGTCCATGATGTCGAACCAGGACACGCCCAAGAACAGCGCGACGCCGGACAGCCACAGCGCGAGCAGCAGCAGCGTCGCACCCAAGAAGCTCAATGCGTGCGCGCCGTTGGTGCCGACGAACGCACCCACCACTCCGCCGGCGGTGCTGGGAAATGCCGCGCCGTCCCAGTGCAGAGTCGCGAGCCCGCAGCTCGTCAGCAGCGTCAGCACGAAGCCTGCCGCGCGGAGCATGGTGTTGATCCGCGAGCGCGCATCGGGGAGCGCCTGCTCCTTGTGAACCAGCCACCCGGCATAGGCCAACATCAAGGGAAACAAATACGCGGGGCGCCCGAACAGGGAGAAGAAGAATCCAGCGAGCCACGCCCCCACGGGTCCGATCCAGTTATGCAGCGACCCGGAATCCCCCGTGCTCCAGAAACTGGGATCGTCGCGGTGATAGGACAACAGCGCCAAGACCAGCAACAATGCGAGCGCGCCCAGGACCCACAACGTACCCTCGCGCAACGCGCGGGTCACCGCGGCCGACAGCTTCATCGTGGCTTTGGGTTTTTTGCCGACAGTCCCTTCAGTCAATTCTAGACCCTTAGTGATATTTACTTCTTAACTAATTGAATATTATGTAATAGTAACTGAGTTTTGCGCGCGGTACCATGCGCAATTGATGGGCCGGCCGGCAACGCCGATCGGCACCTTGTTTGAACTGGCTGGCGCCCACAGATTTACATACCATGAGCCAGCGGCCATGACGGCCGCTGCGACAAGCAAGAAGAGAGGCAAATTATACATGAGCGTAGTCAGGCACAGTCGTCTCCTCATCTTGGGCTCAGGCCCGGCCGGCTACACCGCAGCCGTCTATGCGGCTCGGGCCAACCGCTCGCCGCTGCTCATCACCGGGCTGGAACAAGGCGGCCAGTTGATGACCACCACCGACGTCGACAACTGGCCCGGCGATGTGGAACACCTCCAAGGACCCGCGCTCATGGATCGGATGCGTCGCCATGCCGAGCGCTTCAATACCGACATGGTGTTCGACACGATCCATCGGGCGGAGTTGCGCCAGCCGCTGTTTCGTCTGTTCGGCGATAGCGGCGAGTACACGTGCGACGCGCTCATCATCGCGACCGGTGCCTCCGCCAAATATCTTGGCTTGCCATCCGAGGAAGCATTTCGCGGCAAGGGCGTCTCCGCCTGCGCCACCTGTGACGGCTTCTTTTATCGCGGCAAGCCGGTGGCCGTGATCGGCGGCGGCAACACTGCCGTCGAGGAAGCGCTGTACCTCGCGAACATCGCGTCGCACGTCACGCTGGTGCACCGGCGCGACAAATTGCGATCTGAGAAAATCCTTCAAGATCGGCTATTTAAGCTTGAAAGCTCAGGTAAAATCACCATAGCCTGGAACCATGCGGTAGATGAAATACTGGGCGATGACGCGGGTGTGACGGGAGTCCGGCTGCATGCCGTGCATGGCAACACCCCGCGCAGCATCGCGGTGGACGGTGTGTTCATCGCGGTTGGCCATCAGCCGAATACCCAGCTCTTCGACAAGCAGCTCGACATGCGCGGCGGCTACATCCTCGTCAAGGGCGGGCTCGACGGCGGGGCCACCTCGACCAGCGTCCCCGGCGTGTTTGCCGCCGGCGATGTGGCCGATCATGTGTATCGGCAGGCCGTGACCTCCGCCGGCACCGGCTGCATGGCGGCGCTCGACGCCGATAAATATCTGGAACGAATCGATGCCGCGGCTCACGTCGCACCGCTCGCAGCCCACGCGTGACGGCCCCGCGCATACGATTCTTGAAGAGCATTGCCGATGTCGGCGCGGGGAGCTGGAACGCGCTGGCGGGGTGCGCACAACCGTTCGTGCGCCACGAGTTCCTGCTCGCCATGGAGTCCTCCGGTAGCGCCGTTCCCCGCACCGGCTGGACTGCCCAGCACGTGGTACTCGAGGATTCCAATGGCCGCGCCGTCGGCGCCATGCCCCTGTACCGCAAGGGACATTCCCGCGGCGAGTTCGTCTTCGATTTCTCCTGGGCGAACGCCTACGCCGAGCGCGGACTGAGGTACTACCCGAAGCTCGTGACTGCGATACCGTTCACGCCCGTTCGAGGCCCACGCCTGCTGGTGCCTGCCGGCGCCGATCAGTCCAAGATCGCTGCGGCGCTGGTGGCAGCGGCGATGGACCGCGCCCGCTCCGAGCACCTCTCGTCCTGGCACGTCCTGTTTCCAAGCGAAGAGAACCTGACGCCGCTGCGCGACGCGGGCATGATCGAGCGGCGCGACTGCCAATTCCATTGGTTCAACCGCGGGTACGAGTCGTTCGATGCGTTTCTGGCGACCTTTACCGCCGAAAAGCGCAAGAAGGCGAAGCGCGAACGGCGGCGTGTGGCGGAGGCCGGCATCCACTTCGACACCCGCCTCGGCGGGGACATGGATGAGTCATTGTGGCGCACGGTGTACGAGTTCTACGCCGATACGTTCTACCGGCACGGACACGAACCGTATCTCAACCTCGACTTCTTCACGCGGATCGCGGCCACCATGCCGGACCAGCTCATGCTCAAAATCGCCCGGCACGGCGCGACGCCCATTGCAGTGGCGATCTTCTTCGTGGGCGAGGACGCGCTGTTCGGCCGCTATTGGGGAGCCGGCGGCAATTTTCACAGCCTGCATTTCGAAACCTGCTATTACCAAGGCATCGAATACTGCATCGAACACGGGCTGCTGCGTTTCGAACCGGGCACGCAGGGCGAGCACAAGGTGCCGCGCGGCTTCGTGCCCACGCTGACCGGTTCCGCCCATGACATCGTCGATGTGAGATTTTCCGCCGCGATCCGCGACTTTGCGCTGCGCGAGGCCCGGGGCGTCGATCACTACGCCGCCGCGGTGAATGAGCACGTTCCCTACCACCGCGCGCCGGATGAGGAGTTGCAGCTCTGAGCAGGCTGGTGTGGTTGGGCGAGCATGTCGATCCCGATTGGTTCCCGCCGCTCGAACAAGCGCTGCGCGACCCGCCGGGGCTGCTGGCCGCGGGCGGCGATCTGAATCCCACCCGGCTGCTCGCGGCTTACGAGCGCGGGGTCTTCCCCTGGTACTCGGCGCAGCAGCCGATTCTCTGGTGGTCCCCCGATCCTCGCATGGTCTTGTTCCCGAACGAATTCAACATCTCACGCAGCCTGCGCAAGACGCTGCGCGGCGGCCGCTACACCACGCGCATCGACCACGCCTTCGGCGAGACGATTCGCCAATGCGCGGCGCCGCGGCGCTCAGGACCCGAGACCTGGCTCAACGAGGACATGATCGGCGCTTACGAGCAGCTGTTTGCGCTCGGCTTCGGGCACTCCATCGAAACCTACCGCGGGAGCGAGCTCGTCGGCGGCTTGTATGGAATCCATCTGGGAGGCGTATTCTTCGGCGAATCCATGTTCAGTCGTGCGAACGACGCGTCGAAGGTGGCCATGGCACGGCTGGTCGAGGAGTGCCGCACGCGTGCCATTCAGGTGATTGACTGCCAGGTGGCGAGTTCGCATTTGGCCAGCCTCGGCGCGCGCGAAGTGTCCCGCGCCGAATTCGTTGCGCTGCTGCGCCGCTATGCCCGGCGCGCCCCGGGCGGCCGGTGGGCCGACGACCGCTGAGCTTCGCGTCCGCCCCGCGCGCCCGTCACACGTCGTGTAAAATTGCTTTAGCAGGGTGCTTTATGCACAATGCGCCCGGCTTATCGCATCCCCACGCACAACAAGGACGCATGTCAAAAGAAGAGGCAATTCAATTCGAGGGCGAGGTCGTCGAGACCCTGCCCAACACCACATTTCGCGTCAAACTCAAGACCGGCCATGTGGTGACCGCGCATATCTCGGGGAAAATGCGTAAAAACTACATTCGAATTTTGACCGGCGACCAAGTCACCGTGGAAATGACCCCCTACGATCTCACCAAGGGCCGCATCGTCTACCGCGGCCGCTAGATCAAGGCCGGTTCGTCCGCCGCGCGCGCCTCGAGCTTCAGCTTGTCGCCGTCCTCGCTCAAGGTGACCTCGACGTGTCCGCCATTGACGAGTTTGCCGAACAACAGCTCTTCGGCAAGCGGCCGTTTGATGAACTCCTGGATGA
>JBEKYO010000075.1:0-24760 GCA_049510875.1 Steroidobacteraceae bacterium
CTCGCCGACAATTACGGCAATGTGGTGCACCTCGGGGAGCGCGACTGCTCGATGCAGCGCCGCCACCAGAAAGTGATCGAGGAAGCCCCGGCGCCGGGTCTCACCACGAAGCAGCGCAAGACCATGGGCGAGCGCTGCGCCCGGGCCTGCCGCGACGTGGGCTACCGCAATGCGGGGACGCTCGAGTTTCTATACCAGGACAACGAGTTCTATTTCATCGAGATGAACACGCGGGTGCAGGTCGAGCACCCGGTCACCGAACTGGTCACCGGCATCGACATCGTCAAATCGCAGCTCCTGATCGCGGCGGGCGAACCGCTGGCGTACGAACAGAAGGACATCGAGATTCGCGGGCATGCGGTGGAATGCCGCATCAACGCGGAGGACCCGAAAACGTTCGTGCCCTCGCCGGGCCCCGTGCGCTTGTGGCATGCGCCGGGCGGACCGGGAATCCGGGTCGACAGCCACGTCTACACCGGCTACAACGTGCCGCCGTTCTATGATTCGATGATCGGCAAGGTCATCGCGTTCGGCGATACGCGCGATACCGCCATCGCCCGAATGCGCAACGCGCTCGCGGAAATGGTGGTCGAGGGCATCAAGACCAACATCCCCCTGCATCAGGAAATATTCAATCACTCCGCGTTTCGCCAGGGCAGCACCGACATTCATTATCTCGAGCGGCGCCTGGGACTGAAGTGAGCGTGCAGGGCGATCCTCGCCATCCGTTCTATGAAATCGAATTTCCCTTAGACGGTCTCGATCCGGACGCCGTCGAGAACGCACTGCTCGAGATCGGTGCGAGTTCCATCACCATGGTCGATCGCGGCGACGAGCCCGTGCTCGAGCCCCGGCCCGGGGAAGTCAGACTGTGGAGCGACACGCTGGTGCGCGCTCTGTTCGAGTCCTCCCTGGACGCGGTATGGCAACTCGAGCGGCTGGCCGCGGCCCTCGGAGCGCACATCACGGCGACCGCCCGCGTGCGCGCGGTCGAGACCCGCGACTGGGAGCGGGTCTGGCTCGCGGACTGGAAATCGATGCGTTTCGGGCGGCGCTTGTGGGTGTGCCCGACCGCGGCCGACGCGCCGGATGATCCGCATGCGGTCGTGGTGCGGCTCGACCCCGGACTTGCCTTCGGTACCGGCACGCACCCGACGACCGCACTGTGTCTGCAGATCTTGGACGCCCTGCCACTGTCGGGCCGCTCCATGATCGACTACGGATGCGGCTCGGGCATCCTGGGGATTGCGGCCTTGAAACTCGGCGCTGCGCACGTGAGCGCCGTGGACCTGGATCCACAGGCCTTGCTCGCCACGCGCGCCAACGCCGTCCGCAACGGCGTCTCATCCGCCCTGGACGTCCAAGGCATCCCGCCCCGGCTGCGCCCGGCCGATTATGTGGTTGCGAACATTTTGGCGGGCCCGCTGATCGAATTGGCGCCCTTGTTGACCGAGGTCTGCCGGGGCGGAGGGGAGTTGCTCCTGTCGGGGCTGCTCAAGACGCAGGCTTACGCGGTAAAGGCCGCGTACTCGTCCGGTTTTGATATGGTGCAGGTGATTGGGCGTGACGATTGGTGTTGTATCCGCGCCCGGAGAGTACTTTAGTGTTCACGCAGTGCTCCAAGTGCGAGACGGTGTTCCGCTTGTCGGCGCAAGCGCTGCGCGCCGCGGGCGGCCAGGTGCGCTGCGGGCGGTGCGGCGAGGTCTTCAACGCGCTGGCGCGGCTGGCCGAGAATTCGGCTGGCTTCAAGAAGGGCGAGTCGTCGCTCGAATTGGAAACGCGCGCCGATGAAATTCTTCAATCCGTGGAGCCGGCGCAGGAGCAACCGGGCCCGCAGCCGCCGGGGGCAAGCGACGCCGTAGAGCTCAAAGACCCGGATTCCGTCGATGACGAAGTGACGTCCGAGGCGTCGCTCGAATTCACGCTGCCGCCGGGCGAATTGGACCGGATCTTCATCGAGACCACGCCCAGCGTGCTCCAGGTGCTGGCCGTCGAAGCGCATCATCCGGAACGCACTCCGGGCATTCCGCCGTGGACGGAGGCGACCCCACGGGCGCCGCCGGCGTCCTCACCGGCGCAGGCGCCCGCGCCATCGCCCGCCGCGGCATCAGCGGCATTAGCGGCGGCGTCGGCGGCGGCGGCGCCACCGGCGGCCGTGTTCGGGTTCGCGGCTGCGCCCGAGGCATCCGAACAGCCCATCGCCGCCAGCGCCGCGCCGGACGCAAAGGTCGCGTTTCCCGAGAATGCGCATCGGGAGATGCGCGTGAGCCGCGCGCGCGTGCAACCGGCGCCGATCAACCCCCCGCCCCGGCGGCTGCGCGTCGCGGTGTGGGCTTCCGTCAGCATCGTGTTCGCGGCGCTCCTGGCAATCCAGGTCCTGCTGGCCAACCGGGATTGGGTGGCGGCGAACGCGCCGCTGCTGGGAGGCGAGCCGTCGCCGGCCGCCAGGCTGTCGTCCTATCAGTTGCGCCAGTGGGGCGTGACCGGGGACCCGGGCGCCACGGGTGCGCTGCGCGTCCGCGCCAGCATCATGAATACCGCCGCGCACTTGGAGCCCTATCCGTTGCTGCGCGTCACGCTCGCCAACCGCTTCGGCACGCGCGTGGCCGAGCGCGAGTTCGAACCGTCCGAATACATGGGCAAAGCGACGGCGCACCTGCTGGCGCCGGGCGAGCGCGCGGATGCGCTTCTCGACATCGTCGACCCGGGCAAGGATGCCGAGGGATTCGAAATCGATGTGTGCGTTCGCAGCGCCGACAAAAAGCTCGTGTGCGCGGGAGATGCGCCGGCCGCCGGTGGCGGGACCGCCGATGCTGCGACGCAGGCGAAGTGATGCCGGTCAAGATCGGTCCGTTCACCTTGTCGTCCCCGGTCGTGCTCGCACCCATGGCCGGCGTCACCGACCGCCCTTTTCGCGTTCTATGCCGCCGCTTCGGCGCCGGCCTCGCCGCGTCCGAAATGCTCACCGCCGATGCGCGATTATGGAACACGCAGAAGTCGCGGTTGCGCATGGACCACACCGGCGAGCCGAGTCCGCGCGTGGTGCAAATCGCCGGCTTCGATCCGCAGATGATGGCGGATGCGGCACGCCGCAACGTGGACGCCGGCGCCGATATCATCGACATCAACATGGGATGCCCCGCCAAGAAAGTTTGCAATCGTCTGGCGGGTTCCGCGCTCATGCAAGACGAAGCGCTGGTCGCGCGCATCCTGGAAGCCGTCGTGCGCGCCGTGCCGGCGCCGGTGACGCTGAAGACGCGCACCGGCTGGAACCGCGACAACAAGAACGGCCTTCGGATCGCGGCAATCGCCGAAGACTGCGGCATTCAAGCGCTTAGCGTTCATGGCCGCACTCGTGCGGACATGTACCTCGGGATCGCGGAGCACGAAACCGTGGCGGCGATCAAGGCGCGCGTCAAGATTCCGGTGTTTGCGAACGGCGACATCGACAGCCCGCAGCGTGCGCGCGAAATTCTTCGCTTGACGGGATGCGACGGCGTCATGATCGGCCGGGCCGCGCAAGGCCGGCCATGGATCTTCGACGAAGTCAATTTTTTCCTCGAGGCGGGCGAATTTCGCGGAGTGCTAGCGCTGGAAAAAGTCCGTGATATTATGCGCGCCCACCTTGAAGACCTGTACGCCCTCTATGGTGATGCAACTGGTGTTCGAGTGGCACGTAAACACTTGAGTTGGTATTTTCGGCAACATCCTGGACAAGAGGCATTGCGGAGCCGTCTCGTGACGATTGAGACGCCCGGAGAGCAACTGGCCACGCTGCTGGCGCATTTCGACACCGGTGTGCACCGCGCAGCATAAGCGTACATAGTTGAAAAAAAAGAACGAGCTGCAAAGAATTTTGGATGGGCTATGGTCGCAAAGAAGAAATCAAGGTCACGAAAAGAGGCCGCGCCGCCGTTCAACGGCCGCGATCTCAAAGTCAATGGGAAAGGCGTACCGTTGCGCACGCAGGCCGAAGAGGCCCTGCAGTGTTACTTCGAGACCCTCAACGGCCACAAGCCCGCGCACCTGTATGATCTGGTGATGCGCGAGGTCGAGGAGCCGCTGTTCAAGGTGGTGATGGGCCACGTGCAGGGAAACCAGAGCCGCGCGGCCACCATCCTCGGCATCAACCGCGGCACTTTGCGCAAGAAACTCAAAGAGTTCGGCATCAGCGAGTAGAGCCCGTTGCCCACCCCCGTACGCCGCGCACTGCTCAGCGTTTCAGACAAGACTGGAATCGTGGAATTCGCGCGCGAACTGAAGGAACGGGGCATCGAGCTGCTGTCCACCGGCGGCACCGCCAAGCTGTTGATACGTCACGGCGTCGCGGTCAAGGAGGTCGCCGATCACACCGGGTTCCCCGAGATCATGGGCGGCCGGGTCAAAACCCTGCATCCGAAGATTCACGGCGGGCTGCTGGGACGGCGCGGCATCGATGAGGAGGTCATGCGCGATCACGGCATCGAGCCCATCGATTTACTGGCCGTCAATCTATACCCGTTTGCGGCCACCGTCTCTCGCGCCGATTGCACCTACGACGACGCGGTCGAGAACATCGACATCGGCGGCCCGGCCATGGTGCGCGCCGCGGCAAAGAATCATGCATCGGTGACCGTCGTCGTCGATCCCGGCGACTACCGCGGCCTGTTGGACGAACTCGCCGCGAATCAAGGCTCGACCCGCCTCATCATGCGCCAAAAGCTGAGCGCCAAGGCGTTCGCGCACACCGCGCAATACGATGCCATGGTGTCGGCCTATTTTACCGGCGTGATCGGCGGCGAAACTCCCACGTTCCCGGACGATCTGAACTTGTCGTTTCGCAAACACCTCGCCTTGCGCTACGGCGAGAATCCCCATCAGCAGGCAGCGTTCTACCGCGACCCGCGCGCCATCGGCGCTTCGGTCGCGGCTGCCGGTCAGGTTCAAGGAAAGGAGCTGTCCTACAACAACATCGCGGACAGCGATACCGCGCTCGAGTGCGTGCGTCAGTTCGAGGCGCCCGCCTGTGTCATCGTGAAACACGCCAACCCGTGCGGGGTTGCCTCGGCCGACGCCATCACCGCCGCGTACGAGCGCGCCTACCGCACGGATCCCACGTCGGCCTACGGCGGCATCATCGCCTTCAACCGGGAACTGGATCCGTCGACCGCCGCCGCGATCTTGGAGCGGCAATTCGTCGAAGTCATTCTGGCGCCCGGCATCTCGCCCGCCGCGCGCGCGCTGCTCGCCTCGAAGGACACCGTGCGCGTTCTCGCTGCCGGCGATTTGACCAAACCGGTTTCCCAGGTGCTCGAGTACCGGAGCGTTTCCGGCGGCCTCCTGGTTCAGACCCGCGATGAGGGCGCCATCCATGCGCAGGATCTGCGCGTGGTGACCAAGCGCCATCCGGCCCCGGATGAACTCGAGGACTTGTTGTTTGCGTGGCGCATCGTGAAGTACGTGAAATCGAACGCCATTGTTTGCGTCAAGGGCAAGGCGACGGTCGGTATCGGCGCCGGCCAGATGAGCCGCGTGGTGAGCAGCAAAATCGCCGCCATGAAGGCCAAGGACGAGGGTTTGTCGATGCAGGCGGCGGCGCTGGCATCGGATGCGTTCTTCCCGTTCCGCGACGGACTCGACGTCGCCGCGCAATTCGGCATCAAGTCGGTGATCCAGCCGGGCGGTTCGAAACGCGATGCCGAGGTGGTCGCGGCGGCCGACGAGCACGGCATCGCGATGGTCTTCACGGGGATGCGGCATTTTCGCCACTAGTCCATGAAAGTTCTGATCGTCGGCGGTGGGGGTCGTGAGCACGCGCTGGCGTGGAAGTGCGCGCAATCGCCGCGGGTGGAGCATGTATACGTCGCGCCCGGCAACGCCGGCACGGCGGCGGAGCCCAACACCACTAATGTCGACATCGCGGCGGACGACATCGACGCCTTGCGCGCGTTCGCGGTGCGCGAGGCGATCGCGCTCACCATCGTCGGCCCCGAAGTGCCGCTGGTGGCCGGCATCGTGGACCGGTTCACCGACGCGAACCTGCGTTGCTTCGGGCCCACGCGGGCGGCGGCGCGCCTGGAAGGGTCCAAGGCGTTCACCAAGGACTTCCTGCGGCGGTACCGGATTCCCACGGCGAGCTACGCGACCTTCACGGCCGCGAATTTCGACGCCGGTTACGTGCGCGCGCAGCGCCTGCCGCTGGTCGTGAAGGCGGACGGACTCGCGGCCGGCAAGGGCGTGGTGATCTGCGCGACGCACGAGTCGGCCCTGGCGGCGGCCACGGCCATGCTCGGCGGGAGTTTTGGCGCCGCGGGAAACACCATTGTCATCGAGGAATTTCTGAGCGGCGAGGAGGTCAGTTTCATCGTGGTGGCGCACGACGGCCAAGTGGTCCCGCTCGCGACTTCGCAGGATCACAAACGCCGCGATGACGGCGACCTCGGCCCCAACACCGGGGGCATGGGCGCCTATTCGCCGGCGCCCATCGTGACGCCGGCGCTGCACGGCCGCATCATGCGCGAAGTGATCGCGCCCACGCTTGCCGGGTTGCGCACCGATGGCAATCCCTATACCGGATTTCTCTATGCGGGCCTGATGATCGCCGCTGATGGCACGCCCAACGTGCTCGAATTCAACTGCCGCTTCGGCGACCCGGAGACTCAACCGATTGTGATGCGCCTGAACAGCGATCTGGTCGAACTCTGCGAGGCGGCGATCGACGGCACCCTGGAGCGCGTCGAGACCCGGTGGGATTCGCGCGCCGCGCTCGGGGTGGTCATGGCCGCGGGCGGCTATCCCGACGGCTACCGCAAGGGCGATGCGATCGCCGGCCTCGAGGCCGCCGCCGGCCTGCCCGGCAAGGTGTTCCACGCCGGCACGGCGAGGCAGGGGACGCAGGTGGTGACCGCGGGCGGCCGGGTCCTGTGCGCGGTCGCGCTCGGCGACACGGTCAGCGACGCGCGGCACCACGCCTACGATCTCGTCCACGCGATTCACTGGAATCTGGTGCAATACCGGCGCGACATCGGATCTCGTGCGGTTGCGCGCGAGGCAGACGGCGGACGGCATCGTTGAACTTCACCGCGCACAACATCCGCTTGGATGACGGTACCTACACCAAGCCCGACGGCGTGCGCATGGAGGCGCATCCGTGGTTCCTGGCCGCGAGGCGCGTGCTCGATGCGATTTTTCCGGGGGACAAGCAGCACCTGAGGATCGCGGATCTCGGCTGTCTGGAAGGCGGCTATACGGTCGAATTCGCGCGCCTCGGTTTCCAAGCCCTCGGCCTCGACGTTCGCGAGGCGAACATCGAGGCCTGCCGCTACGTTCAGTCGCGCGTGAACCTACCGCAACTCGACTTCGTTCGCGACGACGTCTGGAACATCGAGGCATATGGCGCGTTCGACGCGACCTTTTGCTGTGGGCTGCTCTACCACCTGGATCGTCCGCGGGAGTTTCTCGACCTGCTGGCGCGCGTGACCAAGCGCGTGCTGATCCTGCACACGCATTTCTCCGAAGCCGACGATTCTCCGAGCTTCATTCATCCGCGGCGCCTGCGCCGGCTGGTATCGCGCATACTGCCGCTGAAGAACACGGCCACGACGACTCACAAGCTGTCCTTTCTGACGAAGCACGAGGGACTGCCGGGCCGCTGGTTCCCCGAGTTCCGCAACGAGCGCGCGTTCCGCGATCGCGTGAACCGCCGCTGGGCGTCGTGGAACAATCGTGCGTCGTTCTGGATCCAGCGCGAATATCTCATTCAAGCCATTCGCGATGCCGGCTTCGATGTGGTGATGGAGCAATTCGACGGCCTCGGCCGGCACATCGCTCTCGACATGACGGAGGGAGGCTACCGAACCTCGGGGCGCAGCACTTTCATC
Source organism: Steroidobacteraceae bacterium (assembly GCA_049510875.1). GTDB lineage: Bacteria > Pseudomonadota > Gammaproteobacteria > Steroidobacterales > Steroidobacteraceae > Bog-1198. The sequence continues at coordinate 7,860 of JBEKYO010000075.1, forward strand.
GGCATCAAGACCTCGTATCTCGCGCTGTCGCCGCAGGCGAACGAGCCCGCCTTGGAACCCGGCTTGCGGCAGGAATGACGCCGCTCCGTGCCCCTGCCGCGCCGCCGCTCACGCCGGGTCGGCGCACCGCCGGCCGCGGTGGGCCGAAACTGCCGCGAGACCCTGCCTGAGGAGATCGGGCGAACCGGCGAGGCGGCCCTGGATCTGCGTGTGCTGGCGCTTCCAAATGGGCAGCGCCTTCGCGACCATCCGGCGCCCGGCCGGGGTCAGCGTCAACAGGCGCCCGCGCTGATCGCGCGGGTTCACCGCCACCGAGACCAGCAACCGGCGCTCGAGCACTTGCACGGCAGCGGTGAGCGTCGTGCGATCCATCGCCAGCAGTTCGGCCACGTCCTTCATGCCGGCCGGAACCGGCCTGTTGAGCGACATCAACAGCGAGAATTGCCCATGGTTCAACCCCAGGAGCCTGAAGGCCGCGTCAAAGCGGCGCGCCAGCGTGCGGGCCGCCCGTTGCACCGCCAGACACAGACAGGTATCGCGCACCAAACGCGTCGCTTCAAATGGAACCGCTTTCACGCTACGATCTATATTGATATCAACCTATCTTGTCAAGCGATCAGACCCGGGGAGATTCACATGGCGAATCAGTTCTTTTGGTACGACATCATGACCACCGACACCGCGGCGGCTCGGAAATTCTATGCCGAGGTGCTCGGGTGGGGAACGCAGGAGCCGACGCAGGCCGCGGGCCCGTACACGGTATTCACCGTGGATGGGCGCGGCGTTGCCGGGCTGATGCCGATTCCGGACGATGCGCGGGCCTCGGGAGCGCGTCCCATCTGGATGGGCTACGTCGCCGTCGACGATGTGGACGGCGCCGCGGCGCGGCTCGCGGCGCAGGGCGGCCGCGTTCATCGGGCGCCGATCGAGATACCCGGCATCATCCGCTTCGCGGTGGTCGCCGACCCGCAGGGTGCCGGCTTCCTGATTGCCAAGGGCTTGACGCCGGACGCGCCCCCGCCGCTTCCCCCCGGCACCGTGGGCACGGTCGGATGGCGGGAGCTGCTCGCGCAGGATTGGCAGGCCGCCTTCCCGTTCTATGCAGCGATGTTCGGCTGGACCAAGGCCGACGCCGTCGACATGGGCCCCATGGGCATTTATCAATTGTTCGCCGCCGGAGACGCTGCCATCGGCGGCATGATGACCAAACCTGCCGCCGTTCCGACGCCACATTGGGCCTATTACTTCAACGTCGCGGCGATCGACGCCGCCGCCGCCCGCGTCACGGCGGGCGCAGGCACGATCGTCAACGGCCCGCATCAAGTGCCCGGAGGACAGTGGATCGTGCAGTGCACCGATCCGCAGGGAGCGTTCTTCGCGCTGGTGGCACCGCACAGATGAGCGATGAACGGGAGCCTGTCCGAGCGTTCCCCATGGCCGTGGGCGCGGCAGAATTTCCGCGGGTCGAGGGCGCCGGCTCCTAGTGAAATCCGGCGCCCTCGACGGCGGCGGCATCGGCGATGCTGATGCCCGCCGCCGCGTGGTGATGCCTGAACAGCCGGCCCTTCTCCGCCAACAATACGCACGCGAGGCTCAGCAGTCCGCAGCCCAGGGCGCCGGCGGCCAGGGGCAGGGTGGTCCCATTGAACCAGCGCCCGATGGCGGCGCCGGCGAGCGCGCCGCCGATGGTCGAAATGAAACCCTGCAACGAGGCGCCGATGCCGGCCACCGACCCGACGGGCTCCATCGCCATGGCGCCGAAGTTTGAAACCGACAGGCTGAACAGCGCCATGGTGGCCGACTGAAAGGCGACGAAGGTCCAGAGCTGCTCCAGCCCGAGCGCGGCGACGGCGACGTGCGCCGCACTGATGCCGATGAAGCCCAACAATGCCGTATGCGAGATGAGCCGCATCCCCAAACGTTCCACCAGGCGCGAGTTCATGTAGGCGGCGCAGCCCATCGTGACCGCACACAGAGCGAACATGCCGGGCATCAAGCCAGCTCGGTGAAAGGAATCGGCAAAAATCTGGGCCACCATGCCGACGTAGGCCATAATGGAGCCGAGCATGACGGTCAAGGCGAGGGTGTACCAGCGCGACGCGCGATTGCCGGCGACCAGCCGCACCGCAGCGACGATGTGGCTGTGCGTCAGGGTGAGCCGATATTCCGGGTGCAGCGTTTCCTTCAGCCGCAGCGACGCCCACAACCACACGATCGAGGCGAACACGCTGCTGACGATGAAGATGTAGCGCCACGGGGCGATCGCCAGCACCAATTGTCCGAGACTCGGCGCCAGGACCGGCACCATCAGGAATACGACGAAGGTGAGCGACATGACGCGCGCCATCTGGCGCCCCGAGTACAGGTCGCGGATCACCGACCGCGTCACGGTCATGCTCGCCGCCGCCAAGCCGTGGATGAAGCGCCAGACCAGCAGCGCGTGAAAGCTGCCGGTCAAGCCGCATAACAGCGCCGCGCCGACATACATCCCGAGGCCGCCCAGCAGCACCGGCCGGCGGCCGAATCGGTCCGACAGCACACCCCAGAGCAACTGGCCCGCACCGAGCCCCGCCAGGTAGGCGGTGAGTATCCACTGACCGTGATTCTCGTTGGCGACGTGCAGCGCACGGACGATGATGGGGAAGGCCGGCAGCATCGCGTCGATGGCCATCGCCTGCGTCGCCATCATCGCCGCGACCAGCGCGACGAATTCCGTGAAGCCTATTTGGGCGCTGGCGCGGTTGGGCATCGATCTAAGATTGCGGCTTGCGCGCGATGCTGGTCGCCATGGTCACGATGGAGGCGAGGTCCGTGAGATTCGCGGGCACCACAAGCGTGGTTCCCGCCTGGGCGAGCTTGCCGAACTGCTTGACGTATTCTTCGCCGATGCGCAGCTGCATGGCTTCGATGCCGCCGCGATCGGAGAGCGCGATGCCCACCTGCCGCAGTCCCTCGGCGGTGGCGGTGGCCACCGCGAGTATGGCCTGCGCCTGCCCCTCGGCCTCGTTGATCTGCTGCTGCTTGTTCGCTTCGGATTGTTTGATCACGCGCTGCTTGTCGCCCTCGGCGGCGTTGATCTTGGCGTCGCGCTCGCCCTCGGAGGTGAGCACGACGGCGCGCTTTTCGCGCTCGGCGCGCATCTGCTTCTCCATCGCCGACAGCACGTCCTTGGGCGGGGTGATGTTCTTGATTTCATACCGTAGAACCTTCACCCCCCAGGCCACCGACGCCTTGTCCAGCTCGCCGACCACGTTCGCATTGATCGCGCCGCGCGCCTCGAAGGTGCGGTCGAGTTCGATCTTGCCGATTTCGCTGCGCAGGGTGGTTTGCGCGAGCTGCGCGATGGCAAAGCCGTAATTGGTGATGCCGTAGGAGGCGAGGTGCGGGTCGAGGACCTGCATGTACAGCACCGCGTCGACCCCGACCTGCACGTTGTCGCGGGTGATGCAGATCTGTTCCGGTATGTCCAGCGCCAGTTCCTTGAGGCTGTGCCGGTAGGCGATTTTCTCAAAGAAGGGAATCAGGATGTGAAACCCGGCTTGAATCGTGCGGCTGTACTTGCCCAGGTATTCGATCACGTAGGCGCTCTGCTGCGGCACCACGGTGGCCGTTTTGAAAATCGCGATGACGACGAGCAGGGCCACGGCTATGAAGACGTAGCTGATGGAAATTTCCAATCGATTCTCCTCGAATGTCGCGCATGGCGCGCCAAAGTGTCCGACGGCGCTGCGTATCAATCCTCGCCGCGCACCACCAGGGTCAAACCGTCGACGCGCTCGATGCGCGCCCGCGCACCGGCGGCGATGACGGATTCACCGGCGTTGATCGCGCTCCAAGAACTGCCGCGGCACTCCAAACGGCAGGTCTCTCCGGGAGGCAGCGCGATCGGCAGCGTCACGATTTCGCCGGCCGGGCCGCTCCCTACGGCCGGCAGGGTGCGGCGCGTGCTCTCGTAGATCCGTTTCCGGAACGTGAGCATGGTCGTGACCGCGAGCGCGGCGAACAACAGCCACTGCAGCCAGTCGGCCGTTGCCAGTCCGGCGAGCGCCAGGATTCCGACGACGAGCGCACTGATGCCGACGAACACCAGATAGAACTGTGCATTGACGAAGGTCAACTCCGATCCCAACAGGATGGCGCCAACCGCGATCCACGCCCACCACTGCATGTCCTGCGCTCCCGGAACTCCTGCCCCGCGGACCTAGCGCTTCATCGCGTCGAAGAAGTCCGTGTTGGTCTTGGTGTCCTTCATCTTGTCCAACAGGAACTCGATCGCGGCCAACTCGTCCATTGGATGCAGCAGCTTGCGCAGAATCCACATCTTGGACAGCTCCGCAGGATCCGTGATGAGCTCCTCCTTGCGCGTGCCCGAGCGGTTGATGTTGATCGACGGAAAGGTGCGCTTCTCGGCGATACGGCGGTCCAAATGGATCTCCGAATTGCCCGTGCCCTTGAACTCCTCGAATATCACATCGTCCATCTTCGAACCCGTGTCGACGAGCGCAGTCGCGAGAATGGTCAAGCTGCCGCCCTCCTCGATGTTGCGCGCCGCGCCGAAGAATCGCTTCGGTCGCTGCAGCGCGTTGGCGTCCACACCGCCCGTGAGCACCTTGCCGGAACTCGGGACCACCGTGTTGTAGGCGCGCGCCAGGCGCGTGATGGAGTCGAGCAGAATGACCACGTCTTTCTTGTGCTCGACCAGGCGCTTGGCTTTTTCGATCACCATTTCCGCGACCTGCACGTGGCGGCTCGCGGGTTCGTCGAATGTGGACGAGACGACCTCGCCCTTTACCGTGCGCGCCATCTCGGTCACTTCCTCGGGCCGCTCGTCGATGAGCAGCACGATGAGGTAGCACTCCGGGTGATTGGCGGTAATGGCGGTGGCGATATTCTGCAGCAGCATCGTCTTGCCCGCCTTGGGCGGCGAGACGATGAGGCCGCGCTGGCCTTTGCCGATCGGCGCCACCAAATCGATGGCGCGAGCCGTCAAATCTTCGGTCGAGCCGTTGCCGCGCTCGAGCTTCAACCGCTCCGTGGGATGCAGCGGCGTCAAGTTCTCGAACAGCACCTTGCCGCGCGAACTCTCCGGGGAGTCGAAATTGATCTCGCCGACCTTCAGCAGCGCGAAATACCGCTCGCCGTCTTTCGGCGGACGGATCAGTCCGGAAATCGAGTCGCCGGTGCGCAGGTTGAAGCGGCGGATCTGGCTCGGGGAGACATAAATGTCGTCCGGACCGGCCAGGTAGCTCGAGTCGGACGAGCGTAGGAACCCGAAGCCGTCTTGCAGGATCTCCAGCACGCCGTCGCCGTAGATGTCTTCGCCCTTGCGCGCGTGCGCCTTCAAGACGCCGAAAATGATGTCCTGCTTGCGCGAGCGGCCCATGTTCTCGAGACCCATGGTCTCGGCCAGCTTGACCAAGTCGCTGATCGGCCGTTTCTTCAGTTCGGTGAGGTTCATCGAACTGCGGCTGCGCGCCAGATCCGTCGGTGCAATGATCTCTAAGTCATCGCCGCCCTCGGGCAGGTCGCCGTAGTCTTCTTGGGGAGGTCTGCCGCCGTTGGTATTGCCGTTGCGGTTGTCGTTGCGGGGCCCTCGATTGGATCGATTGGAGCGCCCGCCGCCGCCTTGACCGCCGCCCTGTTGCCCGCCTTGGCCGCCCTGGCCGCCGCCGCGGGACTGGTTTCCTAGATAGCCTCTCACAGGTTGCTGTCCAGAAAGGCGGCGAGCTGCGATTTCGTGACTGCTCCGACTTTCTGGGCCTCCACGGTGCCGTTCTTGAACAGGATCAGCGTTGGAATGCCGCGAATATTGAACTTGGGCGGGGTTGCCGGGTTGTCGTCGATATTGAGCTTGGCGATCCGAATTTTGTCCTTGTACTGATCGGCGATCTCGTCGAGGATCGGCGCGATCATTTTGCAAGGACCACACCATTCGGCCCAGAAATCGAGCAAAACCGGCTTTTCGGATTTGAGCACGTCCTTGTCGAACGTGGCGTCGCTAGTATGGACGATACTTGGATTACTCACTGCGGATATACCTCCTTTTGGAGATTCATTTGAAGTTGTTTTGCGGGGTTGTTTGTGGGGGAGCGGATTCTTGAGACCTGCGCGAAGTGACGATGCGCGGCCGTTCGGGCACAATACAGCGGCTTTAGCGGCCTTGATTACCTTAAAAGGGTACCGATGATACGGTTGAGGGGAGCGGATAGACCAGCTCCGGATTGCCCGTATTGTTAACCGGTCCCCCACCATTTTGCAAGTTTCTGCAGTTCACAAAGCGAAAATGTCAGACGCCCATCTCAGTAATCTCACGTTCGATTCCTTAAACATCGCCGAATCGTTGAAGCGAGCGATCGCCGAACTCGGCTACACCCGCTGCACGCCCATTCAGGCCCAAACCCTGCCCGTGGCGCTCGCCGGCCGCGACGTCGCGGGCCAAGCTCAGACCGGCACCGGTAAGACCGCGGCGTTCCTCATCGCCCTGTTCAATCGCCTGCTGACCGAGCCCGCTGCCGCCGGCAAGCCGGTGAACGCGCCCCGCGCCATCGTCATCGCACCCACCCGCGAACTGGCGGTGCAAATCCACTCCGACGCGGAGGGCATCGGCAAATACACGGGCCTCAAGCTCGCGATCGTGTTCGGCGGTGTCGACTACGACAAGCAGCGCCGCATCCTCGAGGAAGGCGTCGACGTGCTGATCGGCACCCCCGGCCGCGTCATCGATTACTTCAAGCAACATGTGTTCGAGCTGCGGCACGTTCAAGTGGCAGTCATGGATGAAGCCGATCGTATGTTCGATTTGGGATTTATCAAGGATATTCGCTTCATTCTGCGGCGTTTGCCGCATCCGACCCTGCGCCTCACCATGATGTTCTCCGCCACGCTCTCGCACCGCGTGATGGAGCTCGCGTACGAGCACATGAACAATCCCGAGTTGATCCGCATCGAGCCGGACAAGATGACGGTGGATCGCGTCAAGCAGGTGCTGTACTTCCCCTCGACCGAGGAGAAGATTCCGCTGCTGATGGGGCTGCTGCGCCGCATCGATGCCCGCCGCACGATGGTATTCGTGAACACGAAGCGAATCGCCGAAGTGCTCGAACGCACCTTGACGGCGAACGGTTTCGTGGCGCAAGCGTTGTCGGGCGACGTGCCGCAGACCAAACGGCTCAAGATGATGCGCGAGTTTCACAACGGCGAGATCGCCGTGCTGATCGCCACCGATGTGGCATCGCGCGGGCTGCACATTCCCGATGTGAGTCATGTCTTCAACTTCGACCTGCCGAACGATGCCGAGGACTACGTGCACCGGATCGGCCGCACGGCGCGAGCCGGCGCCGAGGGCGATGCGATCAGTTTCGGTTGCGAGGAATACGCCATCTCGCTGCCGGACATTGAACGGTACATCGGACATCAGATTCCGCGCGCGGCCATCGACATCAGCGATCTGGCGCAGGTCACCGCCCCGCCTCCCGCGCAATGGCGCGAGCGCGCGCCGCGGCCCGGCCAATCGAGGGGTGGCGGGGGCCGTCAGGGCGGCGGACGTTCGAGCGGTTCCGGACGCTCGGGCGGCGCCGGACGCTCGAGCGGCACCGGGCGTTCCGGTCCCAGCCGTGGCAGCAGCGGCCCGCGGCGGCCGCCGGCGCCCCATCCCGCCCCGGCCCCGGCGCCGCCGAGCCAGCCCGACGGCCAGGGCTCGGGTGACGCGTCGGGGGGACCGAACCCGGCCCGGCGGCGGCGCAATCGCGGCGGCGGCGGCAGTCCGGGCGGTGGAGGCGCTCCCACGCCCGGCGCCGCCGGCAGTTAGTTTAAGGTCCCCTCTTCTCGCTCGCGCAGCGAGCGTCTCCAGGACGGCGTCGCCGCGACGCCGCAAATTCGGCGCGCAGCGCCTACAACAATTCGGCGACGCGGTCGACCGCCGCGTAGTGCCCGGTGTGTTGAGCCGGCCGCGCCGAATCGGGCCGCCGGACGGCGCGCAGCCAGCCGATGCCGAAGCGCTGCGCGGCCTCGAGCACGGGCAGGCTGTCGTCGACCACGAGCGTGCGCCCGGCGTCGAACGGCTCCGCGGCGTGCAGACGCGGCCAAAAATCACCATGTTCCTTCGGGGCATCGAAGGCATGCGTGGAGTAACAGGCATCGAAGTGAGCCGTGAGCCCCACCCGGTCGCTTTTGATCGCCAGCGTCATCGGATGGGCGTTGGTGACCAGCACCCGTCGCTTGCCGCTGGCCTTGAGCCTGCGCAGAAAATCTTCGGCGCCGGGCAGGTAGCCGACCTGGGCGCGCACCGCGCGTTTCAAGCCCGCGACATCCAGGCCCAGCTCGTCACTCCAATAATCGATGCAATACCACTGGATGGTGCCGCGCATCGCATGAAACTTCGGCTCGAGCCGTTGCCACGCTTCGGCCGGGCTCAGCCCGTGCGCGGCGCCGTAATGGCCCGGGATGTGCTCCTGCCAAAACCAATTGTCGAAACGCAAGTCGAGCAGCGTGCCATCCATATCCAGGAGAACGGTATCGATCCTCGACCAGTCGATCGCCGCGGCAGCCATATGCGTATGATACCAAGCCATGGATAACCTTCTCGACCTCGCCGACGCGCTGATGCCCACGGTCGCGGCCGCCGGCACCGCCATCATGCAAATTTACGATGGCGCCTTTGCGGTGCAACGCAAGGACGACAACTCACCCCTGACGCTTGCCGATCTGGAGTCTCAGCACATCATCATGGAGGGCCTGAAACGCATCACGCCCCACATCCCCATTTTGTCGGAGGAATCGGCGCAGGCTCCCTGGGCCGAGCGCAAGACCTGGCATGAGCTCTGGGTGGTCGACCCGCTCGACGGCACGCGTGAGTTCATCAAGCGCAACGGCGAATTCACCGTCAACATCGCGTTGGTGCGCGATCACGAACCGCTGCTGGGCGTCGTCGCCGCGCCCGCCCAGGGACTCTTGTATTGGGGTGCGGCGGGCCTGGGTGCCTTCAGCCGGCATCGCGGCGCGCCGCAGACGCGGATTCGCACCTGCCCGCCCAATAGTCCGCTGCGCGTGGTCGGCAGCCGCTCCCATGCCAGCGCCGACACTGCGGGCTATCTGGCGCGCCTCGGGCCGCATGTCATGACCGGCATCGGAAGTTCACTGAAATTCTGTCTGATCGCCGAAGGCAGGGCCGAACTCTACCCGCGCTTCGGACCCACCTCGGAGTGGGACACTGCCGCGGGCCAGGCGCTGCTCGAAGCGGCCGGGGGCCATGTCACCCGCCTCGACGGGCATCGGCTGCGCTACAACTGCCGCGAGAGCGTTATCAACGGCGATTTCGTGGCCTTCAGCGATCCTTGCGTGCTGCCGCCCGCGTAGGGCGTCGCGCGCCGCCGGCCGGCCTCAGGCGTGGCCGACAGGCTCGCACAGCTCCAGAGTGGCATCGAGCAGGGTGGGGATATCGAATACCACTTCGTCCTCGGCCAGGGTCAAGCGTGCGACTCCGGCGGCCGCAATCAACGCGGCGGGCACGTGCAATTGGTTGCGTTTTTGGTGCGTGGTCCAGGTGCTGACGCGCGCGTCGCCGAATGCCCGATTGAGCGCGCCCCAGCGCAGCTGCGCGGCGCGGCCCACGGCGGTGTCGGGCCCCCACTGGGCATTGGCGCGCGCCGGCGTGGTCATCAGGTTGTGAACGTATTGCACCATGTCGTCGGGCTCGACACGCACTGTCAAATACGGCGTCAGGTCGTTCCTCATTGAGCTCTTCCCGCGGGGCGTAAGTTCCATGGGTATGACTATGGGGGGCCTTGAGCGGAATTCCAGGGGGTCCGGCGGCTGGCGCCCCGGGGGCGCCCTGCCGGGGGGGCCGGGCGCCGCCCGGACTGCGGAGCGTAGCGCAGGTGGGGTAAGCTTGGGCCCATGGGCGACGATCTCCTCTTGTTGTTGGTGGCGGCTGCCGGCCTCGGCGCCGCCTACAAGGTATGGCAGGTCGCCATGGATGCCCGCGAGTCGGCCAACCGCATTGCGCGCGAAACCTGCTCGCGTGCCGTGGTGCAATTCTTGGACGGTACGGTGGCATTCTCCGGTTTTCGGCTGCGGCGCGATTCGCACGGCCGGCGCCGTCTTTTGCGCACTTATACATTTGATTATACCAACGATGGATTCGAACGCTCGCAGGGCTTCATCGTGCTGGCGGGACAGCGGCTCGAAGCCGTTGGCCTCGCGAGCGCGCCGACGTGAGCCAGTGCCCAAGCGCCCCGCATGCCCACATCGACCTGCATACGCACTCGAACCGCTCCGACGGCACTCTGACCCCGGCCGACCTGGTGCAACTCGCCGCCGCCGCCGGGCTCCGCGTGCTGGCGCTGACCGATCACGACACGGTCGCGGGCTTGGACGAGGCCCGGCGCGAAGCCGACCGCCTCCGGATCACGCTCGTGCCCGGCGTTGAAATCTCCGCCTCGTGGCGTTCTCAGGCCATCCACGTCCTCGGACTGTGGATCGACCCGGCCTGTGGCCGGCTACGCGGCAGGCTCGACACCCAGGAAGAACGGCGGCGGGTGCGCATGCGCAAGATCTGCGCGCGGCTCAGCCAATTGAAATTACCGGGCGACGACTTGCTGGCTGCGGTCGAGGCACAGCCCGGGGTGCCGACCCGGGCGCATCTGGCCGAAGCGCTGCGCGCGGGCGGTCACGTCAGCCGCACGGACGATGCGTTTCGCAAGTACCTGGGAAAGGGCAAGGAGGCCCACTTCGCTGCCGAGTGGCCCGGGCTTGCCGACGTGGTCGGTTGGATCCGCGATTCGGGTGGCTTGGCCTCGCTGGCGCACCCCGCGCGCTACGCGTTGTCCGCCGGCGCGCGCCGGCAATTGCTCGCCGATTTCGCAGCGGCGGGCGGCCGCGCAATCGAGGTCGTCAGCGGCGGAAATGGGGCGCATCATGTCGAGGCATCCGCCGCGCTTGCGGTGAAGTTCGGCTTCGCGGGGTCCGTCGGCTCCGATTTTCACGGTCCGCAGCAGATTTGGAATCCCTTGGGCCGGTCCCTTAAGCTACCGGATGGCATCGTCCCGGTGTGGCGCGAGTTCGGCCTCTAAAACTAAGTAAGATCGCGGGAGCAGCTACCTTCAGTGACCGACGAAGAAAGCAACGTCAATAGAGATTTGTTCAAGAACATCGAGCGCCTGCGTCAGCTACGCATCGAGCATCGCGACCTCGACGACGTCATCTCCCGGCTGAGCATGGACTTCAAGGTCGACGAGCTGCAGATGAAGCGCCTCAAGAAGCGCAAACTGATGCTCAAGGACCAAATCGCAAGACTCGAAAGCCAGTTGATCCCGGACCTGAACGCATGATGGACGCGTGGCGCCGTATCGGGGCGTTCTTCGACATTTTGCTGACCCGCAACGTCATCGTCGAAATGGCCGCCGTGGCGGCGTGTCTGTGGGTGGGCTGGCTGGCCGGCGCCCGGCTGAGCGATCGCCATCAGCATCGCGGGACGCCGGCGCCGACCGCCTTGACGTGGGCCTACTTCGCCACGCAAGGCATCGTCGTGGTAGCCCCGGTGGTGCTGGCGCTGTCGCTGGTTGCAATGGCGCGCGGCGTCCTGATCGCGGTGCATTTGGACGTCTCGCTGATGGACGCGGCCATGCGGCTGATCGGCGCCTACGCCGTGGTCCGCGTCGTCGTATTTCTGTTCGCCGCCAGTCTCGGCCACAAGTCGTGGATGCAGCACTGGGAAAACCGGATCACCTTGCTGATCTGGCTGGCGATTGCCGCCGAGTATCTCGACTGGCTCGAACCCATCATCGCCACCTTGGACAACATCGGCGTTGCGGCGGGAAAGTCCCGCATCACCGTCTGGTCCATCTTGAAGCTGTTGTTCACCTTGACTCTGTTCGTGCTGGTCGCCGCCTGGATCAGCCGCTGGATCGAACGCCGGCTCATGAAGCTCAGCACGCTGGCGCCCTCCACCCGCATCGGCATCGCAAAGTTCGTCAACGCGTTCTTGATCGGCCTCAGCATCCTCCTCGGCCTGAACGCGGCCGGCGTCGATCTCACCGCCCTCACCGTGCTGACCGGCGCGATCGGCCTCGGCCTTGGCTTCGGCCTGCAGTCCATCGCCGCCAATTTCGTCAGCGGTTTCGTGCTGTTGATGGACCGCTCGATCAAGCCGGGAGACGTCATCAGCTTGTCGGGCCAGTCCGGCACCAGTACGGAGAACTTCGGCTGGGTGCAGGAACTGCGCGGCCGCTATGTCGTGGTGCGCGACCGCGACGGCGTCGAAATGCTGGTGCCGAATCAGCAGCTGATCTCGAATGCCGTCATCAACTGGAGCTACACCGATCCCAAGATCCGGCTCAAGTTGCCGGTGCGCGTGAGCTATAACGACGACCCGGAACTCGCGCTGCAGCTCCTGCTGCAAGCCTGCGATGGTCAACGGCGTGTGCTGCGCGATCCGCTGCCGGTATCGCGCCTCATGCACTTCGGCGACAGCGGCATCGAACTCGAACTGCGCTTTTGGATCTCCGATCCGCAGGACGGCGTGAACAACATCCGTTCCGAAGTCAACCGCGCCATCTGGCGGCTGTTCAGGGAACAGAACATCACCATCCCCGTCACACAGCACGAGATCCGCATGCACAACGCCCTGCCGGATATCGACTGATCGCGCGGGCCGTAGCATTGCCTCCGCTCATCATCACCCCCGGCCTCGCCATCCCGGACGAGGAATTCGAGTGGAAATTCATCCGCTCCTCGGGGCCGGGCGGCCAGAACGTCAACAAGGTGGCGAGCGCGGTGCAGCTCCGGTTCCTGCTTCCCAACAACACCAGCCTGCCGGTGGCCGCCAGAAACCGCCTGCGCCGGCTGGCCGGACAGAAGCTCATCGATGACGGCAGCATACTCATCAGCGCGCGCAGCGAACGCAGCCAGGAACAGAACCGCCGCGATGCGCTGGAGCGGCTGGCCGAACTGATTCGCGCCGCCTTGATCGAGCCCAAGATTCGCAAGAAGACCCGCCCGACGCGCGCGTCGAAGGAGCGCCGCATCGACTCGAAGAAGCGGCGCGGCACCACCAAGCAGGGCCGCGGCACCCGCGCCTGGGAGTGACCACACTCAAGAACTCGGGATTGCGCAGGTATTTTCCGGAGCGTGAAAAACAGGGTGCGACGCATGCGTCGCACGGGTGACCAGGGATGGTCACCCCGGGCTTGCGCGCAGCAGGGACTGCGTAGCGCAATGTTTTTCCCGCAGCCGTAGCGCAATGTTTTTCCCGCAGCCTCCATGGACGGATTCACGGCGGTCCGGAAAATACCTGCGCAATCCCGAGTTCGCCTTTCACTAGGCACCAAGCCTACTGCCCCAGGGTCACCTGCAGGATGCTGTGCCTGATTTGCTCGGACAACACCATTTGCGCATCGGCAGCCACTCCGAGCAGCAGTTCGCCGAACAGCAGGTTGCCGTCCGCCGACGTCTGCACCACCCGCCGGCGCCGCAATAGCTCGATGAAATTGCGAAACAGACTCTTGTCGAAGAACTCCGGCGAGTTGAGTCCGTACAGCACCGAGATTCGCTGCGCCATCAGATGGCAGCGCTCCTCGAGCGCCTGGCTGCCGATCGCGCCGGAACCCGCCTGCAGCAGGAGCGCGACCACGAGATAGTAGCGCTCCAGCGTTTGAATGGTGGATTGCGCGAGCAACGACAGTTTGACGGCCGCGAGCGACGTCGGCGCGGGGCGCAGCCACTCGCCGCGGTCCGCGGTCACTTCCAGCAGATTCAGATCGACGAACGCATCGAGCAGCGCATCGACAACCGCGCCGATCTCCGTTTCCTCCCACCGCAGGAACAGCTCCGCGGCGATGTACGGGTATACGCGCCACACCAGGCGCTGCAGGTCCACCGTACGCATGCACGCATTGCTGATGAAGCCGCAGGCGATCAGCGAGGGCATGGCGAACAGATGCAGGATGTTGTTGCGGTAGTAGGTCGCAAGCACCGCGTGCTCCTCGGTCATTCGCATGATGTCGCCGAGCGGGTGCTTCTGCCGCTCGAGCATCCCCATGCTCTCCGCGTAATAAATCATGGCGGCGCCGTGGTCGCCGGTGACCGTCACCAGCGGACCGTATGGAGCCGCGCGCAGCAGCCGCTGGTACAACTCGAGTTGGCTCGCCAGCGCGGATTCCGGCAACGACTGCCGCGGCGTCGCCAGCATGGCCATGGCCACCAGATTGACGGGAGTCACCGCGGCCGCGGCGTTGATTCCGACGACCACCGACGTGGCCAGATCCTGGATGGCGTCGCTCAGCCACGGCTCGCGCGGCTCGTCGCCCGCCGCGCGCCACTGTGGATTGTGCTTCTGCAGCGCCTCGTCGAGGCGGATGGGTGCCCCCAGATTGACGTGAACCTTGCCGAATTTCTTGCGCAGCACCGATGCCGACGCCTTGAGGAGACCGAGGACGCTTTCCTTCTCCTTGGGCTGGCCCGACAGCTCGCCGATGTAGGTCCTGCCCTCGGCGATCCGCTCGTAGCCGAAATACACGGGAATGAAGACGACCGGACGGTTCGGGTCGCGCATGAAGCTGCGCACGGTCATCGTCAGCATGCCCGTGCGCGGTGCGAGCAGCCGTCCGGTTCGGCTGCGTCCGCCCTCGACGAAGTATTCGAGCGGATGACCGCGCGCCATCATGAACCCCAGGTAGTTCATGAACACCACGGCGTACAGCGGATCGCCCTTGAACGTCCGGCGCAGGAAAAATGCGCCGCCCTTGCGCAGGAAGCGCCCGATCACCGGCAGGTTCAGGTTCACGCCCGCCGCAACGTGAGGCACCGCGAATCCCTTGCGATAGATCACGTACGACAGCAGCAGGTAATCCATGTGGCTGCGGTGGCACGGCAGATAAATGATTTCCGCGCCGTCGGCGACGGCGCTCAAGTTCTCGACGTGCTCGAACTCCACGCCGTCGTACAGCCAGTTCCACAACCGGCCGAGCAGCAGCGACATGAAAGTGATGAAGGGCTGGGAATAATTCGCCGCGATTTCGAGCGCGTGCCGGCGGGCGATGAGGAGGGCGGCTCGCCGCGTCACCGGTCGCCCTTGGTCCTGCCGCGACTTCATTTCCTGGCGTACCGCGCGGCGCACGGCCTGCGTGCTCAGGATGTGCGCCACCAGCGTGCGCCGGTGCGACAGATCGGGTCCGATGGTTGAGGCGCGTTGCGCCCGCAACCCCGCGCGCAGCGAACGCAGGATGCGCCGCACGCTGCGCGGTGTGCGCAGGCCCTCCTCCAGGGCATCGCGCAGGCGCACCGGTTCGCCGAAATACACCAGCGTGTTGCGGCCGTTGAACAGCACCGTGAGCGCCTTCTTGAACCGTCCCGCGAACACCCAGTCTTCGGTGAACAACAGGCGCCACAGGCTCACTTCCTTGTGCGGGGCGCGGCCCCAGAAAATGGCCACCGGCACCAGATCGATGTCGAAATCCGGATGCGCGTCGGCGGCGGCGATCAATTGCTCGAGGTACCGGGGCGCCCGCGGGATCACGCGCGCATTGAACAGGCCCGGGCGCCGCATGAGCTCGAGATGCGCCTTGCCGGCGCGGCCCGGACCGACGGACAGGCGCCGCTCCGGCGAGGGCAAGCGCAGCTGCCGGCAGGCGTTGTTGAGCACGGCGAGGTCTGTCTGGCTTTCGCGTTCGAGCACGTAGCACACCGGGCGCGGCCGCGCCGCGATCCCGGTGCCGGCGTCATCGGGCTTGATCGTGATGCGCACCCATCGCGCCAAGGTCTTGCGGACACTAAAGCGCCAGGCCTGGCGCAAGCCATCGAGGGGAGTCATGTTCTGCCGTGAAGCCTGAGGAACTTAGGAGCCTGTCTGAGTATTCTGCGTGAGCCGCGCAGAATACTCAGACAGGCTCCTATGGAGTGCTGTCGCCGCGTTCCGGATGATCCACCGCCTGGCGCGTGCCCTCCGCGTTTGCGTCGGCGGCCTTCTGTACGTCTCGCGCCTTCGTCAATTGCTGCGTCAGCGGATCGAACACGGTTTTTGCGGGCGGTGCTGCGGCGCCCGGCGGATCCGGACTCTGCCCGGAGGAGCATCCCAGAGTGAACGAAACCGCGAGCAAGACAGTCGAAATCTTGAGCGTCCCCATTGCCACCTCGTAACAGCCAGCCTGCGGAGGCCTTGAGTGTACAATCGTCGAGCACATGCAGTCACTCGGAGTTCGCGCATGATTCGATTCGCGTTGTTGATGTGTCTGGCGGCAACCGCCTACGCTGCCGAATCGACGGTCGACATCGACACGGCGGCGCAAGTTTACCAGGCCGCTGCCATGCGCGAACAGGTGCGTGCTTCATTGGGAGCGATGCCGGAACACATCCGGCAACTGTTCGCCACCGACACTTCCGCGAAATTGACGGAGGCGCAGCTCGCCGCGGTATCGGCTGCCGCCGTGCGCGGGTTTCGCATCGACGTGTTCGAAGCGCCCGCCCTGCAGGCGATGGCGAACAATCTCGACCTGCCGACCTTGACCAAGATCCAGGCCTTCCTGACCAGCGATCTCGGCAAACGCATGGTGAGCGCCGACATCGCCGAAGCGGAACTCGGTGAGGCGAACATCGACAAGGTGATGAACGGTGAAATCACGGCAGCGTCCACGGCCAAGCGCGACGCGCTGTTCGAGAAATTGGAGCGTGCCACGCACTCGTCGGAATCCACGGTGCGCATTTTCTTGAGCATGGGCCAGGCCGTGGCGGTGGGCACGGCCATCGGCTCCGGCATGGATCCGGTGGCGGTCGGCGAGAGAGCGCAGAAATCGGGCGAGGCCAGCCGAGCCGGGTTGGAGGAGAACATGCGGCTGCCGATGCGGCGATTCATGGCGTACGGATATCGCGATCTGAGCGATGCCGACCTCAAGCACCTGCTCGCCTTCATG
>JBEKYO010000076.1:0-30989 GCA_049510875.1 Steroidobacteraceae bacterium
TGAATCAATTTGCTGGAGCGGCTGGACGTACCGCTCGCCAGCGCCCGCTTCTCGATGAGCAGGCTCTTGTAGCCGGCGGCCGCGACGGCCTGCAGTACGCCGGCGCCGTGAATGCCGCCGCCCACGACGATCACATCGTATTCTTTCATTTCATCTTCACAGTGCGCGATTCCGCCCGACGGCCCCGCGTCTCAAGGATCGCGGCGCTTTTCCTCGAATTCCAAGATCGGATCTCCGGATGTGACCTCGATCTCGCCGTCGACGATCGCGCCTTTGGCGATGGCAATGGTGCGCGCCCTGACTCGGCCGCGGATCACCGCGGTCAGGCCGATTTCGAGCTTGTCCAGGACGACGATGCCGCCCACGATCTTACCCGCGACAATGGCTTGATGAGCGTGAATGTGTCCGAACCACTGCCCCGTCGCGGCCAAAAAGAGCGGGCCGTCCAGTTCGCCGTCGCCGTGCACTTCGCCGCATACGACGAACTGCCCGTTGCCGCGGATATTGCCGACCAGTATGGTTTCTGCGGGAATGACGGTCGGACTGGGCGACCCGTTCAGGGGGGCACGCTCCAAGAACCGACGCTTGGGTTCGTTCATGTCGTTTGAATATCCTATTCGGGCTCGCCATGCTGTGACGAGCTTGGCGTCGCCGACAGGCCGGGCAAATCGAAGTAGAATGGGAAGGCTTCCACCATCCTGGGGTTCGAGTTCAAAAAATGACCAAACAAACAATGGTTTTGGGCCTGTGTTGCGCGTTGGCGCTGGCGTTCTCCGGTTGCAGTCGCCAGCAAAGCGACTGGCAGAAGACCCGCGAAACCAACACGGCGGATGCGTACGAGCAGTTCCTCAAGAAATACCCGAGCGGCGAGTTCACGGCTCAAGCACAGGCGCGCGTCAAGGAACTGTACGAAGAGCGCGATTGGCAGAAGGCGCGCGATGCAGATACGCCCGAGGCGTATCAAGCCTTCCTGAAACAATATCCCGAAGGGAAATGGACCGAAGAGGCGCGCATTCGCGTCGAGAATTTCACGTTGGCGCAGGCGCCGTCGGGATCCGCGGTTCCGCCGCCGTCCGCTACCGAGCCCGGCGCGACCGGGAGCGCCACTGCGGGTTCGGAGGCGGCCGAGAATGCCGCGTCGGCTGCGCCGCCGCGCAAGACCGTGAATCAGCCCGTCGCGGGCAACGCCTCGGCGTCGGCGCCGGGCAGCGCGGCTACGGAGCCTCAAAAGGCGACGTCGAAGTCCACGGCGAATGCCGGCTCGCGGCATTACCGGGTGCAGTTGGGGGCGTTCAAGTCGGGATCTCAGGCCGCCAAAACGCGCTGGGCCCGTCTGCAGAAGGACTATCCGACGTTGCTGGCCGGGTTGTCCTACAAGGTCGTTCCGACGAAGGGCACCAGCGGCGACTTGTACCGGCTGCAGGCGATCGGCCTCGCCGAGAAGCGTGCGCGGGAGATTTGCAGCGCCCTGAAAGCCAAGTCGCAGCCCTGTATCGTGGTGCCGCCGGCCCAGGGCAAGTCTGCGTAACGTGTTCTGCGCGGCCTTGGGCTCGAGGCTGAATTCGCCGCGGCCGAGGCGCCGCCATCGTATCGGCGGCCGGCGCCGGTCAGTGTCACAGGGATGACAATTCGTGTCACTTGAGTGCAGAACTGCGACGCTCCATCGGACCGTCTAAAGCCACAACCGACTGATTTGTCTCTGTTTTCCGTTTTGGCACGCCGCTTGCTTCATTGCATTCGTCGCAGCAACCCGTTGCGGCGCGAATTCTTTGATTCGCGTTTGGTTTGTTTCGGTTTGGTTGTATCTTGGCGCCGCGATTTAGCTTCCCCCGCTCGCGGCGCCCTTTTTTTTATTCCCGCATCCCCAACCGGTCCAGGATGAACGCGAATTCCATGGCGGTTTCCCGATAGCGCTGGAACCGGCCTGACTTGCCGCCGTGGCCGGCGTCCATATCGACATGCAGTAAGAGCGGATTACGGTCGGTCTTGAGCGCGCGCAGCTTCGCCACCCACTTGGCGGGTTCGTAGTACTGCACCTGGCTGTCCCAGAGCCCGGTGGTAACCAGCATCGCCGGGTAGGCCTGCGCCCGGACATTGTCATAGGGCGAGTAGGACAGCATGTATTCATAGGAGGCGCCGTCGGCCGGATTACCCCACTCCTCGTATTCATTGGTCGTGAGCGGAATGCCGTCGTCGAGCATCGTGGTGACCACGTCGACGAAGGGTACCTGGGCCACGATGCCTCGGTAATCCTGCGGACTGATGTTCGCGATGGCTCCCATCAACAATCCGCCCGCGCTGCCGCCCATGGCGAACACCTTATCCTTGCCGGCATATCCCTGCGCGACCAAAAAATGGGTTACGTCGATGAAGTCGCTGAAGGAGTTTTTCTTGTGCATCAGCCGCCCGTCGTCGTACCACGCCCGGCCCATTTCCTGGCCGCCGCGGATGTGTGCGATGGCGAAGAGGAAACCCCGGTCGATCAAACTGAAGCGCGCCGACGAGAATCCGGGGTCGGTGGAAAGCCCATACGAGCCGTAGGCGTATTGCAACAACGGCGCCGAGCCGTCGCGGCGGAAGCCCTTGCGATGAATCAAGGACACCGGGATGCGCTGTCCGTCCCGGGCCGGTGCAAACAGCAATTCCGTCTCGTAATTCGAAGAATCGAAATCGCCGAGCACGGGATCGCGTTTGAGCAAGGTCTTCTCGCCCGTCCGCATGTTGTAGTCGTACACCGTGGTCGGGGTCGCGAGCGAGGAGTACGAATACCGCAGCAGCTCGGAATTGATCTCCGGATTGGCCGAAATGAATGTGGTGTAGGCCGGCTCGTCGCTCTCTATGAAGTGGACCGCCGCGCCCTCCGCGCGCCCCGTCCCCGGGCCGGCCGCCGCCAACGGGTGGATGCCGATCTTGCGCAGGCCGCCGCTGCGCACCGACAGCGCGAAATACTGCGCGAATACCTCGAAATCCTCGATATACGTGTCTTCGCGGTGCGCGACGATGTCCCGCCACCCGCTCCGCGAGCCCGTCAGGCCGATCGGCACCTCCATCACCCGGAAATTGCGGGCCTGCCAATTGGTGCGAATGATGAACCGGTCGTCCAGGTGTTCGATCTCATACTCGTGGTCGCGTTGGCGGGGCAGGAACACCTTGAACGACAGCTGCGGATCGCTCGCGTCCGCGTAATGCCATTCGGAGGTCAGGGTCCCTTCCATGTGAATGAACAGGAAGCGGTCGGATTTCGATTTCGCGAGGCCGGTGTATAGCGATGTGTCGGTCTGCTCGAAAACCAGTGCGTCTTCGCGCGGGTCCGAGCCGCGAATGTGTTTCCTCACGCGCAGACCCAGCAGCGTTTCGGGGTCCTTCTCGATGTAGAGCAGGGTCCTGTTGTCGTTGGCCCACGCAACATCCGGTTCGACGTTCGCGATCCTTTCGGGCAGGATTTCTCCGCTGCGCAGGTGCTTGATGCGCAGGTCGTACTGGCGCCGTCCCACCGTATCCTCGCAGAATGCCAGCCACTCCCCGTCGGGCGAGATGTCGATTTCGCCGATTTGATAGTACTCGCGGCCCACGCTGAGTTCGTTGGCATTCAACATGACCTGCTCGGGCGCATCGGGCGCATCGCTGCGGCGCGCGAAAATCGGATGCTCCTTGCCGGGCTCGAATCGGATGTAGTACCAGTAGTCGTTCTTGCGGTATGGAACGGTCGAGTCGTCCTGCTTGAGGCGCGCGATGATTTCGGCATAGATCGCGTCTTCGAGCGCCTTGACCGGGGCGAGATGCTGCGCGTGGTAGGCATTCTCGGCGCTGAGATACGCCAACACCTCCGGGTCGGTGCGTTCGTCGTCACGCAGCCAATAGTAGGGGTCCGAGCGCTTGCCGTGCGGCGAGGACACCGTGTGTGCGCGCACGGCGGCAATGGGCGGTTTGAGGTCAGGAATTAGCATGACGCTTGTCCTTGAGGGACGCGGGAGTATAGTGAAAAGGGCTGGTGATTCTGATGACGGAATCCCTGCATGATGGGGGGAAAAGCATATGCAGACTGTAAATCAACTGTTACAGGTCAAAGGCGGCCAGATATTCTCCGTAGCGCCGACCGATTCCGTGCTCCACGCCATTGAAATCATGGCTACCCGCCATGTGGGGGCACTGCTCGTCATGACTCAGGGCTCGTTGCTCGGCATCATTTCGGAGCGCGACTACGCCCGGAAGGTCATTCTGAAGAGCCGTTCATCGAGCGACACCCAGGTGGAGGAGATCATGACCGCTTCCCCGACCACCGTATCGCCGCAGGACACCGTGCACCGCTGCATGGAGCTCATGACGGAGGGCCGCTTTCGTCACCTGCCGGTGGTCGAGTCGGGCCGCGTGGTCGGGATGCTGTCGATTGGCGATCTGGTGAAGGCGGTCATCGAGGAACAGCAGGACCAGATCGCCCAATTGGAGCGCTACATCGCCGGTTGACGATGTCGGCCACCTCGGTATTATGAGGCGCATACATCGGCACGTCTAACGGCCGGCCGGCGATCCGGGCGATCGGCGGTCCGGCCTTACCTTCGTGCGCGCGGATTTAGCGCCTAGAACCGAGTTAAGTTGTTGTTCTATCAATGGATTCTGCGGATCGGCCGCGGGGCATGAATTGTTGTGGGCCTGTTTTATGCCAATCGAACGAATGCCAGATCCGGCGCCCGGCGAACCCAAGGCCAGCCGCAACGGTGCGGACGCGCGCGTGGGCGACTGGGGCCTTTACCGGTCTGGCTATGAAAGAGACTCCTGCGGCTTCGGCCTGATCGCGAGTCTCGATGATCACGCCAGCCACTGGGTGGTGGAAACCGCCATCAGTTCGCTGAACCGCTTGACGCATCGCGGCGCCATTGCCGCCGACGGCAAGACCGGGGACGGTTGTGGCCTCCTGATCAAGGCGCCGACCCGATTCCTGCGCGAAGCGGCCGCGGAGGAGGGAATTTCCTTAGGCCCGCGCTTCGCCGCAGGCTTGGTATTTCTCGATCGCGACGCGGCCAAAGCGGACACGGCGCGCCGCGTTCTCCGCGAGCAGATCGAGCGGGAGAAGCTTGAGGTGGCGGGCTTCCGGCCGCTGCCGACCGACCCGTCGGCCTGCGGGCCGGAGGCGCTCAAGACGCTGCCCGTCATCATGCAAGTATTCGTGAATGCCGGCTCGGATATCGACGAGGCCACCTTCAACCGCAAGCTGTACATGGCGCGGCGGCGATGCGAAAAAATCCTGGCGCCCGTCGATCCGGTGTTCTACGTCCCCTCCCTGTCGGCGAGCACCATCGTCTACAAGGGCATGGTGATGCCGCAGTTTTTGGCGCAGTTCTATCCCGACCTCAATGACCCGCGCATGGAAGCCTCCGTGGTCGTGTTCCATCAGCGCTTTTCCACCAATACCTTGCCGCAGTGGCAGCTGGCGCACCCCTATCGCTATCTCGCGCACAACGGCGAGATCAACACGGTCCAGGGCAACCGCAGCTGGGCCGTGGCGCGCGGCCCCTTGTTCCGCTCGCCGGTTTTGCCGGATTTGAGCGATGTCCTGCCCGTGGTCTCTCTGACCGGATCGGATTCGCAGTCGCTCGACAACATGCTCGAGCTGCTGCTGGTGGGCGGCCTGGATCCCATGCATGCGCTGCGCATGCTGGTGCCGCCCGCGTGGCAGTCGGTCGACATGATCGACCCCGACCTCAAGGCTTTCTACGAGTATTACGCGACGCACATGGAACCGTGGGACGGTCCCGCCGGGATCGTCATGACCGACGGGCGGTACGCGTGTTGCACGCTGGATCGCAACGGTCTGCGTCCAGCCCGCTGGGTCATCACCAAGAACCGCCACATCACCATCGCATCCGAGGCGGGAGTCTGGGACTACAACCCCGAAGATGTGGTGCGCAAGGGCAAATTGGGCCCCGGCGAGATCCTGGCGCTGGATCTGCACACCGCCGAACTCTTGGATACCAGGCAGGTGGATGATGTATTGAAGAGCCGTCATCCGTACAAGGTGTGGCTGAAGAAGGGCGTGCGCTACCTGGAGACCGACCTCATCGATCCGCGCTTGGCGGCCGAGCCCTTCGACGACGACAAGCTGGCGTTGTATCAAAAAATGTACAACGTGTCCGCCGAGGAGCGCGATGAAATCATCCGCGTTCTGGCCGAAGACGAGAGCGAAGCGGTGGGATCGATGGGCGACGACACGCCCATGCCCGTGCTGTCGAAAAAGGTCCGCTCTTTGTACGACTATTTCCGCCAGCAGTTCGCTCAGGTCACCAATCCCCCGATCGACAGCTTGCGCGAAAGCATCGTGATGTCGCTGCAGACCCAAATCGGTCCGGAAGCCAACATCTTCGTGCCGGGGCCGCAGCACGCCGAGCAGATCGTGCTGAGTTCGCCCGTCCTGTCGCAGCGCAAGTTGCGCCAGATCATGGGTCTCGAGGACTCCGGCGCGCCGCACGAATTCATCGATCTGCAATACGACGAGCAATTGGATCTGAAAGCCGCGATCCTGACGGTATGCGATCAGGCCGAAGCAGCGGTGCGCGCGGGCAAGCTGGTGCTGTTGCTGTCGGACCGCTACCTGGTCAAGGGCATGATTCCCATTCACGCCCTGCTGGCGACGGGCGCCGTGCATCATCGCTTGGTGGGCACGGGATTGCGATGCAAGTGCAACATCCTGGTCGAGACCGGGACCGCGCGCGACGCACATCATTTCGCATGCCTCATCGGCTACGGGGCGACGGCCGTCTATCCCTATCTCGCCTATCAGACCCTGTTCGACCTCATGCGCAAGGGCGCGGTGAAAATAGAGGCGGACCGGCGTCTGGAACTCGGCCGCAGCTACCGGCGCGGCATTCGCAAGGGCCTGTTCAAGATCATGTCCAAGATGGGAATCTCGACCGTCGCGAGTTACCGCAGCGCGCAATTGTTCGAAATCGTCGGCTTGAGCGAGGCCGTGGTGTCGCTGTGCTTCGAGGGGTCGGAGAGCCGCATCCAGGGGGCGGATTTCACCGACCTCAAGAGCGACGCCGAATACCTGGCGCGACGCGCGTGGGATCCCACCGAGAGCGTCGAACAGGGCGGATTGCTCAAGTACATGTACAACGGCGAATACCACATGTACAACCCGGATGTGATCGCGACCTTGCAGTCGTCCGTGATGACCGGCGATTACGATCAATACAAACAATTCGCCGCGCTGGTCAACGATCGGCCCGTGTCCTGCATCCGCGACCTGCTGAAGTTGAAGCCGGGCAGCCGTCCCCTTCCCATCGACGAAGTCGAATCGATCGCCGCGATTCTGGTGCGCTTCGACAGCGCAGGCATGTCCTTGGGAGCGTTGTCCCCGGAGGCTCATGAAGCGCTCGCCATCGCCATGAATCGTTTGGGTGCGCGCTCGAACTCCGGCGAAGGCGGCGAGGACCCGGTGCGCTACGGCACCGAAAAGAACTCCAAGATCAAACAAGTGGCCTCGGGCCGCTTCGGCGTCACGCCGGAATATCTCGTCAATGCGGAGGTGCTGCAGATCAAGGTGGCGCAGGGCGCGAAACCCGGCGAGGGCGGTCAGCTGCCCGGACACAAGGTGAACGACATGATCGCCCGCCTGCGCTTCGCCCGTCCGGGCGTCGGCCTCATTTCGCCGCCTCCGCACCACGACATTTACTCCATCGAAGATCTGGCCCAATTGATCTTTGACCTGAAGCAGGTGAACCCCCAGGCCCTGGTATCCGTGAAGCTGGTGGCCGAGCCCGGCGTCGGCACCGTTGCGGCCGGCGTCACCAAGGCGTACGCCGATCTCATCACCATCAGCGGTTATGACGGCGGCACCGGCGCAAGTCCGCTGTCGTCGATCAAATACGCCGGGACGCCCTGGGAATTGGGGCTGGCCGAAACTCATCAGACGCTGCGCGCCAACGAGTTGCGGCACCGCGTTCGCCTGCAGACGGACGGCGGATTGAAAACCGGCCTCGACGTCATCAAGGCGGCTCTCATCGGCGCCGAAAGCTTCGGATTCGGCACGGCGCCCATGGTCGCGCTCGGCTGCAAGTACTTGCGGATCTGCCATCTTAATAATTGCGCCACGGGCGTGGCCACGCAGCACAACGTGCTGCGAACCAAATTCTTCATCGGCCTGCCCGAGATGGTGATGAATTATTTCCGCTTCGTGGCGCGCGAGTGCCGCGAGATCATGGCGGCCATGGGGGTTCGGACCATGGCGGAACTGATCGGGCATACCGAGCTTCTGGAAATCCTGCCCGGCGAAACGGCCAAGCAGCGCAAGCTCGATCTCCGGCCGGTGCTCGCGAATTCCGATTTGGTGTCGAGGCAGGCGCAATACTGCACCGACCCGCGCAACCAGCCCTTCGACAAGGGCGTGCTGGGCGAACGGATGCTGCGCGACATGCGGGACGCCATCGCCGAAAAAACGGGCGGCGAGTTCTCCTACGAGGTGAGCAACTTTCACCGCTCGATCGGCGCGCGCGTATCCGGCGAAATCGCCAAGCGCTGGGGCGACGTCGGCATGAGCGCAGCGCCGCTGATCGTCAATCTCAGGGGAACCGCCGGACAGAGTTTCGGCGTCTGGAACGCGGGCGGCCTGCACCTCAATTTGGAAGGCGAGGCGAACGACTACGTCGGCAAGGGCATGGCGGGAGGGCGGATCATCTTGAAGCCCGACGCCCGTTCCAGCTTCGTCGCGCGCGAGACGGTGATCATGGGCAATACCTGCTTGTACGGCGCGACCGGCGGAGAGTTGTACGCCGCCGGCACCGCGGGCGAGCGATTCGCCGTACGCAATTCCGGCGCTCTCGCGGTCATCGAGGGCACGGGCGATCATTGCTGCGAATACATGACGGGCGGCGTGGTCTGCGTGTTGGGGCGCACGGGCGTGAATTTCGGCGCGGGATTCACCGGCGGCTTTGCCTACGTGCTCGACATGGAGCGCGACTTCGTCGACCGCTACAACCATCAGTTGATCGATATCCACCGCGTTTCGCCCGAAGGCATGGGCACTCACGTGCAGCATCTGCGCGGCCTGATCGAACAGCACGTCGAAGCCACGGGCAGCGTGTGGGGGACGCAGCTGCTCTACGACTTTCGCACCTATATCGGCAAATTCTGGGTGGTGAAACCGAAGGCGGCCGCCATCGACTCTCTGCTCGTCAATCTTCGACGTGCCGCTTGAGGCGCGATCGCGTGGCACATGTCCGATAAGTACATGCAATTTTTGGAGATTCCGCGCCAGGATCCCGACAAGCTGGCGCTCGAGGTGCGCACCACGGAGTTCCGCGAGATCTACGCGCCCTACAGCGCGCAGGCCGCCTCCAACCAAGCCGGACGCTGCTTGTCCTGCGGCAACCCATTTTGCGAGTGGAAGTGCCCCGTCCACAATTACATTCCCAACTGGCTCGCGTTGGTCAATGAGGGCAAATTATTCGAAGCGGCGGAGCTCTCCCACCAGACGAACTCGCTGCCCGAAATGTGCGGGCGGATCTGTCCCCAGGACCGGCTGTGCGAGGGCGCGTGCACGCTGAATGACGGCATCGGCGCGGTGAGCATCGGGTCCATCGAAAAGTACATCACCGACGAGGCCTTCAAACAGGGCTGGAAGCCCGACATGTCCAATGTGGTGCGCACGGACAAGCGGGTGGCCGTCATCGGCGCCGGCCCGGCGGGCTTGGGCTGCGCCGACGTGCTGGTGCGCAACGGCGTGACGCCGGTGGTCTTCGACCGCTATTCGAAGATCGGCGGCCTGCTCACCTTCGGCATCCCGCCATTCAAACTGGAGAAGGACGTCGTGGAGAAGCGCCGCGAGATCATGGAGGGCATGGGCGTCGAATTCCGCCTGAACGTCGACGTGGGCCGCGACATTGCCTTCGAGCGGCTGCTCGAGGAATTCGATGCCGTATTCCTGGGATTGGGAACCTATAAATACGTCAAGGGCGGCTTCTCGGGCGAGGATCTTCCCGGCGTGCACGAAGCGCTGCCCTATTTGATTTCGAACATCAATCGGGAAATGGGCATCGCTGACGGTGCGGATTCCTTCATCGACATGCGCGGCAAGCGCGTGGTGGTGCTGGGCGGCGGCGATACGGGCATGGATTGCAATCGCACGGCGGTGCGGCAGGGTGCCGCCAGCGTGACCTGCACCTACCGCCGGGACGAACCCAACATGCCGGGATCGAGGCGCGACTACAAGAACAGCAAGGAAGAAGGGGTCGAGTTCCTGTTCAATCGGCAGCCCGTCGAAATCGTCGGATCGGATCGGGTGCAGGGCGTGAAGCTGGTTCAGACGCGGCTGGGGCCGCCCGGTCCGCGCGGCCGCCGCGTCCCGGAGGTCATCCCCGGCACCGAGGAAAGCATCGATGCCGACGCCGTGATCATCGCCTTCGGGTTCCTGCCGAGTCCGCCGGATTGGTTCGAGCCGCAACGGATTGCGCTGCACGGCAATGGCCGCGTGCGCGTGTCGGCGGCGCCCAACACCCGCTTTCAGACCACCAATCCCAAAATATTCGCCGGCGGCGACATGGTCCGCGGCTCCGATCTGGTGGTGACCGCGGTATTCGAAGGGCGCGAGGCGGCGCAGGGGATCCTGAATTACCTGGGTGTTCGCACGTCCCGTCACTAGGAGCCCGCAGGTGCCAATGCAAGTCAGCGAAGGCGGTTGTTTGTGTGGGGCGATTCGCTATCGGACCTCCGGCACGCCCGGTCATTCGGTGATTTGCCACTGCGCCTCGTGTCGGCGCGCGAGCGGGGCACCCTCGGTGGCGTGGCTGACGTTCAAGCGTGAACAAGTGGAGTTTCGCGGCCCACTGCAGGCCTATGCTTCTTCGCCCGGAGTCATGCGCCGGTTCTGCGGCCGCTGTGGAAGCGCGATTTCCTACGAGACCGCCGCAAGTCCGGGCACGATCGACCTGACGACGGCGTCCATGGACGATCCGAGCGCCTTTCCGCCGGCGCGCGAAGTGTGGGTCGAGGAGAGACTCGAGTGGCAGGCGGTGAATCCTGCGCTCGACCATTATCCGGGCGACAGCGCCGGCGGCCCCGATGCCGGCGGTTGACTCGGAGCGAGGCGGTAGTGGACATGGCCCGCAATATTGAAATCAAAGCGCGGATCGAGAGTGCAGCGGCCTGCGCCGAGCGCATCGCCGCGCTGGCACTGGCCGACCAAGGCCCCATCGACATCGTGCAGGACGACACTTTTTTCGGCTGCGATGCCGGTCGCCTGAAATTGCGGGTATTCGCCGACGGCACGGGAGAGCTCATCTTTTATCGTCGGGCGAACAGCAAAGGTCCGAAGGAGTCATTCTATGTCCGTGCCCCCGCGTCCGCGCCGGACGCTTTGCGCGACTGCCTGTCGGCGGCTCATGGGCAGGTGGGCCGCGTCGTCAAGCGTCGCCGACTGTACCTGGCCGGCCGCACGCGCATTCATCTCGACGACGTGGAGCGCTTGGGGCAATTCCTCGAGCTCGAGGTGGTGCTCGCGGACGGCGAGGACGCCGATGTGGGCATGCGCGAGGCGCGCGATCTGATGGGGAAGCTCGGCATTCTGCCGCAGCAATTGACCGCGGAGGCGTACGTGGATCTTCTGGCGCCGGGCAGGTCGTGAGTGATGGGATCCCTGCGGTATGAAGAGCTACGGCCGTCCGGTCCAGCCGCGAGCTGGATAGCCGCGATTTGGCAGATTCGCGGTACCCCGGGCGCGCCGGGTTTGCGCGGACATCGGGTGCTGCCCGACGGATGCGCGGACATATTCTTCGATCTGGGGCGCTGGAGCCGATCCGGCGGCAACTCCGCCGGGTCGCCGGCAGGGAGGTTGGTCGGGCCGATGACCCGCGCAATCGTCACGCCGTTGTCAGGCCAAGTCGATTTCTTTGGAATTCGCTTTCGCCCTGGCGTGGTGCGCTCCTTCGCCGAGTGCGATGCCAGGGATCTTCGAGATGAGGTAATCCCGCTCGCGGATGCCGGAATCGTGCTGCCGCTCAGCGACGATCAACTTTTCCGGGAGGCGTGTCTTCTGAATCGTTCACGGCTGGTTCTTCCTGGGATTACGCGGCGACTCGGTGCCGGGCGGACACCCGATGCCGTCGTGCATGCCGCGATCGAGACTTGGAAGGCCGCCGTGAAGACAGAACAGCCGCTGCCTCCGGTTGCCGCGGTTGCCCGCTGCGCCGGTGTGACGGAACGAAGCCTGGAGCGGCGCTTCGCGGCGTGGGCTGGATATACCCCGGCTCAGTTCCGCCGCTTGATCAGGTTCCGAAGTGCGTTGACCGTCTCCGAGGGCGGCAGCCGGCCGTGGGTGGATACGGCCGTTCGCTGCGGATATGCAGATCAAGCGCATCTCAGCCGCGAATTTCGCGAGTTTGCCTCGACGACCGCCCACGATTGGGCGAACGAACAGGAACCTGTCGGAATCGTTCAAGACGCGCGGATCGCCTCGGTATAGATTGGCCGCGTTCCTTCAACGGCACCTAGTCTGAAGTTACCAGGGAACTTCAGACAAGTACGGGGTATTACGATGACGAATAGAATCTCCTTTGTGGAATTACCCGCGGCAGCGACGGCGCCCGCCAAAGCCTTCTATGCGGCGGCCTTCGGTTTTGCGATGAGCGACTTCGGTCCGACCTACGCATGCACGATGAGCGGCGACGTCGATTTGGGGCTGCAGGCCGATCCTCGTGAGGCCACCGGCGCGCCGCTGCCGGTGATTCAGGTGGAATCCCTGGAGGCCACCCAAGCTCTGGTACTCGGTGCGGGAGGCGTCATCACCAAGGCGGCATTCGCCTTTCCGGGCGGCCGCCGCTTTCATTTCCGGGATCCCGCCGGCAATGAACTCGCCGCCATGCAGGCGGAGTAGCGGTTCCATATCGATGTCCGAAAACGGCGAGTATTCGCGCCCGGACTTGGCTAACCTAGCGCCATGTCACTCGACTCCAACGCTTGTTACCGCGCCGTGCGCGCCCGCGATCGGCGTTTCGACGGCCGGTTTTTCGTCGCCGTGTCCTCCACCAGAATCTACTGCCGGCCCATCTGTCCGGTACGCCCGCCCAAGCGCGAGAACATGTGCTTTTATTCGAGTGCGGCCGCCGCCGAGGGAGCCGGATACAGACCCTGTTTGCGCTGTCACCCGGAGCGCGCGCCGGGCTTGAGCTCCGTGGATGCGGCGAGCCGCCTGGTGAGCGCGGCCATCGCCGGCATCGAAGAACATGCGCTCTCGAGCGCGGGTGTGGGCGACCTGGCGGCATCCCTGGGCGTGAGCGATCGTCATCTGCGCCGGGTGACCGAAGCGGAACTGGGCGTGTCTCCGATCGAATTGGCGCAGACACAGCGGCTGTTGCTGGCAAAGCGCCTGCTGAGCGAAACCGGTCTCGATCTGACGGAGATCGCGTTCGCGAGCGGCTTTGGCAGCGTGCGCCGCTTCAACGCGCTGTTCAAATCGCGCTATGGATTGAGTCCGCGCGCGCTGCGCGGGCGCGTCGACCCCCTGTGCGGGCTGCGCTGTCAATTGGACTTCCGGCCGCCGCTCGCGTGGGACAGCCTGTTGGGATATCTGCGCCTGCGCGCGATCCCCGGCGTCGAATTCGTGGATGGCACCCACTATCGGCGCACGGTGGCAATCGATCAGCACCAGGGGTGGATCGCGGTATCGAGGGCCAAGAGCGGCACCGCGCTCGACGTCGAGATGTCGCAGTCGCTGTCCCCGGTGATCGGCGCCGTCATCGCCCGGGTCAAACAGCTATTCGATCTGGGCGCGGCGCCCGACGCCGTCGGCGCCTTGCTGTCGCGGGATTCGGTATTGCGCGACAGCGTGCGGCGGCTGCCGGGATTGCGCGTTCCGGGGGCTTTCGACGGGTTCGAACTCGGTGTTCGCGCCATCCTTGGCCAGCAAGTGTCGGTGAAAGCGGCGACCACCGTGGCGGGCCGCTGGGCACAGGCCTTCGGCGGCGAGATTGCCACGCCATACCCGGAGCTGAATCGATTGACGCCGACGGCGCCGCAGCTGGCGGGCGTCGGCGCCGAGCGAATCGCCTCGCTGGGCATCGTCGGAGCCCGGTCGCGATGCATCGCAGCGCTGGCGCAAGCGGTGAATGAGCGCAAAGTCGTGCTGACGTGCGCGGCGGACTTAGATTCACAGATCGAGGCGCTGCGGCGTCTGCCCGGCGTCGGACCATGGACGGCGCAATACATTGCCATGCGCGCACTGCATTGGCCCGACGCCTTTCCCGGCACGGATTTGATGTTGCTCCGGGCGGCCAAGATGGGCCACCGGCAGCTGCAAGCCCGCGCGGAAGCGTGGCGGCCGTGGCGCGCGTATGCCACCCACTATCTTTGGCATTCTTTGGGGGTTGTTCCATGACCAGATACACCTATGTCGATAGCCCGATCGGACGGTTGCTGCTGCAGTCCGACGGTTCCGCGCTGACCGGTTTGTACATGGACGTGCCGACGCGTCCCCCGCGCGGCCTGGACACTTGGGTGGAGGATCGCGATGCCGACCCTCTGCCGGAGGCGGTTCGCCAACTCGGTGAATACTTTGCCGGTCGACGCCGCAACTTCGATCTTCCCTGGCGCCTGCACGGCACCGAATTTCAGCAGCGGGTGTGGAATGCGCTCACGGAAATACCCTACGGGGTGACGTGGAGCTATGGCGAATTGGCGGCGCGCTTGGGCAATCCGAACGCGTCGCGCGCCGTGGGGCTCGCGAATGGGCGCAATCCCATTTCCATCCTGGTGCCGTGCCATCGGGTCATCGGCGCCGATGGGTCGCTGACGGGTTACGGCGGCGGCTTGGAGCGCAAGCGCTGGCTATTGGCGCACGAGGGGCTGCACTGATCCCGCGCGCAGATCTTCGAGAACCGAGCCCAGCTCGAGCATCTCGGTCTCGTGCGGCGCATCGCGGAAGGTTTCCTCGAGGGCGGCGGCATACCACTCGCGCATCGGCGCCAGCGTCAACAAGCGCTCCGCGTACTCGGCGGCGGCGCCGCTGAGCGCGAGTCCGTAGGTCTGAATTCTAAACGCCACCGGCGCGAAGAATGCGTCGACGGCGGTGAACGCGCCGCCCGCGAGGTAGGGACCGCCGAAGCGGCGCAGGCCGTCATTCCACAGTGCATCGAGCCGCGCAAGGTCCCCTGTCAGCGCCGCGGGAAACTCATGCAGCCGAATCCGCACGCCGCAGCTCATCGAGCAGCGATTGCGAAGTTCGGTGAAGCTCGAATGCATCTCGGCCGCGGCGCTGCGCGCCCAGGCGCGTGCGGCGCGGTCCGCCGGCCACACGCCCGCATGTTGTGAAGCCACGTATTCGGCGATGGACAGCGAGTCCCACACGACGATATCCCCGTCGAGCAAGCCGGGCACCTTGCCGCTGGGCGAAATCCTGCGGTAGGCGTCCCAGCGGGGCGCATCCCCGAAAGCGATCAGATGTTCTGTGAAGGGTATCTTGAGTTGGCGCAGCAGCACCCACGGCCGCAGCGACCAGGAAGAGTAGTTCTTGTTGGCGATGTAGAGTTCGTACACCGGAAGCCTAGGCTCCTCGTTACGCACTTTCGGCGGCCAGGGCCGGCGCGTGGCGCTCGAGCTTATGGGTGAGGACCCGCAGCGTCTCTTGAAGATCCTTCGCCTCGTCCACGTACTCCTGCACTCGCGCGATTGCCGGCACCCACAGATTTTCGAGCTCGGCCAAGCGGGAATAATCCGCGCTTCGGCGCCGCGCTGAACGCGGCTTGCCGGCGGCCCCCGGCAACGGCGCGGGCTTGCCCAATTCAGCCGTCATCAAGTTGCGCGCGACCTCATCGCGCTGTTCGCGCAATTTTCGAGCACGCAGCAAACAGGCCTCCAACTCCGCGATCAGTCCGGGGGGGACATCCCGCGCGAAGGCCATGCGCTCGAGCAGCTTGAGCCGCGCTTCGAGGTCGAGCAATATCTCGGCGTGTTCGACGAACACGGCGTCCTTCGACAGCGAGCGCAGCGCCAGCCCGATCGAATGCGTTTCGAATTTAGAAAATTCGACGAAAAAGGATCCGACCGCGTCGTTGAGTTGCTGTTCCATGAAATCCCCGGGACGCGCGAATTTTGGTATCCAAGACCTCATATATTAGCAAACACTCGCGGGCGTTGCGCTAGGGGACCTGTCTGGATCATCGGGTCTTGACCCAACTACGTCGGTTCCGCCTCGATTGAGGGGAAATCTGCCTAAGCTTAGGCCACGGGGAATATTCAGACAGGCTCCTGAACTGGCAGGGCCGGTCCGGCGCGCCGAATGCCGCTCCGCCGGATGACCGGGACGTGGAATTTGGCTAGATCAGCGGCAGAATCACGGTAAAGACCGCCCCATCGCCGGCGGCCCGGTTGGCCGCCATCGCCCGGCCGCCGTGGAATTCGGCGATGAGCCGCACGATGTACAACCCCAACCCGAAATGCGGCCGGTCGTCGACCCCGGGCCGGTGCTCGAACAACGATTCGAACAGGCGATTCAGCAGGTCGGGGGGAATGGGCGGGCCGTCGTTGTCGACGGCGATCTCATACTGGCTGCCGGCGCGGGTCAATCGCACGGTAATCGCGCCCGAGGCGGAGCAGAAATCGACCGCGTTTTCGATGAGCTTGTCGAGCATTTGCACGATGAGGTCGGGCGCCCCGTGCATGAAACACGCATTGGCGGGCGTGTCGAGCTCGATCCGGGCGGCGGGAAAGCCGTCCCGGTATCCGGCGACGGCCGACTGCAGCAGCGCTTCGAGGTCGAAATTCACGCGCTCGGCCTGCTTGATGCTTTCCTCGACCCGGGCGGCGGCGCCCAGCGCGCCCAAAATGGATTGGAGCCGTGAAATACCCTCGTGGGCACGCTTGAGGTACCCGGCCTGATCCGCCCTCACGCCCTCGGACTCGAGATTATCGAGCGAGGAACGCACGATCGTGAGCGGTGTGCGCAGTTCATGCGACAACTTGGCGCCGAGGCTGCGCAAATACTGCGTATGCTCGTTGAGGCGCGCCAATAAACGCTCGAATCCGCGTGCCAGAGCGCCGATTTCGTCGCCCCGATGGGATTCGGGCATGGCGAGGCGAATGCGCCCGTCATTGGTCACCGCGGCATCGGCGGCCAGCCGTAGGCGCCCGATGCGCAGGCTGATCACGCTCGCCACGCCGAAGGCGATGATCGCGGCGAGCGCGGTGCCGAGCAGCGTCAGATTGAACAGGTGAGTGAGCGCCCGGTCACGCAGGTCCAGCAACTGGTCGCCGGCCTGTTCAAGGACCACCGCCCCCAGCGTTCGATCGCCGCTCTTGATCGGTGCCGCTGCCGACAGGAGCGACGGTACCCCCGGATCGGCGCGCAGCCATTCGGCGGACGGATGGCCGGCGAGAGCGTCGGTCACGGTTTTACCCTCGAGGCGATCCGGCGCCGAGGATTGCAGGGGCCAATTCGAGGTATCACCCGCAATGAAGCGGCGGTACCAAGCGCCGCTCGTGCGCTGCTCTTCGTCCTTGCTGGTGGTGAGAGAGCCCGCGAGCCCGAGTTTCAGGGCGTTGGTGTCGACGACGGTTGCCCGCGTTCCCGGACCGATGAAGGTTTGGAGCAGTGTGTCCAACCCGGGCGTGGCCGAGAACAGCCGCCCGCCGCGCCCGAAATCGGCGCCCATGAAGCCGGCCGTGCCGCCGCTTGCGCCGTCGATCGCTTGGATCCAGAGCCGCGAACCCAGCAGGCTGCGTGGGATCCGCGCTTCGAGCGTGTAGCCGTGCGATTCCTGCAGCCAAAACGCCTGAATTCTGGGCTCGAGCACGGCGCGGCCGGCGGCGCCGCGGCTCCGGTCGACGCGTTGCGCTTCGATGGGCCCTGGCGCGCTGGTGGCAAAAAAATACGTTTCCTGGGCGCCGTCGAGTTGTTGCAGCGTCAGATCGACCCGATCGAATCTATCCTGGTCCGGATGCGGATCGCTCGGCTCGGGATCGAATTGGGGGTCATCCACTTCCAGATAGATGAAGAGATAGCGCTCCGTGTAGCCCAGCTGAATGCGTCCCCCGAGTCCGTTTGCCGGCATGCTTCCGGGCTGCGCCGCAAGATCCCAATCCTCGCGATAGCCGTCGAGCAGGGGTAGGTTGTGCAGCGGGAAGACATAGAGGTCACCCTGAGCCGCATCGAACGCGGGTCCCTCTTGGGCGGCGCCGAAGACGCGCTGCGGCTCCGCGGAGAGTGCGTGCGCGATCGTATCGGCGGCGGCTTGCAGCGAGTTTTCCTGCGAGACACGCAGGGTCGACTCCAACTCGCGCGCATACTGGCATCCCGCCCACGGCAGGACGAGTGTGGTAAGGGCGATCACCAGCAGTTGCAGCCGGATGCTCACTCGACCCAGCGATAGCCCATTCCGTACACGGTTTGGATGGCATCGAAGGCGGGATCGACCTCAAGGAACTTGCGCCGCACGCGCTTCACGTGGGAGGTGATGGTGTTGTCGTCCAACACCACATTGGCGGCATCCATGAGTTGTTGCCGATTCTTGACGTGACCCGGGTTGCGGGCCAGCGCATGGACGATCCAGAACTCCGTCAAGGAGAGCGTGACCGGAACCCCGTTCCAGGCGGTCTGCATTTTCTCGCCGTCGATCGCCAGGGCGCCGCGCCGCACGATCTGCGCGGCGTTGTCAGGCCGGCGCAGCGCATCGATGCGCCGGAACAAGGCCGCCACCCGCGCCGCCAAGTGCGGCAAGCTCACGTCCTTGGTCAAAAAGTCGTCGGCTCCCAGGCGCAGACCCGACACCGCGTCCAGTTCACTGTCCCTGGCGGTGAGAAAAATGATGGGCACTTCCGCCGACATGGCGCGCAGCTCGCGGCATAGATCGAATCCTCCCTCAGCCTCGTCCTCCAGCGACACATCGATGATCGCGAGATCGGGCAGGTGGATGTCGAAGGCCTGCATTGCGTTCTTGCGGTTGCCGTAGGTCTTGACCTGGTACCCATGGCGCGCCAGCGCGGCCGCGTAATTCTCGCGAAGCGCGGGTTCGTCCTCGACGATCGCAATCTGCTTTCTCATGCCGGAATCATAGCTCATCGAGCCAGCCCCATATCCGGCGCCGACCCGCCAAGCCGTGCGCGCCATGATTTGCCACGATTCGCCCCGGATGCGCCCCGATTCTCCGCATCGGCCGGCCCGTTTTCCCGTCGACAGTGGGCGTACGGCTCACACGGAGAGTTCCACATGAACGCATTGAACGGCACGGGTATATTCAGCAAGCCCAAGGGTTCGTGGGTGCAGTATCGCGAGGCATCGCTCAACTGGCTGGCGCTCGGACTGTTACTGGCCGCGTGGAATGCGGCGGACAGCGACGAGGCCGCGGATGTTCCACGCCGCCCGGAGTCGCTGCGCGCGTACTCGTGCGTATCGGCGCGGGCCGTGCACCGGGCGGCAAACGCCCGGCTCTGCGACTTCGTTATGTCATACACGCGACCGACGCCGGACGATGCGTGCCGCTCTAGCTGATTTTTCTTTTGAAGAGTCACAAAAGCGTCAACGAACTGTAAAGCTTCATGCCTCTAATGGCGGGGCTTTTATGCTCGCGCTAGAAACTACAAAACAAATACTGATCGTCGATCGGGATGTTGCTGCTGTCGAACCCTTGCGCCAGAGACTCTCTGAGGCAGGCTTCGCGGTACGCGCAATTACCGACGGCGCGGCCGCGGCCATGGCAGTGGCGGAGAGTCCCCCGCATCTGGTGATCATCGACTGGAACATGCCGGGTTTCGTGGCTCTCGAACTCATCCAGGGGATCCGCGCGTCGCGATCCCCGCAGGTGATTCGCGTGATCATATTGTCCGCACTGGCCGGGGAGCGTGACGTGGTGGCGGGGCTTAACTTCGGGGCCGACGACTACATCGCCAAGCCGTTCTCGCTGCGCGAAGCGGTGGCGCGCGTCTCGGCTGTCCTGCGCCAGCGGCGTCAGGATCCGCAGCTGTCCGCGCTCCAATGCGATTCCTTGGTGCTGGACCCCAGCACCAATCGCGTCACGGCGCGGGGGCAGCTCGTGAATTTGCGAGGCATCGAGTACCGGCTGTTGGAATTCCTGATGTCGAACCCCGGCAGAACCTTCAGCCGCACCCAGCTATTGGCACGGGTATGGGGCGATGACTGCGACGTCGATGAACGCACCGTCGACGTCAACGTGCAGCGGCTGCGCAAGATCCTGAGCGAAACGGGGTACGAATCCTATGTGCAGACCGTGCGCGGATTCGGCTACCGGTTTGCACCCCCGACGGCCGTACATCTCGAGGCGAATCCGTTATCCCCGAGGCCGCCCCAAGCCCCCTGTGGCGAGTGACTTAAGTCACACTTTAATTGTTCCACGCGATGTTCCACGCCTAAGTGCTTTTAATGTAAACAAATCTTCTTTGCGAAGTCATCCCTTCGTCACATTGAACCGCGATTGTGGTGGGCGTCTGGAAGGACTGCGAGGAGTAGACATGGTGGAGCGTAAAGGCCCATTGCCGCTGCGGCTGAGAACCGTCTTCATTTCGGACATCCATCTGGGTTTCAAGGGCTGCAGCGCGGAGTTGCTGCTCGATTTCCTGCACCACGTGGAGATGGACACGCTGTTTCTGGTGGGCGACATCGTCGACGTGTGGAGCATGAAAAAAACCATGTTCTGGCCGCAGTCGCACAACAACGTGCTGCGCACGATATTGGGCAAGGCCAAGCGCGGTACGAAAGTGATATTCGTACCCGGAAATCACGACGAGGTGTTCCGCGAGTTCGACGGAGCGGTGTTCGGCAACCTGGAAATCCATCGCGAATACGTCCATGCGGGCGCCGCCGGCCGCCGCATGCTGGTCCTGCAGCTCGGCAGCAACCTGTATGACATGCTGCTCGCGATGAACCCCTATATCAACTGGGTGCGCCGCAAGTTCGACCTGCCGCATTGGTCACTGTCCTCGTACCTCAAGCAGAAGGCGAAAAAGGCGGTGCAATACATCGGCAGTTTCGAAGACGCGGTCGCGCAGGCGGCGCGCAAGCGCGGCGTCGATACCGTGGTATGCGGCCATATCCATCACGCCGAAATTCGCACTATCAACGGGATTTTGTACTGCAACGATGGAGATTGGGTCGAGAGCTGCACCTCGCTGGTCGAGGATATGAATGGTCAACTGCGCTTGATCGAGTGGCCGAAGCAGCGCGAGCAAATCGAAGTCCCCGCCATGGCCGTGCCGGAAGGGCAGGCAGCATGAGCGGCGGCATCGGCGCCGAGTCGTGGAGCCGGCCGTGGCACGACCTGCAGCGCAGTCTCGCCGCGGGATTCGGCGCGACTCCCGCCGCAGCGCCCGGCGGCGGCTCGTTCCCCATCAAGGCCGCGACTTCGCCGAACGGGATCTCGCCCGGTTCCTGGTTGGTGAAGGCCCGGACCGCGTCCGGTCGCGGGACTGGCCGGCCGCAAAATAACTGCCGCATAACTGTCCGCTAATCGTCATGTTGAGCGTGCAGCATCCAGCGTAACGGCAACGCAAGGAGCAGCACCCCATGAGCAGTCTTGATTTGGATCTCGACGCGCAAATCAATCACCTGGAACTCGAATGGCGTGTCGTCTATGACGCCAGCATGGTCGCCCGCGCCGACTATCAGAAGCTGTCGGCGAACACCACGGCCAGCGTGGAGTCGATTGACCAGGCCCGCGAACGCCTGGAGCGGGCGGAGGCCAAGAAGGCTCGCATCATGTTCAAAATCGAACGGCTCGAGGACGCCTTGCTCGGAAAGCCTCGCGCATGACCGGCGACTACCCGGCTGAAGACGGCAACGCCATGCGCCTCGAGCATCGCTGGTTTGCGGCGTACCGCGCCGCGGCAAAGATTCGCGCCGAATTCGGCGCGCTCGCCGAGGTCAGAAGCGAGGGGCGGGACGCTTGGCGGAGCGCGCGGGCGCAGTTGTCGCATCTGGAGGCCCTGTGCGAGGCCCTGGGCGACGAGTTGTCCGCCATCGATGCACCGGGATCGACCGTACCGAAGGCGGCTGGCGAGAGGTCGGCCGCCTAAGTATCAACGTTCGTAACGCGCGCGTCATACGTGTGTCACATGCTTTTCATAGATTCGACGGCCTGGCGTCGGTGCGAGTGTGCGGAACTGCCGCAGAGCGTCGAGTGTGACGTGGCGGCTGCCGCTTGTGTCATACAGAGTGGCGACGGACCGGCAATTGCAAGCGCCGCGCCATAGGGAAACGGCGCTTTACATAAGTGTCTACATAACCTTAATTGGTTATGCGGTGCCGGAATTTGCGACGCACGGCCCCTTCCCGGCTACAATTCACCCATCCCGACAAGACAGCGGATCGCTGCGACAACCATCGACCGTGTCGCAATAATGATATTGTACTTCGGGAATGTTTCGCAATTCACTGACGATTTGAGCGAAGAGGGATGGCGTGTGGCGCATTTTGCGACGATCAAGGCGATGCGGTGATCGTGTCCAAAACTATTGTGGGAATCATGGCCGCATCCATACTGCAACTTCCGCTCATCGCCCACTCCGCCGAGTCCCCGCCGGCGGCGGGCACCGCGCCGGCACCAACACCGGCGCCGGTGAAGATGTTTCCCATTCTCGAGTATCGGGTCGAAGGCAACACCGTCATGCGGGCGATCGATGTCGAGCGGGCCGTCATGCCGTATCTCGGACCGGGCAAATCGATCAAGGACGTCGAGGCGGCCCGGCAGAGTCTCGAGAAGGCCTATCACGCCCGGGGCTATCAGACCGTACTGGTGAACATCCCCCAACAGGAAGTGAGCAGCGGGGTGGTCAGGCTGCTGGTGGTCGAGGCGCCGGTGGGACAGTTGCAGATCAAGGGCTCGCGCTACCACTCGCTGCAGGTGATCCGTGCCACGGTACCCTCCCTGCAGCCCGGCTCGACCCCCAATTTCAACGAAGTTCAAAAGGAACTGGCCCAGCTCAATAAAACCCAGGACCTGCACGTGATACCGGTGCTGCGGGCGTCGACCACGCCCGGCCAGGTCGACGTGGACTTGAACGTGCAGGACGAGCTGCCTCTGCACGCGATGATCGAAGTAAACAATCGATACAGCGCGAATACCGCGCACATCCGCACCATCGGCGAGGTCAGCTACGACAATCTGTTCCAGAGCAGCCAAAGCGCCAGCATCCAGTACCAAACGGCGC
Source organism: Steroidobacteraceae bacterium (assembly GCA_049510875.1). Lineage (GTDB taxonomy): Bacteria > Pseudomonadota > Gammaproteobacteria > Steroidobacterales > Steroidobacteraceae > Bog-1198. The sequence goes on from JBEKYO010000076.1 coordinate 23,140, forward strand.
CGGAGCACCCCGGGGAGGCCAAGATCTGGTCGATTTCCTACGTCATACCCACCAAGAGCGGCGTCGCGGTCGCCTTGTATGCGGTAAGTTCCGACAGCAACATCGCTGCCGTGGGTGATCTCAATGTCATCGGCAACGGCGACATCTACGGCATCCGCGTGATCGACCCGCTGCCCTCCGCCAGCGGCAGCTTCTATCACAGCTTCTCCGCCGGTTTCGACTTCAAGGATTTCAAGCAAACGACGGTGCTCCAGGGCGCCGACGATCTCGCGGCGCCGGCCCGCTATGAGCCGTTCTCCGTCGACTATACGGCGACCTGGCAGGGCGCGCTCGACGGGTCGAAGCATGGAAGCGCCGCGGTCCCCGGCACCCGCAGCAGCATTTCCCTGGACTTGGGCGCGAGTTTTCTCGTGCGATTCCTGGGCGGCACCGACGCCGAGCAATTTGCCGTGAAGCGCTACGGAGCCGATCCGAACTACGTCATCCTGCGGCCGAGCTTGCAGACGCTGCAGATCCTTCCCGACAATTTCAGCGTGATGGCCAAGGTCGATGGGCAGATCGCGAGCGGGCCGCTCATCAGCAACGAACAGTTTGGCGAAGGCGGGTTGGAGAGCGTGCGCGGATACACCGAGTCCGAGCGCTTGGGCGACAACGGCATCCACGAATCGCTCGAGTTGCGCACGCCCCAATTGATGAACCAGCTGTCGCCCCGCATCACGCAGTCGTACGCGTATCTGTTCGCCGATGGGGGACACGTGCGCATCCTGGATCCGCTGCCCGCCCAAATATCGGGCTATCGGCTCGCGAGCGTGGGCTTCGGCGAGCGCTTCAGGTTTCGCGGCTTGACGGTCGATGCCGACGCAGCGCATGCGCTCTTCGCCGGGTACGTCACGCGCAAGGGCGAGGACAGCATACAGTTCAGGGTCAACTACGCATGGTAAGCATCGAGATCAAGGTTTCAATTCACCTATGAAAAGCGCCCGAATTCTCACCGCAGTGCTGATACTGCTGCCGACCATCGCGCTTGCATGGTGGAACAACGACTGGAAACAGCGCACCGCCGTGACCCTGAACACCTCGTCCGCCGGAGTACCGGTGCAGGACACGCAGAGCAACGTGGCCGTGCCCGTGCGCCTGCACTCGGGGAACTTCGATTTCCTCGCCGCCAAACCGGACGGATCGGATTTGCGGGTGCTGGCCGGCGATGACAAGACGCCGCTCAAATTCTGGATCGAGCGCTACGACGCGGTCAACGAACTCGGCGTGGTCTGGGTATTGGTGCCCAGCGTGTTGCCGGGCACCGACAAAAACACGATCTACGTCTACGCCGGCAGCGACAAAGGCGCCGGCGACGCGAGCGGCCCCGGGGCGCCGGCCTCCGTGGCCGATGCGGCGACGCTGGCCGCGTTTCATTTCGCGGAGAAGGACGGCATTGCGGCCGACCAGACCGGCACCATCAAGGCGGCCGCGGCCACTCCGGTCGAGGTCAATGGGCTCATCGGTCAAAGCGCGCGAATCGCCGGCGCCCCCATCGTCTGGCCGGCGAGCGACAAGCTCAGCTTCGCCGCGGATGCGCCGTTGACCATTTCACTGTGGGTGAGGCCCGACACTGCCGCCGGCACCTTGTACAGCCAGGGTCCACTGAAGTTGGCGCTCGCCGTCGGCAAGCTCACGGCAACGCTGGGCCTCGTTTCCATCGACGGCGGCACCGTCACGGCGGCTACGTGGACGCAGATCACCTGCACCCTTGCCGAGGGGAAACTCACGCTGTACGTCAACGGCGCGCAGGCCGGACAGGGAGAGATCAAACGACCGGTGGCGGCGCTCAGCGGCGAGATCCGCCTGGGGGATGGCTATCTGGGATTGGTCGATGAGCTCGATCTCGCCAGCGTCGCGCGCAGTGCGGACTGGATCAAATTGCAGTACGCGGCCGAGAGCGCCGATGCCAAATTGATCGCGTCCAAGACCGAAACCTCGGATTCCGCCGCCTCCAGCGGCAGCACCAGCTACTTCGGCATTCTCTTCAAGAGCCTCACGCCGGATGCGTGGGCGATCATTGCGATTCTCGGCGTCATGTTTCTGATCGCGGTCGCGGTCATGCTGAGCAAGGCCCTATACATCAGCCGCACCGACTCGGCCAATCAGCGATTCTTGAGGGAATTCCGCGATACCGACGACCTGCTGACCCTGGATGAATCCACGGAGGTCGCCAAATTCGGCAGTTCCTCGTTGTACCGCCTGTACCAGGCAGGGCTGCGGGAACTCACCAAGCGCAACATCGGCGAGGACGACCGCGTGCTGTCGAACTCATCGTTGAGCGCGGTCAAGGCCAGCATCGACGCCGATTCGGTGCGCGAGGGCTATGCGCTCAACTCCCAAATGGTGCTGCTCACGATCGCCATCGCGGGCGGACCATTTCTCGGGCTGCTGGGCACGGTGGTGGGCGTCATGATCACCTTCGCGTCGATCGCCGCCGCCGGCGACGTCAACGTCAATGCGATCGCGCCGGGCATTGCCGCGGCCCTGCTCGCGACGGTAGCCGGCCTGAGCGTCGCCATCCCGTCGCTGTTCGGCTACAACTACCTCGCTTCGCGCATCAAGACCATCGCCTCCGACATGCAAATTTTCGTGGACGAATTCGTGTCGCGCGTCGCCGAAACCTACGGTGCCCCATGAGCGCCGGGCCGCAGGAGCAAAATCAACTCTACGATGACATCAACGTCACGCCGATGCTGGACCTCGCCTACGTGCTGTTGGTGGTGTTCATCATCCTCACCACGGCCGCCGTGCAGGGCATCCGCGTGCAGGCGCCGTTGACGCATGCGGCGAACAATCTCGGCAAGCCGCAAACCCGCGCCATTACCGTCACCGCGAGCGGCGCCCTATACCTCGACGCCTATCCGGTGTCGCTCGACCAGTTGCGCGCGAGCCTGGCGCAGTACAAGGCGGCCAATCCGAATCTTCCGGTGGTGCTCAAGGGCGATTCCGCCGCGCAGTACCAGACCATCATGGATGTGCTCGAAGTCGCGAAGAAATTGGACATTACCGAAATCGGCTTGGTGACCAAGCGGGAGGCTCCCTGATGCACGTCCAAACGGAATCCAAACCCTACGACACGATCAACGTCACGCCGATGCTGGACTTGGCCTACGTGCTGTTGGTGGTGTTCATCCTGATGACGACGGCAACGATTCAAGGCTTGACCATTACGATGCCCAAGCCCTCGAACAAGCCGGTGACCGAGCAGCACGAATTGAAAGTGGTCCAGGTCACCGCCGGCGGCGCCGTGCTGCTGAACGGCACGGCCGTGAGCCTGGCGGAACTCGAGTCGCAGCTCAAGGGCGCGCAGTCCCGCGATGCAAAAATGTCCGTGGCCATCAAGGGAGACGCGCGCGCTCAGTACGACCGGGTCGTTGCCGTCATCGATTTGTGCGATCGGCTGGGCGTCAACATGGGCCTGGTGACGGCCCGGATCGGGACCTGAGCGTGGACGGGGTAGGCATTCGCCGCGGCGGCGACGACAACCAGCGCTGGGGGCAACGCGCCGTCATCTCGGTGGTGCTGGTGTTCATTGCCGGCGCGCTGGTGTGGGGCGGGATGAATCTTACGCACGGCGCCACCGAACCCAAGCGGCAGATCGCGCGCATCATGATTCTGCCGGATACCCCGCCGCCGCCGCCGCCGCCGGAGGAAAAGCGGCCTCCGCCCAAGGAGGAGCAGGCGCGGATGCAGCAGGTCAACACCCCGAAACCGGAAACGCCGCCCGTGCCGGCGCAGCTCAAAATGGAGGGCGCGGCCGGCGAAGGTCCGAGCGCGTTCGCCGCGGGCGAGGTCAATCAGGACTACATCGGCGGGGACATCGGCAATGGCTCGCGCTACTCCGCGTATGTGGCGCGCCTCGAGCAGCGCGTGCAGGCCGAACTGACCCGACACAAATTGCATTTGTCGAATGTGAAGCTGTACGTCTGGCTGGGCCCCGACGGGACGATTCAACGCTACAAGATCGAGGGCGGCGACGGCGACACCGAACGCAACTTGCGTCTTGCGCTTGCGGACTTGAGCCGCGCCGATGAAGCGCCCCTTTCTGACATGCCCATGCCCGTAGGCCTCAGCATTAATTAGTCTTTAAGTCAGGATAATCAAATCATGAGAACACGGTGGGGATGCGCATTCCTGGGCTTGATGCTATTGGCCGCGGCCGGCCCGGGCTTTGCCGATGAGGCCGACGATTTGCGCAAGCTGCGCGACAGCACCATCAGCCTGGTCAACGCGCTGGTCGAACAGGGCGTGCTGACGCGGGCGAAGGCCGATGCCATCATTGCGCAGGCCCTGCAGGCCGGCGCCAAGACACCGGCGCCCGGCGCGCCGGCTGCCGGAGCGGCCAAGGCGCCGCCCGTGGCGGGCACGCCCGCCACTCCGCCACCCGCGGCACCCGGCGTGGTGCGCGTGCCGTATGTGCCCGAGGCGGTGAAAGAGGAGATCCGCGATGAGGTCAAACAGGACGTGCTCGCGCAGGCCAAGACCGAGCGCTGGGGCAATCCGGGTGCCTTTCCGGATTGGCTGAATCACTTTGCTTGGTACGGCGACATGCGCGTGCGCGGTCAAGCGGACCGCTTTCCGACCGACAACACGCCGAATGCGCCGGTGGCGATTCTCAATGCCTACGGCGTGAACATGACCAACTCGACGCAAGCCGACAATCTGCTGCGCATCCGTGCGCGCTTCGGCTTTGACGCCACGGTCGGCGACACCGTGACGGTGGGCATGCGGCTGGCGACGGGCGGCGTCGGCGATGGGGGCAACCCCGGCTCGGAGAATCAGACGCTGGGTAATTATCTGTCGCGCTCCACGGTCGGGTTCGATCGAGCCTACATCGCCTATCATCCCGAATCCTGGCTTACGGTGTCGGGCGGACGCGTGGGCCAGCCGTATTTCCGGCCGACGACGTTGATCTGGGCGGATGACGTGAGCCTCGAGGGCGTGGTCGCGACCGTCGACCCGCAACTGGGTCCACATTGGAGGCTGTTCACCACGGCAGGGGCGTTTCCGATCCTGCAGAATGACCCTACGCCGACCAGCGATGCCAAGAGCAAGTGGCTGTATGCCTACCAAAGCGGTTTCGAGTGGCGCATCAGCCAAATCGCGACCTGGAGTTTGGCCGCTACGCTCTATGACTATCGCAACATCGAGGGCATTCCGAATCCGACCATCGAGTCGACCCAATATAACCTGACCGCCGCGCCGTTTCGCCAGACCGGCAACACCGTGTTCGACATCAACGGCTTGCTCAACACCGAGGAAGGAACGCAAAATTATCTCTACGGTTTGGCGTCGAGATTTCATGAGGCGAACCTCTCGACCTCGGTGGATTTTGGGTTCGTAGGGGCGACCCACATCATCCTCAATGCCGATTGGGTTCGAAACCTCGGATTCAACGAGAACGAGATTTACCAGCGCACCGGATTCCTGGTGGATAAGCAAACCACGGGATGGCAGACCGAGGTGAGGGTCGGATATCCCAGCATGGCGCAAAAATTCAACTGGCAGGCCTGGCTCGGCTATCGCTATGCGGAACGGGATTCCACGGTCGATGCGTTCACCGATCAGAACTTTCATCTCGGAGGCACGGATGCGAAGGGGTACTACCTCGGCGGCCGCTTCGCCTTCGAGAAGAACAGCTCGATCGATTTGCGTTGGTTCAGCGCCAAGCAAATCGACGGCGTGGAACTCGCCGGTGCCGATGCCGTGCTCTCCGGTTTGCCGCTCGCCATCGACGTGCTGCAGCTCGACATCAATGCGGCCTTCTAAGGGGACCCCATGATGCGCTACACCCTGGCGGGACTGGTCATTCTCGTACTGCTCGCAGGCGCGCTGCCGGTGACGGCGGCGCCGGCCGATGATCCGGCTGCCGCGCGCACCCGCGAGATGCTGCGCCGGACCCAGGAGGCGCTGCGCCAGGCGCAGTCCGACAATGCCGATCTGCTGCGTGCCAAGACCGAGGCCGAGGATAAACTGAAAGCCGCCACCCAGCAGATCGATGCCGCGAAGAACGGCACCAAGGCCTTGCAGGCTTCGCTCAACACCAAGTTGAAGTCGGCGGAGGGCACGCAGGCCGATCTTAGTCACAGGTTGAGCGACGTCACGGATAAGCTCACCGCCGCGAACACGAAGCTCGCAGAGACCACGAAGCAGCTCGCCGCGCGGGACGGCGAGCTCAGCCAAGTCAAGCAAGCGCTGGACCAGAGCAAGGCTGCCACCGCCAGCTGCGAGACCAAGAACATCACGCTGTACGGGTATGCCGAAGCGGCGCTGGAGAAGTACAAAAACAAGGGCGTGTGGGCCGCGCTATCCCAAAAAGAACCGGTGCTGGGTCTGAAGCAGGTCGACGTCGACAACGTCGTTCAGGAATATCAGCTGAAGTTCAACAGCCAGAAGGTCAAGCCGTAGGAGCCTGGCCGACTAATGATGCTTCTACTGCGTCCGTCCCACGCCGGCACCTGTTGGCCGCGGCACGCGCCCGTGACGATGCCCATTACTCGGACAGGTTACTGCGGTCTCGAACGTATTGGAGCGAACGACTATGCGGGAGTGTTCAGCATGAAGTTTTTCGGTGTCCTCGCACTGCTGCTGCCGGCATGGTGCCTGGCGCAGAGCCCGTTTGCGGGGACGTGGACGCTGCAGCCGGAATTGACCACCTTCGGGGAAGACCATCCGATGGTCTTGATGATCGAGCGCGGCACATACAAACGGTCCGATTGTGCGCCGCCGTTCGAGCTGCCCGCCGATGGCACGGATCAGCCTGTCAAAGACGAGCCGCTGTTCGACATCATGTCGGTTAGATTGGTTGATCGGCGCCGCGTCGATGTCGTGCAAAAATTGGCCGGCAAGGTCACCTGGAAGGGCGTTTACACCGTCTCGAAGGACCAGCGATCGATGACGCTCGAGTTCGACGACGAGCGCCCGTCGACGCCGGTGACCGGCACGATTCTGTATTCGCGAATCGGGAATCCGCTCAGCGCAGCGCACGCGCTGTCGGGCTCTTGGCGTCCCGATCAATTGACCAAATTGTCGGCGAGCGGCTCGAGCATGACCATTGCCGATAATGAGCATGGCTTCGCGGTTAGTTGGAGCGATGGCCGCACCGCCGAGAGTCATCTCGACGCCAAGTATTATCCCTTGAACGGATATTTGCCCGGCGCGCAGGTCTCGGTGCTCCACTCGCGCCCCGACACGCTGGCGATCAATCGCGAGCAGGGCATAGCTCCCGTCGAAGTGTCGCGCGCAGTCCTATCGGACGATGGGCAAACCATGACGTACAAGCAAGTGGATTGGATCTGCCGCGCGCTTACGACGTATATCTACCACAAGAAATCCGCGCCCTGACTGCCCCCGACTAAGGGGCGCGTTCGCGCCGGGGGATCCCCTCGCCTAGCGGCGGAACATCGATTTTCTCCATAATCTACGCATGTAATCCGTGTGTATGACATTTGAGTTGCGATCGCAATCGCACGCATCGTCTTTGAGAAAAGTCCAGCGCCCGGCTCCGTACTTTTCCGCGAATGTTATCCCTTCGTCACATAAGCGACATTGTCCCGACTTCTCCCGCTGACAACATACCCCCGCAACAGTTTTGGAGTGTTCGTGGCCTGTCGGATCCGGCGTTGGGTGCCGGGGGTGGCGAGCGCGGGTTTTTTCTAACGGGAGTCAAAAATGTCTTCAAATCTCGGCCTCAAACTCATAGCCGGCGCCGTCGCGCTTGCCATCGGCGGTACGGCCATGGCGAATACCAATCTCGACGGCACCAGCGTCGGCGATGTGTTCGTGAACATCGTCGATACCACCAACAACAC
>JBEKYO010000077.1:0-20778 GCA_049510875.1 Steroidobacteraceae bacterium
CTTCAAGGACGACGTGAACGAAGTGCGCGCCGGCACCGAGTGCGGTATCGGCGTGAAGAACTACAACGACGTGCAGGAGAACGATCAGATCGAATGCTACTCGCGGGTCGAAGTTGCGCGTAGTTTGTAAGGCGCTGGCGCGCCCATGAAAGATAATCCACGGGCCCGGCGGCTCGGCGAGCAGATCCAGCGGGAGCTTACCCTTCTGCTGCGTCGCGAGGTCAAGGACGAGCGCATCGGCAATGTGACCATCACCGCCGTGTCCGTGACCGGCGACCTGCGCACGGCGCGCGTGTACTACCTGGTGTTCGGCAAGGAGGGCCCCGATGCGCAGGTGCAGCGCGGCCTCACCAGCGCTGCCGGTTTTTTGCGCAATGCGCTGTCGCGCTCCCTGATGATCCGCCACACCCCGACCTTGAGTTTCGAGCTCGACACCTCGATCGAGCACGGCGTACGCCTGACCCGATTGATCGATTCGGTCAACAAGCCGCCGGCTGCCGCCCTGCAGGAAAGCGATGACAGCCACGTGATCGACGAGGGCGATTGATGCCGGCGGACATCCACGGAATTCTATTGCTCGACAAGCCGCTGGACGTGAGCTCGGCCGGGGTGGTTGCCCGCGTGAAGCGTCTATACGGAGCGCGCAAGGCCGGACACACCGGTTCGCTCGATCCGCTGGCTTCCGGGATGCTGCCGATTTGTTTCGGCGAAGCGACCAAATTCGGCGCCCAGATGCTCGATGCCGACAAGACCTATCGCCTCGTGGCGCGCTTGGGCGAGCGCACCGCGAGCGCGGACCGGGAATCCGCGGTGATCGAGAAGCGGCCGTTGCCGGATTTGACCGCGGCGCACTTGCAGCGCGCGCTCGCCGAGTTTCCCCGCGAATACTCGCAGGTGCCCCCGATGCATTCGGCCATCAAGCAGGATGGCAGGCCGTTGTACGAATACGCGCGCGCGGGCATCACGCGCGAGCGGGCGGCGCGCACCATTATGATCCACGAGATGCAGCTGCTCGATTGGCAGTCCCCCGATCTGTCTTTCGACGTGCGGTGCACAAAGGGGGCCTACATGCGGGTGCTGGCCGAGGATTTGGCTGCGCGGCTCGGCACGATCGCGCATTTGACGGGCCTGCGCCGCCTCGGCGTCGCGCCGTTTTCGGCCGCGCCGCAGTGGACTTTCGCGGCGTTGGAGGCCATGTCCGCCGCGCAGCGCCTGGAGTTGCTGTTGCCGGTGGATGCGGCGCTGGCCGACTGGCGGCGCTTGGACCTTCCCCCCGGCGGAGTCGGCGCTTTTCGGCAGGGCCAGACCGTGTGCATGCCGGCGGAGGTCCCCGGCAACGTGCGAATCTATGCGGCGGGGCTCGGATTTCTCGGTTTGGGCGCGGTTGAGCCGGCCGGCCGGCTGGTTCCGCTGCGGCTCATCGCCAGCTAGGAGTCGGTGCCAGCCTCCCTGCGAATCGAGCTTGAGAGCGGGTTCCGCGACGCGTACAATGCGCGCCTTCTTAAAAGGTCTAAGTTATTGATTGAGGTTTGATTTCAATGCCACTCACTCGCGAAGAAAAGACGGACGTCGTCGGTAAATTTCAGCGCAGCGCGCAGGACACCGGATCGCCCGAAGTTCAAATTGCCTTGTTGTCCGAGCGCATCAACGGCTTGAGCCAGCACTTCACCACGCACAAGGCCGACCATGCATCGCGTCGCGGACTGCTCAAGATGGTCAATACGCGGCGCAAGCTGCTCGACTATCTCAAAGCGAAGACTCCGGACAAATACGCGCAATTGGTCGAGCGCTTGGGCCTACGCCGCTGACGAATGCATCCGGGCTTGATCAATCAAGGCCTGACGTCTTGTTGCTTCCAATCAATCATTCCGACATAAGGGGCTCTACGTGAGCGCTATCAAGAAAAGTTTTCAGTATGGGGACCACACCGTAACCATCGAGACGGGCGAACTCGCGCGTCAAGCGGACGGGGCGGTGCTCGTGACGATGAGCGAGACGGTGGTGCTGGTCACCGCCGTCGGGCTCAAGAAGGCGACCCCGGGCCGCGACTTCTTTCCGTTGACGGTCAATTATCAGGAGAAGACCTACGCCGCCGGACGCATTCCAGGCGGCTTCTTCAAGCGCGAAGGGCGTCCCACCGAGAAGGAAACCCTGACATCGCGCCTGATCGATCGTCCCATCCGTCCCTTGTTTCCGGAGGGCTTCACCAACGACGTGCAAGTGGTTGCCTCGGTGTTGTCGGTGAACTCGGAAGTGGACCCGGACATTGCATCATTGCTCGGCGCGTCCGCGGCGCTCGCGATATCGGGCATGCCGTTCCTGGGACCGATCGGCGCGGCGCGAGTCGGCTACCTCGGGGGCGCCTACGTCCTCAACCCCACCGCATCGCAGCTGTCGGAATCGAAGCTCGACCTCGTGGTTGCGGGCACGCAGGAGGGCGTGCTGATGGTGGAATCCGAGGCCGACGGCCTGGATGAAGAAATCATGCTGGGCGCGGTCATGTTCGGCCACGAACAGATGCAATCGGCGATCAAAGCCATCAATGAACTGGCGGCGGAGGCGGGAAAGAAAAAGTGGACGTGGGAGGCGCCGCAGCCCAATAATGAATTGAAGGCCGCGGTGAGCGCGTTCGCGGAGAAGAGCCTGGTCGATGCATACGCCATCACCGAGAAGCAGCAGCGCTACGCGAGGATTGCCGAAATCAAAACCGGCACGCTGGAAGCGCTCAGCAAGGCTGATGCGGGCGGCGCGGCGCCGAAGTTCACCGCCGACCAGGTCGGCACGGAGTTCTTCAATCTCGAGTACCGTCTGGTGCGCGAGCGCATTCTGGACGGCCACCCGCGCATCGACGGGCGCGACACCAAGACCGTGCGCCCAATTCGGATCCGCACCGGGGTACTCGCCCGGACTCACGGTTCGGCGCTGTTTACCCGCGGCGAAACTCAGGCCCTGGTGGTGACCACGCTCGGCACCGGGCGCGACGCGCAGATCATCGACGGCTTGACCGGCGAGCGCAAAGAGCCGTTCATGCTGCATTACAATTTTCCGCCGTTCAGCGTGGGCGAGACCGGCATGATGGGCTCGCCCAAACGGCGCGAGATCGGCCACGGCAATCTCGCCAAGCGCGGGGTGAAAGCGGTGATGCCCGGGATCGAGAAGTTTCCGTACGTGATTCGCGTGGTGTCCGAGATTCTCGAATCCAACGGCTCCAGTTCGATGGCATCGGTGTGCGGCAGCAGCCTCGCGCTGATGGACGCGGGGGTTCCCATCAAGGCGCCCGTGGCGGGCGTCGCCATGGGGCTGGTCAAGGAAGGCGCGCGCTTCCAGGTGCTGACCGACATCTTGGGCGACGAAGATCATTTGGGCGACATGGATTTCAAGGTGGCCGGCACCAAGGACGGCATCACCGCCCTGCAAATGGACATCAAGATCACCAGCATCACGCGCGAGATCATGAAAGTCGCGCTGGACCAGGCGAAGAGCGGCCGCCTGCACATCCTGGGCGAGATGAACAAGGTGCTCTCCAAACCGCGCGAGAACATGTCCGAGTGGGCGCCCACCATCATCACCCTGAAGATCGATCCGGAGAAGATCCGCGACGTCATCGGCAAGGGCGGGGCGGTCATTCGTCAGATCACCGAGGAGACCGGAACCTCCATCGACATCGAGAACGACGGCACGGTGAAGATCGCCTCGGTGCAGGGCGCGGCGGGCCGCGAGGCTCAGCGGCGCATCGAGCTCATCACGGCGGACATCGAAGTGGGCCGCGTGTACGAGGGCAAGGTGGCTCGGCTCATGGATTTCGGCGCATTCGTCACGATTCTGCCCGGGCGCGACGGGTTGGTGCACATATCGCAGATTTCCGAGGAGCGCGTCGAGCGCGTTGGCGACAAGCTGCGTGAAGGCGACGTGGTGCGCGTCAAGGTGCTCGAGGTCGACCGGCAGGGGCGAGTGCGTTTGTCGATGCGCAACGTCGATGCTGCCTAGCGGCCGGCGCACGGCCATCGGCAGTGGGTTCTGCCAGCCCGCGCGGGTCGCACCGGACCGCGCGTGCCGGGGCCCGCGAACTGCACGCTTCGCCTCTAGCTACCTCTCATCGGGACGCGGCTTACGCCGCGTCACTTGGTGAGGTTCGGCGCCTCGCGTGCCGGCGATAGCGCCTTGTATCCATCGTCAGGCGGCCGCGTCACCGCGAACGGCGCTTTGGGGCGCTCGCGCGTCGGCTGCGGCTGCTGGCTCATGAACTGGCGCAATGCCTGTTCCAAATGGCCGCCCACCAAGGTGTGCGCGGCGCTGCCGTAAGAGCGGATCACGTTGACCAAGAAATCCTGGCTCAATATCGGTTCAGGCAGATGCTCTTGCTCGGCAATCACCTGCAGCAGGATGCTGCGGGTGATATCGGCATTGTTCTTCTTGTCGACGACCACGAATTCGATTCGGTCGACGACCAAGCGCCTGACATCCGATAACGTGATGTACCGACTTTCGACCGTGTCGTAGAGGCGGCGATTTGGATACTTTTTAATCACTCGCGGATCGCTCATGGGGCTCCTCGCTCGTGCTTGGCCGACGCGCAACCGAAGGATGCCGGTACGTGCCCGATGCCAAAGATGACCCATTCCATCGATCATCGCAGCAAAGGATAGCGCAACGCAGCGCGAAGGCAACAGTAGATTCGCGAACTTGTCCCGGCGCGTTGAGCGCTTACTTGTGAGGGTTTTACCGGTCCAGGGCGAGCGCCAGCCGCTTCGGCAGCCGGTCGATATTCCAGCGCCCGATGGCCCAATCCCACGCCTCGGGAATCGAGGCATCGGCGAGCTCGCGCGGCGGCGACAAATCGAGCAGCTCGAACACCTGCCGCAGTTGCGGGACGGCGGATGGCGCGTGCAAATGAACGCTGCGTGAGGATTTGGCCAACTTATGTCCAGTCGGCTCGGTCAGCACCGGCACGTGGCCGTAGCAGGGTGTGCCTACCCCGAGCAGCCGCTGCAGATATATCTGACGCGGGGTGTTGTCCAGCAAGTCGGCGCCGCGCACGACGTGGGTGACCCGCTGCGCCGCATCGTCAACCACCACCGCCAACACATAGGCGAACAGCTGGTCACGTCGCCGGATGACAATATCCCCCACGGCCGCCGCCACATCCTGGCGAAACTTGCCCTGAATGCGGTCGGTGAATTGAACATAGCCCGAGTCGATGCGCAGGCGGGTGGCGGTGGTGGGGCGTGAGGGCAACAGCTTCGCACGGCAGTATCCGGGGTAGCGTTGCTCCTCCGCCAGCTGCGAGCGGCTGCAGGAGCATTCGAAGGTCAGACCGCCGGCCCGCAGCGCATCGAGCGCTGCCCGGTAGCGCTCGGTGCGGTCGCTTTGGCGTACTACGTCCTCGTCCCATTCGAAGCCGAAGCGTTGCAGGGTGCGCAAAATGGCGGCCGCCGATCCCGGCACCGTGCGCGGCACGTCCACATCCTCGATCCGGACCAGCCAGCGCCCGCCGTTCGAGCGCGCATCCAAGTAGCTGGCCGCCGCGGTGAACAGTGAGCCGAGATGCAGATCCCCGGATGGCGACGGCGCGAAACGTCCGGTATAGCCGCCCGCGGGGCGGTCACCGCCCGACCCGTCAGCGGTAGCGGTCGTCGCGGTCGCCGTACTGCTTTTCGCGGCGCTCGCGCCGCTCCTGAGCTTCCACGGACAGGGTGGCCACGGGGCGGGCCTCGAGCCGCTTGATGCCGATCTCTTCGCCGGTCTCCAGGCAGTAGCCATAGGATCCGTCTTCGATGCGCTTCAGTGCCTCATCGATCTTGCGAATCAGCTTGCGCTCACGATCTCGCGTGCGCAGCTCCAGGCTGAACTCTTCTTCCTGGGTGGCCCGGTCATTGGGGTCGGGGAAATTGGCAGCCTCGTCCTTCATGTGCAGCACGGTGCGGTCGACTTCGACCATGAGGTCGCGTTTCCAGCTTTGCAGTATGCGAGCGAAGTGCTCCAACTGCTCCTTGTTCATGTACTGCTCGCCGCGCCGCGCGATGTACGGTTTCACATTGCGCGGGCCCGCCAACAGACTGGCGGAGACGTTGGGATCGGCGTCGCCCTCGTCGTCGTTCTGCGCGGGACGCGTCGGCATCACCAACGGGCGCGTATCGAACTTGATCGGCGCGATCTTGTCGGTGATTTCGGGGATGCTGTCCGCGTGGGCGCCGGGCGCCGCTTTGGCGCGGTTGACCTTGACGACCGCAGGCTTGAGGGGCGCGGGCTTGACGGCCACTGGTTTGGCGGCGGCCGGTTTGGCGGCTGCCGGTTTGGCCACCGCCGGCTTGGCCGCGGCGGGCTTGGCCGCGGCGGGCTTGACGGCTGCGGGTTTGGCAGCCGCGGGTTTGGGAGCTGGTTTATTGGGTTTCACTGTGACCTTCGATGTGGCGATCATGGGCGTGTGCTTGAGCAGAGGCCGCGCGGCCTTTTTCGGGGCGGCCACTTTGTGGCCTACCTTCCCTGTAGTCGCCTTACCTGGCTTTTTAGCCGCTTTATTCGGTTTTTTCGAGGGCATTTACCGTCTCCGCCTCTTTATGAAAGAGCGCGCGATTATACCGACGCTTGACGACCTGTACAGGCTGTCCGCGTAACATATTTTATTTATCTAACTCTATGATTGAAAAAGACAAATGAAAAAGACAAACCCCTGGGCTGGCCCGGCGCCATGGGGGCAGGGCTGGGCAGGCGCCTCAGGGCAGGTCGGTGGCCGGGCCGGCCACCCAGCCGGATTGGCGGTGTTCGGCCACTATGGTGGTGTAAATGCCCCCGCGCACGTTAAATTCAGCCGTCAGCCGCAAAAAGCGGGGCGCGGTGGCCGCCGCCAGCTCGTGCAATATCTCGTTGGTCACCGCTTCGTGGAACGCGCCCCGATCGCGGAACGACCAGATGTAGAGCTTCAGCGATTTCAGTTCGACGCAGCGCTCGTCCGGCACGTACTCGAGCTTCAAGGTGGCAAAGTCCGGCTGTCCCGTTTTCGGGCACAGGCAGCTAAACTCCGGAATGCTCATGCGAATGGTGTAATCCCTCTCCGGCGCCGGGTTTGGGAACGTTTCCAGGGAGCGGCCGGGTTGTGTCATGGGACGAGGGTTCACAGGGGTTTACGAAAGTGACGTTTACTTTACACTACGCGCCACATTCGCGGCCATGAGCCAGACGGCGCCGCACGTCCTCGCCACCGACCCGATCTCAAGGTTGAAAAAGAGCTGATGCGTTTAACGAAACTCAAGATCGCAGGTTTCAAATCCTTCGTCGATCCGACGACGATCACGTTCCCGAGCAGCCTCACGGGGGTCGTGGGTCCGAACGGTTGCGGCAAGTCGAACATCATCGATGCCGTGCGCTGGGTGATGGGCGAGATTTCCGCGAAGCATTTGCGCGGCGATTCGATGGCGGATGTCATCTTCAACGGCTCTTCGGCCCGCAAACCGCTCGGCGCGGCGTCGGTGGAGCTGGTGTTCGACAACACCGACGGCAAGATCGGCGGCGCCTATGCGAACTATAACGAGGTGGCCCTGCGGCGCGCGGTGAGCCGGGACGGCACCTCGGATTATTTCATCAACGGCATGAAGGTACGGCGCAAGGACATCACGCAGCTGTTTCTCGGCACGGGCTTGGGTTCGCGCAGCTACGCCATCATCGAGCAGGGCATGATCTCGCGCATCATCGAGGCGAGACCGGACGATCTGCGCGCGTTCCTGGAGGAGGCGGCGGGCATATCGCGCTACAAGGAACGGCGCAGGGAGACCGAGAACCGCATCGGCCAGACGCGCGAGAACCTGGATCGCTTGAATGATTTGCGCGAGGAGGTCGACAAACAGATTCGCCACCTGCAGCGGCAGGCGGCGACCGCGCGCCGCTATCAGACGCTCAAGGAGGAAGAGCGCAAGCTGCAGGCCGAACTCCTGGCGTTGCGGCTGCAGAGCCTCGATGCGGAATCGCTGGTGCGCGACGCGACCACGGGGCACTGTGAGACGGCCATGCACGCGGTGCTCGCGGACCTGCGCGAGGCGGAGGCCGAGATCGAGCAGATCCGGGTCGATCAGTCCAACAAGGCCGAGGCGCTGGGGCTGATTCAAGCGCGCTTCTACGGCGCCGGTTCCGAGGTGACGCGAATCGAGCAGAGCATCCAGCATGCCCGCGAATTGCGGCAGCGCCAAGCCGCCGACCTGGACCAGTCGCAGGCGCAGGTACAGGAACTGAGCGGCGTCATTCAGCGCGACCATGCGGAGCTCGAGGCGCTGAGCGCGGAGCTCGCCACGATGATTCCGCGCCTCGACGCGGCGCACGGCGAGGAGAGCCGCGCATCGGAACTGTTGGTGAGCTGCGAACAGGCTCTGGCCGCATGGCAGCACACCTGGGACGAGCACGCGCAATCGGTGGCGCGGGACCAGCGTGAGACGCAGGTCGAGCGCGCGCGGATCGAACAGTTGGAGAACCAGCAGCATCGGCTGCTGCAACAGCAGGAACGGCAGGAAGCGGAGCGCGTGGCGCTCGCGCAGCAGCGACCCGCGGTGTCATTGGACGTGCTCGCCGAGCAAGCGGCAGTCTCGCGCGACGCCGGTCAGAAGGCGGCCGCCGACCTGTCGGAATTGCTGGCGGCATTGGCCGAGACGCGCGAGCACGAGCGCGAGCAAGCCCAGGCGCTCAACACGCTGCGGGCCGAATGGCAGGAGGCGATCGGCTCGCAGGTGTCCACCGAAGCCCTGCAACAGGCGGCTCTCGGCAAGGCATCCGGCAACGTGACGCAATGGTTGAAGGCGCAGTCGCTTGACCGCAAGCCGCGCGTCGCGCAACAGCTGCGCGTGGAGCGCGGCTGGGAGCGCGCGGTCGAAACCGTGTTGGGAGCCTATCTCGAGGCGGTGTGCGTCGACGGGCTCGACGGCGTCGCGGACTTGCTCGGCAGTTTCGACGGCGGCCATCTGGCCGTGGTGACGCTCGGCGAGGAGCCGGGCAGCGTGCCCGACGCGGCCTCGCTGCGCGCCAAGGTGCAGGGCGCCAGCGTTCTGGGTTCCGTGCTGTCGCCGGTGTTCACCGCCGAGTCGCTGGGTGAGGCGTTGGCGCGGCGGCGCCGGCTGAGCGCAGGACAATCCGTGGTCACCCGCGACGGCGTGTGGTTGGGCCCGGATTGGTTGCGGGTGTCGCGGGACAAGGATCCCCACAGCGGCGTGATCGAGCGCGAGGAGTCGCTGCGCGAAATCCGCCTGCGGGTGGCGCAACTCGCCGACCGCGTGCAGGAATCGGAGCGCCGGCTGGAACTCTCCCGCGAACGGATGCATGAGCACGAGGATCGCCGCGACCGGTTCCAGACCGAGGTGAATCGACTGCACCGGGAGCACGTCGATCGGCGTGCGGCGCTGGATGCGGCCTCGGCGCGCACCGCAGATGCTGCGCGGCGCCTGAGCCAGCTCGAGACGGGGCTTGCGGATGTGCGGGCGGAGCTCGAGCGCACCGAAACGGACCTGCGCGCGGCGCGCGCGCGCATGGAGACCGCCATCGAGGCGCTGGCGGCGCTCGAGCCGAAGCGCCTGGCGCTCGAGGCGCAGCGCGAACGATTGCGCGGCGAGCAGGGGGCTGCGCGGATCGCGGCGCAGGAGGTGCAGCAAGCGGCCCGTGATCTGGGGCTGCAGGTCGAATCGCGCCGCTCCTCGCACGGATCGCTGACCTCGACGCTGGCGCGGGTGGAGAAACAGCTGGCAGGACTGGAACTGCGCCGCGACGAGTTGGCGGCGCAGCTTGCGGCCGGGGAGGCGCCGCTCGCCGCCCTGCAGGGGCAGATCGAATCGGCGCTGCAGGTCCGGGCGCAGATCGACGGCGAGTTGCATGCGGCGAAGATCGCCAGCGACGAACTGGATGCGCTTTTGCGCGATCGCGAAACCCGCCGCGCCGCCATCGATGAGCGTGTCGAAGCCGCCCGCACGACGCTGGACGAGGCCCGCTTGGCGGCGCAACAAGTGCGGGTACGGCGCGAGACCGTCGCCGAGCAGTTGGCGGCCACCAGCTTCGAACTCGCCGCGCTGCTCGCGCAGCTATCGGCGCAAGCCACGGTCGACGCCTGGGACGCGCAGCTCGAGGAAATCCGAGGCAAGATCGAGCGCCTGGGCCAGGTCAATCTTGCGGCGATCGGCGAGTTCAAGGAACAGTCGGAGCGCAAGGAGTATCTGGACCGCCAGTGCAAGGACCTCACCGACGCACTGGAGACCTTGGAATCGGCGATGCGAAAAATCGATCGCGAAACCCGTACGCGTTTTCAGGACACGTTCGACCGGGTCAATGCGGGCCTGAAGGAGAAATTCCCGCGGCTGTTCGGCGGCGGCCATGCGTATCTCGAGCTCGCCGGCGAGGAATCTGACGCAGCCGGCGTGTCGGTCATGGCCCGGCCGCCGGGCAAGCGCAACAGCACCATCAGCCAGCTCTCGGGCGGCGAGAAGGCTCTGACCGCGGTGGCCTTGGTGTTTGCGATCTTCGACTTGAACCCAGCCCCGTTCTGTCTGCTCGACGAGGTGGACGCTCCGCTCGATGAGAATAACGTCGGCCGGTTCTGCGACATCGTACGGGACATGTCGAGCAACGTGCAGTTCATCTTCATTACTCACAACAAGAGCACGATGGAGCTTGCGTCCCAGTTGGTGGGGGTCACGATGAACGAGCCCGGGGTATCGCGGCTCGTCGCGGTCGACGTGGACGAGGCCGTGCGCATGGCTGCGATGTAAGGGCGCGAGTCTTGGCGAGCGAGCTCCGTTGGGTATTGGCGGCCATTTGCGTGCCGCTGCTGATCGCCATCTGGTGGTGGAGCATCCGGCGTTCGCGCCAGGCGCCCGGAAATGCCGAACTGCGCGAGTCGACGGCGGCGTCCGTCCCGCCTTCGCGCACTGCCGTGGCCGTCCCCGACGCAGCCATTGCCGCCGAGCCCCAGGCCGCGCCGCGCGATTGGGGCGTGCCGCCGTTCGAACCATTGAGCATTCGCACCGCCGACTTCGAGCACCTGCCGATGACGGCTCATCCCGACGCTGACGAGGCGAACCTGGAACTCGGCGCGAACCCGCGCCACCCGCGCGCGGAAGTCTCGGCGGCCGCCGCGCGCCACCCGGTGGAGTCGATGACGGCGTATCCGCCGGCACAGGCACCCGCGCCTGCATCCGCGCCCGCGCCCGCGTCCGTGTCCGCGCGCGCGTCTGCGTCGGTGACCGCGCCCGTGTCCGCGCCAATCTACGCGCCCGCATCGGCGCCTGCGTCCGCGACCACGCCTGTGTCCGCGCGCGCGTCTGTGTCGGCGAGCGCGCCCGTGTCCGCGCCAATCTACGCGCCCGCATCGGCGCCTGCGTCCGCGACCACGCCTGTGTCCGCGCGCGCGTCTGTGTCGGCGAGCGCGCCCGTGACCGCGCCTATGTACGCGCCCGCATCGGCGCCTGCGTCCGCGACCACGCCTGTGTCCGCGCCCGCGCCGGCGCCTGCGGCAAGCGACCCGTCGGCCACCGGGTCGAATCCGGAAGGGCCGAACGTCAGCGAGACGCAGCGCATCGTGACCGTGCGCGTCAGTGCGGCGGGCGATGCCGGTTGGTCCGGTTCACAGCTGCTGGCGGCGCTCGAGAACCATGGTCTGGCGTACGGGCGCTACCAGGTATTTCACCGCCGCCACAGCGACGGCCGGACGCTGTTTTGCGCGGCGAGCCTGGTGGAGCCCGGCACCTTCGATCCGGCGCGGATGGCGCAGGAGGAGTTCCGCGGATTGACGCTGTTTGCCGTACTGCCGGGTCCCGCGGAACCCTTGCTCACGCTCGATGCACTCATGCAGACCGCGGGGGCGCTGGCGCAAACGTTGCACGGCGTCGTGCAGGACTCGAGCGGGGTGCTGCTCTCGCAGCAGCGCGCCGTGGCGCTGCGCGAGGATGTTGCGCGCTTCCAATCCATGCTGGCCATGCGCTGACCGTCATGGGCAAGGAGGGGCGACAAGCGGCGCGACGGGCGGCCGAATTGCGCGAACTGTTGGACCGATACAACTATCGCTACCACGCGCTCGACGATCCGGAGGTTCCGGATGCCGAATACGATCGGCTGATGGTGGAACTGCGCGGCATCGAAGCCGAGCACCCGGCCTTGCTCACGCAGGATTCTCCGACGCAGCGCGTCGGCGCGGCGCCGGTGGCGGCCTTCGGCGCGGTGCGCCATCGAATCGCCATGCTGTCGCTCGACAACGCCTTCAGCGAGGAGGAAGTCCGCGACTTCGACCGGCGAGTGCGCGAACGCATCGAGAATGAGAATCCGATCCGCTACTCGGCGGAACCCAAGCTCGACGGTCTGGCGATCAGCGCGATGTTCGAGAACGGCAGCTACGTGCGGGGCGCCACTCGCGGCGACGGCGAGACCGGCGAGGACATCACGCAGAACCTGAGGACCATCGCCGGCCTGCCGCTCAAACTGCGCGCCGCGCCGGTGCCCCGGACGCTCGAAGTGCGCGGTGAAGTGTTCATGCCGCGGGCCGGTTTCGAACGCTTCAACCGGGAGGCCATCGCCCGCGGCGAGAAGGCGTACGTGAATCCGCGCAACGCCGCGGCGGGCAGCTTGCGCCAGCTCGATCCGCGCATGACCGCGGCGCGTCCGCTCGACTTGTTCATCTACGGCGTCGGCTACGTGCAGGGCGGCGAACTGCCGGCTCACCAGGGCGACCTGCTGCAGCGGCTGCGGCACTGGGGTTTCAAGATCTGCCCGCAATCGCGGGTCGTCGAGGGCATCGACGGGTGCCTCGACTATTACCGCGAGATGAGCGCGGCGCGGGCATCCCTGCCGTACCAGATCGATGGCGTCGTCTACAAGGTCGATGACATGGAGCTGCAGCGCCAACTCGGCTTCGTCTCGCGTGCCCCGCGTTGGGCGATTGCGCACAAATTTCCCGCCGAAGAGGCCTTGACGACGGTCCGGGAGATCGAGTTTCAAATCGGCCGCACCGGCGCCTTGACGCCGGTAGCGCGCCTGGAACCGGTTTTCGTGGGCGGCGTGACGGTGGGCAACGCCACCTTGCACAACATGGACGAATTGACGCGCAAGGACGTGCGGGTCGGCGACACCGTCGTCATCCGCCGTGCCGGCGATGTGATACCGGAGGTGGTACGCGTGTTGCCCGAGCGCCGCGTGGCCGGCGCCAGGCTGGTCGAATTGCCCGCGAAGTGTCCGGTGTGCGGGTCGCCGGTGGTGCGCGAGGGCGATCAAGCCGTCGCCCGATGCACCGGCGGGCGGGTGTGTGCCGCTCAGCGCCGCGAAGAGATCAAGCATTTCGCTTCGCGCCGCGCGCTGGATATCCAGGGTTTGGGCGACAAGCTGGTCGACCAGTTGGTCGAGCGCGACTGGGTGAAGACGCCGGCGGATCTATTTGATCTCGAGGCCGCGGATCTCGCCAAGCTGGATCGCATGGGCGAGAAATCCGCGCAGAAGCTGCAAGCCGCGCTGTCCGCGGCAAAGCACACGACTCTGCCCCGGTTTCTCTACGCCCTCGGGATACGCGACGTCGGCGAGGCGACGGCCCTCGGCCTCGCGCAGTACTTCGGCGATGTGGCGGCGCTGCGGCGCGCATCGGCGGAGGAAATCCAGCGCGTGCCCGATGTCGGGCCGGTGGTCGCGGCCAATGTCGCCGCCTATTTCGGCGACGCCGAGAATGCCGCCATCGTCGATCGGCTGCTGGCGAGCGGCCTCGCGTGGCCGGCGCAGGCCAAGCATGCCGCGAGCGGCGCGTTGTCGGGGCAGACGTTCGTGCTGACCGGCACGCTCGCGGGCATGACGCGCGATGCCGCTCAGGAAGCGATCAGCCTGCGCGGCGGCAAGGTGAGCGCGGGCGTTACCAAAAAAACGCATTACCTGGTGGCCGGCGCGGACGCCGGCTCCAAGCTGAAGAAGGCGCAGGAGCTCGGAGTCACGGTGCTCGACGAGCAGGCCTTCATGGCGCTGCTGAAGAAGTAGCGGGCCCGCGGGCCCGCCACCCTCAAGGCACCGCTCCTACAGCGTTTTCTCGATCTTGGCGTTCTTCTTCAGGTCATCGACATAGGCGATCAGCTTCTTCTGGATGACGGCCTTGGAGACTTGATCCTTCATCTGATCGAACGAGGCCTCGCGCGTGTCCTCGAGCTTGATGACGTGCCAGCCGTACTGCGTCTGCACCGGCGCGGGCGTTATATCGCCCTTTTTCAGGCCTTGCACCGCGTCGCCAAACGGCTTGACGATGTGGGTCAGCGTCAGCCAGCCCAGATCGCCGCCATTGGCCTTCGAGCTGTCGGTGGACTCGGCCTTCGCCACATCCTCGAACTTCGCGCCGGCCTTGAGCTTCTTGATGATCTGGTCGGCCTTGTCCTTGGTCGGCACCAAAATGTGCCGCACGTGGTATTCGTTCTTGTCCACTGCCGGAATGCTGTCGTATTCCGCCTTCAGTTCCGCGTCGCTCGGCTGATGGTCCTTCAGAAACTTGCGCGATTCGGCGTCGGATAGAAGCCGCATCCGGATGACATCCAGACTGGCCTTGACCTCCGGCTCATTGTCCAGCCCGTCCTTCGCGGCCTGGGTCGACACCAATTGCATGGTGACCAATTCGTCTAGCACCTGGTTCTTCTGGTCCGGCGTCAGGTCGGTTGCGGGCTTGCCCTGGAGCAGATTCTTCAAGAACGCATCGTAATCGGTGCGCGGAATGGGCGTGCCGTTGACGACCGCCACCGACGGGACCGCCGGCGTGTTCGGAACCGCAGGCGCGGCCGCCTCCTGTTGCCCTTTGGTGCAGGACGTGAGCAATACGGCGATGGTTGCCACAGCGGATGCCATCTTCCACTGGGCACGAAGAAATTGACTCATTTGGATCCTCTACGAACGTAAAGGCGACTTGGCCGATGTGGCCGGCGCGCCGGGGGCGGCAGTTTAGCCTTTACGGCGCTATCTCACCAATTATCGATCGCGGGCGGGGCGGCTCAACCGCCGGTGGGCGGTGCCAGGGCCTCGATGGCAAGTGCGTGGATATCGCTCTTCAACATATCATCCACGGCATCGTAGACCATGCGGTGCCGGGCCACGGGCGGCATGCCGCGAAAGGCCTCGGACACGATGCGCACGCGATAATGGCCCATGCCGCCCGCCGCGCCGGCGTGTCCGGCGTGATGGCGGCTTTCGTCCTCGATCACCAACTGGACGGGCGCGAAGCGAGCCACCAGCAGCGCGCGCAGGCGCTCTTCCCGGGGGGGACGGCTCACGTCACCCGCGCTCGGCCTGCGCGGCCCGGGTTTTGCCGTTCAGCCAGATGACCTGCGGGACCATGAAAATCAGCATGGCCGCGGTGATGCCGAACACTTTGAAATTGACCCATACGTTCTCCGCGAAATTCCGCGCGATGTAGATATTCGCCACGGCGAGCGCCGCAAACCAAGCGGTCCAAGCCAGGTTGATGACGGACCACGCGTGGCTCGACAGGTCGAGCGGTTCGCTGAACACGCTCTCCAGCAGGCGCCTGGCGAGCGGCCGCGCGCCCATGAAGGTGCTGACCAGGAACGCGGCCGCGGCGAATCCGAGCAGCACGGTGGGCTTCCACTGAATGAAGCGCTTGTCGTGCAACAGCAGCGTGGCGGTTCCCAGGACCAGCACCACGACCGCGGTCACGATGTGCATCTTCTTGTAACGGCCCGTGTGTAGCTTGTGGCCGGACAGCAAGGCGACGGTCGTGACCATCAACGACGCCGTGGCCCAGTAAATGCCAAAGAGCTTGAATACGATGAAAAAGACGATCAGCGGCGACCACTCGAGTAGTTGGCTCATCCGGGTATCATACTGGACGGCAATGAGTATCTATTTACAACTGCATCCCGTGTCGCCGCAGCGGCGGTTCATCCGACAAGCGGTCGAAGTGCTGCGCAACGGCGGCGTCATCGTCTATCCGACGGATTCATGCTACGCGCTCGGCTGCCACATCGGCGACAAGGCGGCCCTGGACCGGATTCGCGAGATCCGCCAGACCGATCGAAGCCATCATTTCACCCTGGTGTGCCGCGATCTGGCCGATGTGGGCAAGTATGCGGTGGTCGATAATTCACAGTACCGGTTGCTGCGTGCGCATACGCCCGGGCCTTATACGTTCCTGCTCAAGGCCTCGCGTGAAACCCCGCGCCGCTTGAAGCACGAGCGCCGCGGCACCATCGGCCTGCGCGTCCCGGATCATCCCGTGACCGCGATGCTGCTCACCGAGTTGGGCGAGCCGGTCATGAGTTCGACGCTGCTGCTGCCGGGCGAGGAACTGCCGCGCACCGATGCCAAGGATATCTACGAACGCCTGGAGCACAGCGTCGATCTGGTGCTCGACGGCGGCAATTGCGGGCTCATCCCAACTTCGGTGATCGACTTATCCGGCGACCGCGCCGTCGTGGCGCGCGTCGGTCGCGGCGACGTTAGCCCCTTTGCGGACGCGGCAACCGTATAATGCGCGGGCAATGCGGGCACGAGAGCTCGTGTTTTAATTTATATAACGAGTGCAAGCATTGGATTTATCTGGATTTCTTACAAAGATATCATATTATGCGATCCCGGCGCTGTATGCGATTACCTTGCATGAGGTCGCACATGGATGGACGGCGCGCTGGTTTGGCGATCGGACCGCACAAATGCTGGGACGCCTGAGCCTCAATCCCTTGCGGCACATTGATCCGGTCGGCACGTTGCTGGTTCCCGGAATTCTGCTCATCGTCGGGGGTCCGCTCATCGGCTGGGCCAAACCCGTGCCGGTCGCGACCAGTGCCTTGCGCCATCCGCGGCGCGCCATGGTGCTGGTCGCCGCTGCCGGTCCCCTCGCAAACTTCGCGATGGCCCTGATTTGGTGCGGCGTGCTCGGCGGCATCGCCCGCGTGAATGTGAATGAGACGCTGCGGAACTGGATCGCTTTCATGGCCGAGGCCGGCATCCTGGTCAACATCGTGCTGGCGATTTTCAACCTGCTGCCCGTGCCGCCGCTGGACGGCGGCCGGGTGCTGGCGGGATTGCTGCCGCCACGCTGGGGCAGCCGACTGGCACAGCTCGAACCGGTGGGTTTGTTCCTGGTGCTGGGCCTGTCCATCATGCGCTGGCTCGATTGGCTGTTCGAGCCCGCATTCCGGGTGATGGGGCGCGTCATCCAGGTGCTGTTGGGCCCCGGCGCATGAGCGGCCCCGTCCAAAACCGGCGCGTTCTTTCCGGCATGCGGCCGAGCGGCCTGCTGCACTTGGGCAATTACCACGGCGCCTTGAAGAATTGGATCGAGCTGCAGTACAAGTACGAGTGCTTCTTCTTCATCGCCGATTGGCACGCGCTCACGACCGGGTACGACGACACCTCGAAACTCGAGGACTACGTGTGGACCATGGCCATCGATTGGCTGGCCGCCGGCCTCAATCCCGGCGTCGCGACCCTGTTCATTCAGTCGAAGGTTCCCGAGCATGCCGAGCTGCACCTCTTGTTGTCGATGATTACGCCGCTGGGCTGGCTCGAACGCGTGCCGTCCTACAAGGACCAACAGACCCAACTGGCCGACCGGGACTTGGGCACTTACGGGTTTCTCGGCTATCCGCTGCTGCAGACCGCCGACATCTTGCTGTATCGCTCTCAGTACGTTCCGGTCGGCGAGGACCAGGTCGCCCACGTGGAGATCACGCGCGAGGTGGCGCGGCGCTTCAATCACATCTACGGCCGCGAGCCGCAGTTCGAACTGAAGGTGGAAAAGGCCATCAAGAGCCTGGGATCGCGCAATTCGGCGATGTATCGCACGCTGCGCAAGCAATTCCAGGAGAAGGGCGACGGCGATGCGCTCGCGCGGGCGCGGGCCCTGGTCGAGTCGAATGCGCGCTTGACCGTCGCCGATCGTGATAGGTTGTTCGGCTTTCTCGAAGGCACGGGCATTTCCATTCTGCCCGAGCCGGAAGTGCTGCTCACCGCAACTCCGAAGGTTCCGGGCCTGGACGGCCGCAAGATGTCGAAGTCGTACGCCAACACGATCGGCCTGCGCGAAGACACGGATTCCGTGGTCAAGAAATTGAAGGCCATGCAGACCGATCCGGCGCGTGTGCGGCGCACCGATCCCGGCGACCCCGACAAGTGTCCGGTGTGGGATCTGCACAAGGTGTACTCGAATGCCGAGACTCAGGCCTGGGTGCAGCAGGGCTGCCGCTCCGCCAGCATCGGGTGCCTGGACTGCAAGGCGCCGCTGATCGAGAAGATCGTCGAGGAGATATCCGGCATTTCCAAGCGGGCGGCCGAGTTCGAGGAGAATCCGGAGTTGGTACGCGGTATCATCGCCGAGGGGTGCGAACGGGCGCGTGCCGCGGCGCGCGATACGCTGGACGCCGTTCGCCAAGCGATGGCCATGAATTACCGCTGATGAAGCCCGAGCTCACGATAGTGCCGAACGCTGCAGCGCATGCGCGCGCCAAGGAACCGGCGCCCGCGCAGGGTGAAATGCCGTTTGCCATGGTGGAGGGTCAGCCCGTCACGCAAATGCCGCGCGACTTGTATATTCCGCCGCAGGCGCTCGAGGTGTTCCTCGAGGCCTTCGAGGGGCCGCTCGATATGCTGCTGTACCTCATACGGCGGCAGAATCTGGATATTCTCGACATCCCGATCGCCGAAATCACGCGCCAATACATGCGCTACATCGAGCT
Source organism: Steroidobacteraceae bacterium (assembly GCA_049510875.1). Taxonomy (GTDB): domain Bacteria; phylum Pseudomonadota; class Gammaproteobacteria; order Steroidobacterales; family Steroidobacteraceae; genus Bog-1198. The sequence continues at coordinate 18,666 of JBEKYO010000077.1, forward strand.
GATGCAGGTGCTGCAGCTCGAGCTGGCGGGCGAGTACCTGCTGATGGCCGCGACCCTCGCCGAGGTGAAGTCGCGCATGCTGCTGCCGCGTCCGCAACTCGAGGATGCCATGGGCGAGGCGGATCCGCGCGCCGAGCTCGTGCGGCGGCTGCAGGAATACGAGCGCTTCAAACGCGCCGCCGAGGGCATCGACCAGATGCGCCGATTGGAGCGCGACACCTGGGTCGCGACCGCGGAAATGGTCGACCGCAAGGTGGTGCGCATCGCGCCGCAGGTCACGCTGCAGGAAATGCTGCTGGCCTTTCAGGAAGTGCTGTCGCGCAACGACATGTTCGCGCATCATCACGTTCAGCGCGAGCCGCTCTCGGTGCGGCAACGCATGACCGACGTGCTGTCCGTGCTGACGGCCACCGCTTTCGTGGACTTCGTGCGTCTGTTCCGGGCGGAGGAGGGCCGCCGCGGCGTCACCGTCACGTTCGTCGCCATCCTGGAGTTGCTGCGCGAGGGGCTGATCGAGATCGTGCAGTCCGAGGAGTACGGGCCGCTGCACGTGCGCCTCGGCAATTCCGCCCGCCACTTGAAACTGGTAACCGATGACGGCGCCAATCTGGCAACCGATGACGGCGCCGTCAACTAGCAACGCGAGATCTCAATGAACGATCAATACGTCCGAAATGTGATTGAAGCCGCTTTGCTCGCCGCGGGCCGGCCGTTGGCAGCCGATGAGCTCGTGACGCTGTTCGACGAGCGCGACGGGTCGAACCCCGAGGAGGTCCAGGCGGCGATCGAGGTCCTGCGCTGCGACTATGAGACGCGCGGGCTGGAGCTGGTGGAGGTCGCGAACGGCTATCGCATCCAGATCCGGGCCGCGGTGGCGCAGCCGGTGTCGCGCCTGTGGCAGGAACGGCCGGCCAAGTATTCGCGCGCGCTGCTCGAAACATTGGCGCTGGTGGCCTACCGGCAGCCGATCACGCGCGGGGAGATCGAACAGATCCGCGGCGTGGCGGTGAATCCCAACATCATCAAGACGCTGCTCGAGCGCAGCTGGATCCGGGTCGTCGGGCACCGCGACGTGCCGGGCAAGCCGGAACTGCTGGGCACGACCCGCGAGTTTCTGGATTATTTCAACCTGACCAGGCTCGACGATCTGCCCACCCTCGCGCAATTGAAGGAACTCGAGGATTTACGCGTGCAGTTGAATTTGCCGGGAGCCGATCCGGTGGCGCTCGAAGCGGGCGCCGGCGCCGCGCCCACGCCGGACTCCGAGGCGGCGGCAGGCGCCGATGCATCCCTGGCGAGCGACATCGACGCGAGCGATGCGGAGCCGGGCGACGCCGACGAATCGGCCGCCGACGGCTCCGAATCCGGCGACGATGAGGAACTGGATGCTGCGGCGACGCAGCATCACCCCCAGGGTCTGGTCGCACGCGGTGCCGCCGACGATCCGTTTTGATGCGAGCGCGCCCGCCTCGGAAACAGCCGGGCTCGCGTGCGGTGCGCGGGTCGCGCACCGAGGCCCCGCCCACCGAGCGCATTCAAAAGCTGCTGTCCGCCGCCGGCATCGGCTCGCGCCGTGAAGTCGAGCGCTGGATACGCGAAGGGCGCTTGCAAATCAACGGAGAAGTCCCGGCACTGGGCGCGAAGCTGGCCGCGCGCGATCGCATCACCCTCGATGGCCGGCCCGTGCGCCTGCATGCGGAGAAGTCCAAGTCGGCGCGGATTTTATTGTTTCACCGCTCCCCCGGCGAAGCGCTCGACCTGAAGGCGGCGACCTCGCGCGCGGCGGAGCATCTGAACCTGCCGCGCTCGGCGGGCCGGTGGCTCGCGATTCAGCCGATGCCGCCGGTGGACGGAGGCCTCGAAATCCTGACCGACGACGGCTCGTGGGCGCACCGGATTTCCCAAGGTGCGCACGCGCTCACCATCGATTACGTGCTGCGCATGCGCGGGCCCTTGAACGATACGCTGGTGGAGGAATTTCGCGGCGCCGGCGAGCACGAGGGGGACCCGATGTCCATTTTGAAGGCGGACGCGCAATTCGGCGAGGGCTTCAATCACTGGCTCAACGTCACGGTGCGCGCGACCCGCTCGGCGCAGGTGCGGCATTGGTGGG
>JBEKYO010000078.1:0-20776 GCA_049510875.1 Steroidobacteraceae bacterium
GAGAACTACGCGGGCGTCTCATATTACTTCTGCTGCGACGCCTGTTGGAGCACGTTTCTCGAGGATCCAGGCAAGTACGCGGCCATTCAGCAAAATTCCGCACCGGAGCCCAAGCCATGAGTGACGAGACCGCATACACCCCGCCCAAGGTCTGGACGTGGGCAAAGGAGAACGGGGGCCAGTTCGCCCACATCAACCGCCCGGTGGCCGGGGCGACGCACGAGAAGGATCTGCCCGTGGGCCGCCACCCGCTGCAGCTCTATTCGCTGGCCACGCCCAACGGCGTGAAGGTTACGGTGATGCTGGAGGAACTGCTGGCGCGGGGTCACGCGGGCGCAGAGTATGACGCGTGGCTGATCAACATCCGTGAGGGCGATCAATTCGGTTCGGGGTTCGTGGGGGTGAATCCGAACTCCAAGATTCCGGCCCTGATGGACCGCAGCGGGCCGACTCCGATCGGCGTCTTCGAGTCCGGCGCGATATTGATCCACCTGGCTGAGAAGTTCGGCGCTTTCCTGCCCGCCGAGGCTGCGGCGCGGGCGCAGTGCCTGTCGTGGCTGATGTGGCAGATGGGCTCGGCGCCTTACCTGGGGGGCGGCTTCGGCCACTTCTATGCCTATGCGCCGACCAAGATTGAATACGCCATCGACCGCTTCGCCATGGAGGTGAAGCGGCAGATGGACGTACTGGACCGGCATCTGGCCGGGAGCGAGTACTTGGGAGGCACGCAGTACAGCATCGCGGACATGGCGGTCTGGCCCTGGTACGGCGCGCTCGCCAAGGGCCTGCTGTACGATGCCGGCGAGTTCCTGCAGGTGGAGGGCTACAAGAACGTCCAGCGCTGGACCGATGCGATCGCCGAACGGCCGGCGGTGAGGCGCGGACGGATGGTGAACCGCATCCAGGGCGACCCGTCGAGCCAGCTGCGCGAGCGGCACGAGGCGAGCGACTTCGACACCAAGACGCAGGACAAGATCGCCGCGGCGGGGTGAGAGGCGAGTCGCGGGCAGATGCACCGTGTGCGCCGCGTGCGCGCGGTACAATGATCCGTACTTGCGAGAATGGGTTCAAGGCAGGCGATGAATAAGATAACGCCGCGAGACTTTCGAAATGCGTTCGTTGCCGTCATGCAATCGGAGCGCGACAGCTTTCGTACCGCCGTGGGTTTCGAGACCAAATCGTATAACTTCTACATGCGAACCACCATTTACCCGAGAGTCGCCAGGCAATTGGGATTGTCGTCATGGAACAAGGAGTACTACACGCTTGACGGAATGCTTTATGAGCAGCGCGGTGTGGATGAAACCGGCAAGTACGCCACGTATGCGAACTGGATTTCGGTGGCGATAGAACACGAAAACGACAGCGCTTGCGCTCCGGACAAGATGAACAAGCTGCAGTCCTTCAACGCGCAGCTGAAGGTGTTGATTACCTACGCCGCTGAGGGTCCCGCTTCCGTAACCCTTCTGCGAAAGTACGAGAACCTCATAAAGTCGTCGGATGTGTTCAATGACGTCGCCACGCTGCGCCAGCAACTGGTCATCTTGGGAACCCCGAAGACCGTTCGCGAATGGCGATTCTTCGCCTACGAAAACGACGGCTTTGTGCTGATGATGCCCGCCAGCGGCGTCGAATAAGGAGCGCCCGGTCCCCGTGGTTCGCCGATGGGGTCCTCTCCAGCGTTCGACGGCTCAATCAGGCAGTCTCGACGCGATTGCGCCCGCAGTCCTTGGCCCGGTACAGGGCGGCGTCAGCACGTGCGAAGAGGGCGTCCGCCGTGTCTCCGTGCGCATATTGGGCGACGCCAAAACTGGCGGTGACCGCGCCGACCCGCTCGAACGTGGTCTGGAATATGAGCGCTCGGAGTCTCTCCGCAGTCTGGGATGCCGCCACCCGGTCGCAGCCGGGAGCCAAAACGACGAACTCCTCGCCCCCCCAACGGGCGAGGCGATCGGAAAGCCGCAAATGTGTCGACACCAATCGAGAGATCTCAACGAGAATCGAGTCGCCGACCGCATGCCCATGCCTGTCGTTGACCGTCTTGAAATGATCGATGTCGTAGATCAAAAGGCTGATGGGCGTCTTGTGGCGCTTCGCGTCCGCTATTTCCCGTCCCAACATTTCGTCGAATGCGAACCGATTGAGGACGCCGGTGAGCGGATCGGTCGTGGCTTTTTTCTGGAGGCCGGAGGCAAGTCCGCGCAAATGCAGGCGGATCTCCGTCTCGACGTGGTCGCGGATCGCGCGTTCCCGTCCGTAGAGGTAGATCATGGTCATGATCGACATCAACAGGGTAACGATGATGCCCAAAAACCGATTGGCGAATATCCCGGAGTTGGGTATTGCCAATACAATCGACCATTGGCTGCGGGCGGCGAACCGCCGGCGCACGTACTCGCGCTGGTCCGGACCGCTGGTCCACGTGCCGTCCGTCATCTCCTGGGCGAGTATCGGTCGACTGCCGAGTTCACCGTATTGCCTCGCCAGCGCGCCTCTGGTGCCGACCGGCAACGGCCAGAGCGGCCGTAGCAGCATCTCCGGGCGATTGGTCATGAGCACGACGCCATCAGCATCGATGAGAAAACACGTGCGGTTGAAGTGGGTCAGGTCCACTTGCAACGCGTCAAGGGACCTGATGAGCAAAGCTTCTCCCGCAACCGAGCCGTCTGCGGCATTTATGGGAGCGCTCGCCTGGTAGCTCAGGCGCCGAGTCGCCCGGTCAAATGCGAACTGCGCGCCGGCCTTGGGAGAGGCATCGCCGGGTAAATCCGGACCGTACCCGTTGCGCGCGCCTGAAGAGGCGACCACGGACCGCGATGCATCCGCCACCAAGGCGTACTGCGCGCCGGACGCGGCAATCGCCAGGTCCAGAACCGATCGTGCGAGATTGGCGTCCTGCACGCCTCGGCTCGTCAAGAGTCCCAGGACGGCCGGTGTGCGCGCAACGGCGTTGGCCACGGCCTCCGGCACGATGGTCTCGCGATCGAGCAGGCTTCCGAGTAGATCGATGTCACGCGAGGACTCCGCCTCGACCGAATGTTGGTAGCGGTCGCCCAGATACTGCGTCAGCGCCCAGCCCGAGATCAGAGTGGTTGCGGTGGCAACCAGGCTCCACTTGGTGATTTGAATCTGCGATGCCGTGTACCGCTGCGAGTCGACCCCTGCGGCGACCATGCGCTTCCACAATATCCAAAGTGCCGCCGTAACCCAGCAGGCGAGAAGTCCGCGTACCAGTTGAATGGGCATTCCCGTGGCGTTCGCAAACGACGCCTGGTTGAAATCCCTGGCCGGCCATAATGGCGCCGCCGGCACGACGAGGCCGGAGGCGAATGCATAGAGCGCAAAGCCGACCGCCACCAATCGCAACAAGCGCCGTGCCGAACCCGATACACCCGCAGAATGGCGCACGAACACCCAGGCCGTGGCCATGGCAGCGGTGAATCCAATGGCATAGCGGGCAACCACGTTGGCGGTGACGAGCCCATCCTCGATCCCGGAAAAACCCACCAGCAGGATCAGCGCGAGGTGTAACGCGGGTCCGGGAATATGCAGTCCGAAGTGGATCGCGTGCCGGCGAGCAAATTCCAGCAGCAATAAATACGATGCAGCCATGAGGGCGGTTCGCGCCACCGCAAAGGCCGGGGTGTCGCCTGCAAGCAATGCGATCAAATCCAGCCATTCGCTTGCCCCATGAGCAACGGCAAACGAGCCCAGCAGGGCGGAATACGTGCGCAACCCGGGGACGGAAGGCGTGGCGAAGCACACTCCGCCGAAGACGATGAACGCCAGGCCGTAAAAGAAGAGAATGAAATCGAGTTGCGTGCTTAGAAAGGCATTCATACGGGTTACGCACAATCTCGCGGCGCCCTGATTATCGGACGATTCAAGTTTACTCTCCCTCGAACGACGCGGTTGTTTGCACCGGTATATCCGAATTGACCTACACTCGGCACATGTCGGCGACACCGCCCCCGTTCACCAAACCTCTGCGTCTGCTGGCCGAGCAAGCCCTGAGCCGCGCCGCCGGTGCGCCTCTGGTGGCCGGCAACAGCTTGGAATTGCTGATTGACGCCCCCGCGCATTTCGAGGCGTGGCTGACGGCGATCCGCGGCGCGCAGCAGCGCCTGTTCCTCGAGAACTACATCATTCGAGATGACGAGGTCGGCAGGGCGTTTCGGGATGCCCTGGTGGAGCGCGCACGCGCGGGAGTCCTGGTGGCCGTGATCGTCGATTGGTTGGGTTGCCTGGGGCAGTCACGCCGCGCCTTTTGGGCTCCGCTGCGCGCCGCAGGGGGTCACGTGCGAGTATTCAATCCACTGCGGCTGGGAGAGCCCTTTGGCTGGATGAGCCGCGATCACCGTAAACTGCTGGTCATCGACGGCCTCTACGGATCTCTGTCCGGGGTGTGCCTCAGCGCCAAATGGCTCGGTGATCCGGCGCGCAGCGTGCCGCCCTGGCGCGATACGGGCGTGATCGTCCGCGGTCCGGCCGTGGCGGACCTCGAAGCGGCGTTCGCGCAAAGCTGGAGCTCACTCGGCGCGGCGCTGCATCCGTTCGGGCCCGTTGCAGAGCAAGCTGTCGGTACGGTGGCCTTGCGGGTCATCGCCACCCAGCCGGCCACCTCCGGCGTATACCGGCTCGACCAGCTCATTGCCTCAATGGCGCGACGGACACTCTGGCTTTCCGATGCTTACTTCGTCGGCATCACGCCATACGTGCAGGCGCTCGTGGCGGCGGCGCGTGACGGCGTCGATGTGCGTTTGCTGGTGCCCGGCAGCAGCGATATTCCGGCGGTCGCCGGGATGTCGCGCACGGGTTACCGCCCGCTGTTGAAGGCGGGCATCCGCGTGTTCGAGTGGAACGGATCCATGCTGCATGCCAAGACGGCGGTGGCGGACGGCCAATGGGCTCGAGTGGGTTCTTCGAATCTGAACATCGCGAGTTGGCTGGGTAATTGCGAGGTCGACGTGGCAGTCGAGGACGCGGGCTTTGCCGGAATGCTCGCCGATCAATTCGAGCAGGATCTACAGAACGCCACGGAAATCGTGTTGACGCCGCGCCGATTTCACCGGCAGGAGCAGATTCAGTGCGGGACGCGGCCGCCGAGACCGCCCCGGGCCGGCGGCAGTTCAGGCCGTGCAGCGGCCGGGGCACTGCGCATCGCCAACAGCGTGGGTGCGGCGCTGTCCAATCATCGAGTTCTCGGCGATGATGCCGCGGGCCCGCTGCTCGTGGGCATGCTCGTATGCGCCCTGGTCGCGGTCGTGGCGGTACTCCGGCCGGCCTGGATCGGCTGGCCATTCGGGGCATTCGCCGGATGGATGGCGTTGAATTTGGGCGTGCGAAGTTGGCGTCAACGCCGGCGGGACCGGCGCGCAGCCAAGTGACATCAGGGTGGCACACGGGAGTGATCGCGGAGCACGATGATGGCAATTTCCCGTAGGCAATATCACCTTCCTGCCGGAGGCGTTTTTCTCGGGCGCGCAAGCGTGCCGCGACGCGCTCATCCCGCCGTCGTCACCATTCGCGGCCAAGATGTGATTGAGATCACCTCGGTCGTGGCGCCGACCGTACGGGATGTGTGCGAACTGGCGATGCCCGCCGACCACGTCGGGTCCGCGTCGGGCACGGCGATCGGAAGCGTGCGCGAAATCATGGAGAACAGTTTTGCCGGTGCCCCCGATCGGGCCATGCCGCGCCTCCTGGCGCCGGTCGATCTACAGGCGGTCAAAGCGGCGGGCGTCACGTTCGTGGCGAGCCTCATCGAGCGCGTCATTGAAGAGCAGGCGCGCGGTGCGCCCGGCAAAGCCAACGCCATTCGCGAAGAGGTCGCCCGGCTCATCGGACCTAATCTTGCGAGGTTGAAGCCGGGGTCGCGGCAGGCGCTGGAATTGAAGGCCACGCTCATCGCGAACGGTTTGTGGTCGCAATATTTGGAAGTGGGCATCGGGCCCGATGCCGAAATTTTCACCAAATGTCAGCCGATGGCTTGCGTCGGGTTCGGCGCCGACATCGGGCTGCTTCCCACGTCCGACTGGAACAATCCGGAGCCGGAGGTGGTGGTTATCGCCTCGAGCCAAGGACGGATCGTCGGGGCAACGTTGGGCAACGATGTAAACCTGCGCGATCTGGAAGGCCGCTCCGCGCTATTGCTGGGCCAGGCCAAGGACAACAACGCCTCCGCCGCGCTGGGCCCCTTCATCCGCTTGTTTGACCGGACGTTTGACCTTGCTGAGGTGCAAGGCGCGGAGGTCCGGCTCACGGTGGCAGGCGAGGACGGGTTTCACCTGCAAGGCATGAGTTCGATGGCGCAGATCAGCCGCTCCCCGGAGGAATTGGTCGCCGCGACGATGGGGCTTCATCACCAATATCCGGACGGTGTCGCGCTGTATCTAGGCACGATGTTCGTGCCTGCCAAGGACCGGAACGAAGCGGGCAAAGGATTCACGCACAAGGTCGGCGATATCGTCACGATCTCGACCGGATGCCTGGGAGAACTGGTCAATCGGGTGCAGCTGACGACTGCCTGTCCGCCCTGGACCTACGGGGCCAGCCATCTGCTGCGCGATCTGGCCAAGGCCAATTTGATCTAGGTTCATCAAGCTGTGACCGAACTCTCATTGCCGGTCTCCACCGACAGCGGCGCGCGGCCACTTGGCACCGCGATCAGGCACCGCGTCACTGAATCCATGACCGAAGCCTCAAGATTTTCGCGCGGCGGTCGAAGCGGGGGGTTGTTGCGAGGCAATAAGAGAATACCTGACATGAGCGCTACTGGTAAGTCATTCTGGCCGTTTGGGGGAAGCACCGGGAACGCCGGTGAGACTGCTGGTCTCGAGGAGATGCGCGCACAGATTGCCGCGATCAACAAGTCCCAAGCGGTGATCGAATTCGATCTCAATGCCACGATCCTCACCGCCAATGACAATTATCTGAATGCGCTTGGCTACACCTTGAGCGAGGTTCAAGGCAAGCATCACAGTATGTTCGTGGAGCCGTCGCAACGCGGCTCTGCGGAATACGGCGAATTGTGGGCGAAGCTCGCCCGCGGTCAATTCGATAAATCCATTTACAAGCGCATCGGCAAGGGCGGGAAGGAGATTTGGATTCAAGGCTCCTATAATCCGATTTTCAACGCCGCCGGCAAACCCTACAAGGTGGTGGAGTACGCGAGCGATATCAGCGAACAGAAGATGCGCATGGCGGACTATGAAGGCCAGATCGCGGCCATCAGCAAGGCTCAAGCAGTCGTCGAATTCGAACTGGACGGCACGATTCGCACGGCGAACGCCAATTTCCTCAATGTGCTCGGATACACGCTGGATGAGGTCAAAGGCAAACATCACCGCCTATTCGTGACGCCGAGTTATCGTGAGTCCGCCGAGTACCGCGCGTTCTGGGCGAAGCTCGCCCGCGGCGAGTGCGACTCGGCGCAGTACTTGCGCATTGGCAAGGCCGGCCGGGAGGTGTGGATTCAAGCCTCCTACGTGCCGATTTTTGGCCCGAGCGGCAGACCGGTCAAGGTCGTCAAATACGCAACCGATATGACGCAACAGGTGCTGATGGCGCAACAGCTTCAGGCGGCCGTCCAGGAGACGCAGAGCACCGTGAAATCCGCGATCGACGGCAACTTGCTGGCGCGCGTGCCGACGCAGGGCAAGACGGGTGAAATCGCGGCGCTGTGCCAGGGCATCAACACGCTGCTCGACGCCACGATGATGTTGATCAAGAACGTGAAAGCCGCGGCCCAGCAAGTGCAAACCGGCGCCGAGGAGATTTCCCGGGGAAACAGCAATCTGTCGCAACGCACCGATGAGCAGGCCTCGAGCCTCGAAGAGACGGCTTCGTCCATGGAACAGATGACCTCCTCCGTCAAACAGACGGCGGATAATGCCGGACAAGCCAATCAACTCGCAACGGCCGCGCGTCAGCAGGCGGAAAAGGGCGGCGCTATCGTCGGTTCCGCCGTGACCGCCATGCGCCAGATCAATACGTCCTCGAAGAAGATCGTCGATATCATCGGCGTCATCGACGAGATCGCCTTTCAGACGAATCTCCTGGCCCTCAATGCGGCGGTCGAGGCGGCGCGCGCCGGCGAGCAAGGCCGGGGATTTGCGGTGGTCGCGACCGAGGTGCGCAACCTCGCAGGCCGCAGTGCGACGGCCGCGAAGGAGATCAAAGCGCTGATCCAAGACAGCGTATCCAAGGTCGAGGAGGGCAGTAAACTGGTTGATGAGTCGGGCAAGGCGCTCGAAGATATAGTCAGTTCGGTAATGAAGGTCACCGACATCGTGTCGGAGATTACGGCCGCGAGCCGGGAGCAGTCCTCGGGCATCGAACAAGTCAGCAGGTCGGTGATGCAGATGGATGAGGCCACGCAGCAAAACGCCGCCCTCGTCGAACAGGCCGCCGCCGCCAGCCAGTCGATTGTCGATCAAGCGCAGTCACTGAACAACTTGGTCGCCGGCTATTCCGTCAGCGAGCAACCGAGCGCTGCGGTAAAGGCGCCCAAGCCCATGAACCCCGGCACCCCGCCATCCACGGAACGACGCGATTCGAAACGACCGTGGTCGAAGTCCGTCGGGGACGGGTCCGCAGCGGCTAAAACGGCGATTCGCAAGGCGGCGAACAGCGGGACGTCCGGCGGCGGTTCGGATTTTTGACCGCCGACCGTGAGTCCGGCCGCTCAATACATAGGTACACTCTGTCATGAGGTCATCCAGCGGCGTCCCCATTCCACCCGAGTCTAAAAGGGCGGTCGAGGCCGCCAGTGCGCAATACCTCACATTCATCTGCGCCAATGAGGAATACGGCGTCGATATTCTCCGCGTTCAGGAGATCCGGGGGTGGTCCGCCGTCACGCAGCTGCCGGAATCGCCAGCCGACGTCAAAGGCGTGATGAATCTGCGGGGAACCATCGTTCCCATTGTGGATTTGCGGATCCTGTTCGGCCTGGAATCCCGGCTCGCCGGCGCCTCCACGGTGGTGATCGTGCTGCGGGTGCAAGATGAGTTCGTTCAGAGGATCGTCGGCGTAAGCGTCGATGGCGTCTCCGATGTCCACGATGTGGCGAACGACGCCATCATGGCGGCTCCCGATCTCGGCGGCAGTTCCGATGGCGGGTGCGTGAGCGGATTGGTCACCTTGGACGGCAAAACGGTAGTGTTACTGAACATCGATCGCCTATTGAAGCCGTTGAACGCGGCAGGGTGAGACAGCCGGCCCGAGCTTGCGAAGACCCGCGCCGTGTCATACGCTCGGACTGGAAGGCGCCAGGACGGGAAGGGAGTCCGCAAATGGAACGAATGAACTACAAGCCGCTGGCTTCGCGCAAGGCCCCGAAGGTGTTGGGCTACCAGCAGCCGAGCACGTTCACCAGCGTCACTGCCGGCTCGCCGGCGATTGCCGCCATGACGGACCTGCGCCAGGTCACGGCGGCGACCATCAGTGCCGATGCGACGCTGAGCGATGCGACCCGCACGATGATGGCGCGCAACGTGCGCCTGCTGCTCGTGGTTGCCGCCGACCAGTCCGTCATCGGGCTGATCACCGCGCGCGATACCCAGGGCGAACGACCGATTCAGTGGCTGCACGATCGTGGCGGCAAGCATGCCGATCTGCTCGTGAGCGACCTGATGATCCGCGCGGAGGACATCGACGTGCTCGACATCAAGGACGTGCTGCATGCCGAGGTCGGGCATATCGTCGCGTCGTTGATGGCCTGGGGCCGCCAGCATGCGCTGGTGGCCGAGCGGGACGCGGCCGGTGGTGTTACCCGCATCCGCGGGATTTTTTCGGCAACTCAAATCGGGCGCCAGCTGGGTGTCGCGGTGCAGCCATTCGACGTGGCGGTGACCTTCGCGGACATCGCTCGGGCGCTTGCGGGTTGAGCGCCGGACAATGCGGAAGCGGCGTGCGCCGCGTTCAGCGGCCGCGGCAGGCGTTCAGCGCTCAGAGCGGCGGATTCGGCCCCGCCGATTCCTCGAGCGGTATGATGTCGTGGAACTTGCCGTAGTCGAGGTGCAGGGTGCCGTCTTGGGCCTCCTCCAGGATGTCGCGAAAGGCCACGTTCCAGCGGATGTCCGCGTGGGAGTACTCGGCCCGCGACATCAGCACCTGACCGGTGGTCTCATCCGTGCCGCTCACGCTGAGAATGAACCCCGCCCGGGACTCGCGCAGGGACTCGGCCGTCTCCGACAGCAACGGACTCGCCGCGTCGATGACGTGCATGATGGTCCAGCCGAGTACAAACATCGGATGCTGTGATCGGCGCAAGGGAAGATCAATCACCCGGCGAATGCGAAAGTTCTCCTCGGTTACCTGGTCGCGCAGCATGCGAAGCTGCGCCGACGCATCCTGAACGACGTTTTGACGCAGGTTGGCCGCGCGGATGACGAGCGTGAGCTTGCCGTCGATCGGCCGCACGACGATGTTCTTGGTGAAGAGAAACCGCGCCCTGGGGCGCGAGAAGCGCGCGAACATGATGCCGGTGATGAGGGCCAGCGACATGAGGCCGACGAATACCTCGATCATCGCGATGATGTGGCCATACATGGTTTGGGGATGCATTTCCCCGTAGCCAACCGTGGCGAGCGTCTCGACGCTGAAGAAGAACGCGCCCGCGAACCCGGGCGGATTCAAGTTTGCGATGCATCCCGGGACCAGGTGATACAACAAGCCGAACAATAGGTCGAAGGCGAGGAAGAAAGCGGCAATCGTGGCGAAGAGCCGCGGCCAGCTCACCGTCATGAAATGGTGGTATAGATCCTGAAATAGCGCGCGGGCAATTCCCTCGGTGGTCACCTCGCGCGAACCGATCCTCACGTGCCGGAGTCCCACGGGCCGGTGTGTCGTCTCGCCACGGCGGCCGTGACGCGGGTGGTGCGCGGGTTCTTTGCGGTCGGTCATCGGCGGTAGTTTAGCGCGAATCTGCCGACTCGCCCCTGGTCGATAGCGCTATGATGGCGCACCGGAGAGAAATCATGACATCGAATTTTACGCGCCGTGATTTTCTGACGCTGGCGACCGGCGCCGCGATGCTCGACCCGATGGGCGGCCCCGCGGCGGCAGTCGCGGCAACCAAAACACTCGAGCATCCGAGCACCGCGCCGTTCGATACCGTCGTGGTGTTGATGATGGAGAACCGCTCGTTCGACCACGTGCTGGGCTGGCTGCCCGGTGCCAACGGACGGCAAGAGGGGCTGCGCTACACGGATACGAACGGAATCACGCACGAGACTTGGCCCCTTGCGCCCGAGTGGCAGGGGTGCCGCTTCGGCGACCCGGATCACACGTGGCAGGGGAGCGCGACCCAATACGCCGGCGGGCGCTGCGATGGATTCCTGCAGACCGCGGCCTCCGGCGACCGCTTCCCAATCGGTTACTACGGCAAGAATGACTTGCCGATCTTGAGCGCGCTGGCCACCGGCTACACGACCTTCGACAACTATTTCTGCTCGATGCAGGGGCCCACCTGGGAGAACAGGCTCTATCAACTTTCGGCGACCACCCAGGTCGACATGCCCGACGGCTTTCCGAAGACGGATGCGGATCGACCGTGCGTGATCAGCACGACGATCTTCGACCGTGCGGCCGCGGCCGGGCTTCGCGCGGCGTATTATTATCACGGCGAGCCGATGACCGGCCTGTTCAAGAGCAAGCGGTACGACAGCCTTGCGCACTCCATCGAGCAATTTTGGAAGGACGCGCGCAACGGCACCCTGGCTAACGTCGTGTTCGTGGACCCCAACTACACGGATGCCGCGGAGGATGACGGAACATCCAACGACTATCACCCCAAGGGCAGCGTGCTGGTCGCGGAGCAGTTCGTGGCGCGCGTGCACGACGCGCTCAAGCAAGGTCCGCAGTGGGGACGCATGGTGTTCGTGCTCAACTTCGACGAGCATGGCGGCTTCTTCGACCACGTTCCTCCGCCCGCGTGCCGGGATGACACCGTCCAGGTGGGGCACGGCCCCTTTCCGAACCTGAAGCGGCTGGGATTTCGTGTCCCGGCGATCGCGATGGGTCCGTTCGCGCCGCGCAAGATCGAGTCGGCCGGCCCTTATGAGCACTGTTCGATCCTCAAGATGATCGAGTGGCGCTGGGGGCTCGAGCCAATGACATCGCGCGATCGGCATGCGAAAAATCTCGCCGATGCGCTCGACTTCACGACGCGGCGGGCGCCGGTTGACCTGCCCGCATTTACCGCCCCTCCCCCGTCCGTATGTTGACCGGCGGCAATCGAGGCTGCAGTGGGAAGCGAGCCCCATGAAGATTAGGAGTTCCCTACTGTTGGTGCTGGCGCTTGCCGGCCTTGGCAGCCAGTCGCACGCGGACGCGGCGCAGGCACCGGCCGCCGTCCTTAGGGCGACGCTGCAAAATGGCATGCGTGTGGTGATTATCCGCAACACCCTCGCGCCGGTGGTGACCGTGGAAATGAATATCCTCGTCGGGGGCGACGAGACGCCGCCCGGATTTCCCGGCATGGCTCACGCGCAGGAGCACATGGCCTTTCGCGGATGCACCGGCATGTCCGCCGATCAAACGGCGGCCATCTATGCGCAACTCGGCGGGCGCAACAACGCCGACACCCAGCAGAACATCACTCAGTACTTCGCGACGGTGCCGGCCGCGGACCTCGAGGTGGCCCTGCAAGCGCAGGCGGCGTGCTTGCGCGGCATCGACGATACCGAGGAGGCGTGGGTTCAGGAACGGGGTGCGATCGAACAGGAAGTGGCGCGCGACCTGTCGAACCCCACCTATAAGTTCATCGTGCGCTTGAACCAGGATTTGTTCGCAGGCACTCCATACGCTCATGATCCGCTGGGTACGAAGAGTTCCTTCGACGCGACCACGGGCGAGAGGCTCAAAGCGTTCTATAACACGTGGTACGCGCCGGGCGACGCAATCCTCGTCATCGTGGGCGACATGGATGCGGCCGCGACGATGGAGAAGGTGCAACGGCTATTCGGCAATATCAGGGCCCACGCCCTGCCGTCTCGGCCGGTGGTCAGCCCGCGTCCGGTGAAGGCCGAGAGCTTCACGCTCGAGAGCGATCTGCCCTACATGCTTGCGTTTATCGCCTACCGTTTGCCGGGCACGAGTTCCGCGGACTATGCGGCGGTCCAGATTCTTGCCGATGTGCTGGGCAGCCAGCGTGCTGACCTCTACGGCATGGTGCCGGCGGGCAAGGCGCTTGCCGCAGAGTTTGGAACGGCGGAAACCTATCCGAAGGCCAGCGTCGGCTACGGAGCGGTGGCGCTGCCGGCGGGAGCCGACCCTGCGGGCGCAATCCGCGAGATGCGCGCCATCCTGCACGCGTATGCAAACGGCGGCGTCCCCGAAGAGCTGGTGGCGGCGGCGAAACGCAGCGAAGTCGCGGCCGCCGAATTTCAACGCAACTCGATCCCGGAACTCGCGAATGTTTGGTCGAATGCCCTGGCTGCCGAGGGTCGCCTCTCTCCCGACGAGGACATCGAGGCCATCAAGCGCGTGACCGTGGCGGATGTGGACCGGGTCGCGAGGCGGTATCTGAGGGACGAGAACTCGGTTACCGCCACACTCAAACCGACACCCACGGGTCAACCCGTGGCGTCCAAGGGCTTCGGGGGCGCCGAGCAGGTCACCTCGGCTCCGACGAAGCCGGTGCAGCTTCCCGCCTGGGCGGCCGCTGCGCTGGCGCAGGTCACGGTGCCGGCCGGTGCCGGCAATGTCTCGGACAACAGGCTAGCGAACGGCATTCGACTCATTGTGAGGACCGATCCGAACAGTGCGACGGTGTCGGTGCTGGGCTCGGTCAAGCACGAACCCGGCCTGCAGACTCCGTCGGGCGCGGAGGGGATTGCCGACCTGTTGGAAGGGCTGTTCTCCTACGGATCGCAGACCTTGGACCGGCTTGCCTTCCAGAAGGCGCTGGACGACATCGCGGCCAACGAGACGGCGGGTTACATGTTCTCGGTGGCTGTCCTGCGCGATAATTTCTCCCGCGCCGTCCAGTTGCTGGCCGACAACGAGCTGCATCCGGCGCTGCCCGCGGGCGCTTTTACGGTGGTGAAGCAGCAAACATCCGAACTCGTGGGAGGCAGATTACGGTCGCCGAAGTACAAGGCGTCACGCGCGCTCGACGCCGCGCTACTGCCTGCGGGCGATCCGGATTTGCGCCAGGCAACCCCCGCGACGCTGTCGACGCTCACACTGGACGATGTGAAGCGTTACCATGCTGCCACGTTTCGCCCTGATTTGACCACGATCGTCGTGATCGGCGCTGTGTCGCCCGAGGAGGCCAAGTCGGTTGTCGACCGCTGGTTCGGCGGCTGGCAAGCGGTGGGCCCGGCGCCCGGAACGACGCTGCCCGCCGTGCCGCTCAACAAGGCGTCCGCGGTGAATGTGGCCGACCCGCAAGCGGTGCAGGATTCCGTGGTCCTCGCCGAGCAGCTGAATCTCAATCGATTTGATCCGGACTATTATGCGCTGCAGCTGGGCAACCATGTCCTCGGCGGCGGATTCTACGCGACCCGTCTTTACCACGATCTGCGGCAGGTCGCAGGCTACGTGTATACGGTGGACGTAGGTCTGGACGCCTCGAAGACCCGCGCCGTCTACAAGGTGATCTACGGCTGCAATCCGGAGAATGTATCGAAGGCGAGGGCGCTGGTCGAGCGCGATCTCGGCGCGATGCGCACCCAAGATGTGTCACCGGAGGAAATGCACCAAGCCAAAGCGCTGCTCCTGCGGCAGATTCCGTTGAGCGAGTCGAGCGAGGATGCGGTCGCTCGCGGACTGATCGCACGGGCGGAAATGGGCCTGCCGCTCGATGAACCGGTGCTCGCTGCCCGGAAATATCATGATCTCGGCGTGGACCAAGTAAAAGCGGCGTTTGCGAGGCTGATTCGACTCGAGGATTTGGTTCAGGTGATAAGCGGTCCACCTCCGCGTTGACCACCCGCCCGAGTGCTCACCTCGGGCGCTTCGCTTACGTCACTTCGACGATTACGCCTACACGTGGAGGCCGGCGCAAGTGCCAGGATGTCTCCCGCAAGCGCACAAGTCACCACTCCCTCCTGCGGGCCAATTCACACAAGGCATACCAATTTATGGACAGAACAGTCTCGAAGTGGCGTAGGACGGGAATCACCCTCGCCGCGATCTGCCTGGCTACGGCTGCTTACGCCGCCGACCGGGTCACCGACGAGAAGATTGCAGTGGCCAAAGCATCCCTGGATCGCGCGGAGCAATCCGGCGCGCCGGTCGCGGCCCCGGTCGAATTGGCGTCGGCACGCGATAAGTTGGCGCGCGCCGAAAAAGCCAACGCCGACCATGATGCGAAGCCGGCCGCCCTGCTGGCCGACCAGGCAGACCTCGACGCGCGGGTGGCCGAAGCCGTTGCACAGCAGCAGCGCTCACACAAAGCCGCCATGGAATTTGATGTCAGCATGCAGGCCCTGCGGCAGGAATCCCTGCGCAGCTCCCCGCCGTCCAATTAGGAATACTCATGAATATGAAATTAATCACCGGGATCAGCGTCGCATTGGCGATGGCAGGCTGCGCCTCGACGCCCATGTCCGACCCTGCGCTCGATACAGCGCGAAATGCCGTACACTCGGCCGAATCGGACCCGCAGGTGGCGTTGTACGCCGCGCTGGATTTGCAGACCGCCAAGCAGGAACTGCAGCAGGCCGAGACCGCAGCGCTGCATCATGATCGCGAGGCCATCGCGCAGCCCGCCTACCTCGCCGCACAGACGGCGCGTCTGGCCCAACTGCGGGCGTCTGCCAAAGGCGATGACGCGCGCGTGGCCGCCGGCCAAGCGGAACGCGATCGGATACAATTGAACGCGCGGACCCGGGAGGTCGATTCGGCCACCCGAGAAGCCGACTCGGCGAAGATGGCTCGGGATCAGGAAGCGCAGAAAGCGGCCGCCCTGCAGTCCGAGGTCGATGCGCTCAAGGCCAAGCCGACGGATCGTGGTTTGGTGCTCACGCTGGGCGACGTGCTATTCAATTCGGGTCAAGCGGACCTCAATCCGGGGGCGGCGCGCAACCTCAGCGCTCTGGTGCAATTTCTGACCGAGCATTCCGATCGACGCCTGGAAATCGATGGCTATACGGATAACATCGGGTCCGACGATTTCAACCTAGCACTCTCGCAACGCCGCGCCAACGCCGTCAAGATGACCCTCGTTGCCCAGGGGATCGACCCATCGCGAATCGTAAGCCAGGGCTACGGGAAGGATTTTGCGGTGGCCAGCAATGCCGACTCGGGCGGCCGTCAACTGAATCGGCGCGTCGAGGTGGTCATCGGCGGGGACAATGGGGCGCCGGTGGTTGCGCGCAGCCGACAGTAGGAGCCTGTCGCGGCCGACCTTCCTGATCTTGCGCGGCCGCGCGAAGAGACCTAGTATCGGAACTCCATGATGCCTGGTCGGCATCGCGCGATTACCACGAACAACTCTGATAGTTGTCATGCTGCACGCCATTCGATTCCATAGAGCGGGCGGACCGGAGGTCCTGGTCTGGGAAGAGATCCAGCTCGGCAAGCCGGGTCCGGGCGAAGCACGCATCCGCCAAACCGCCGTCGGTCTCAATTTCATCGACGTCTACCATCGCACGGGGCTCTATCCCGTACCGATGCCGAGTGGCCTCGGCGGGGAAGGTGTGGGAGTCGTCGAAGAAGTCGGGACCGGGGTTGACGATTTGAAGCCCGGGGACCGCGTCGCCTACGGCAGCGCGCCCCTCGGATCGTATGCCGAGGCGCGGCTCATTCCGGTGGATCGTTTGCTCAAATTACCGGATGCCATCGACGACAAGACCGCGGCGGCGATGATGCTGAAGGGGCTGACGGTGCAGTACCTCATCCGTCAGACCTATCGCGTCAAGAAGGGCGATACGATTCTCCTGCATGCCGCGGCCGGCGGCATCGGCCTCATCCTGTCGCAATGGGCGAGACATCTGGGCGCGGCCGTCATCGGCACGGTCGGCAGCGACGAGAAGGCGAAACTCGCGCACGCCAACGGCTGCGAACACGTGATCGTTTACACGCGCGAGGACTTCGTGAAGCGGGTCGAGGAAATCACCAATGGCAAGAAAGTGCCGGTGGTCTACGACTCGGTGGGCAAGGACACATTCCTGAAATCGCTCGATTGCTGCGCGCCGCTCGGACTCGTCGTGTTGTTCGGCCAGTCCTCCGGCCCGGTGGAGCCGCTCAACCTCGGCATGCTGGCGGCGAAGGGCTCGCTCTACGTCACGCGGCCGACGCTCAACACCTACGGCGCCAAGCGCGAGAACCTTGCGGCCATGGCGAAGGAACTGTTCGGGGTGGTGGAATCCGGCGCGGTGAAGATTACCGTCAATCAAACCTATGCGCTCAGGGATGCCGCCAAGGCGCACGCCGACCTGATGGCGCGCAAGACCACGGGATCGACCGTCTTGATGGTCTGATCAACTTTGTTGCGGGCAACGACTGCTGTGGGCAGCGACTGCTAGTAGACTGTCGCTTTTGCGCCCATTCCGGCGGCGCGAGCGGGGAGTCCATGCGGCATCGGTGCGTCCTGTTACTGAATCTGCTGGTTGCGCTGTGTGGCGCAGCGGCGCAATGCGCCGTCGCCCCGGACACGGCGGAACCAGGGTCGATCGAGGAGATCGCCAACGCAACGACGGAACCGCGCTTCCTGTCGCCGTGGGTGGCTTATCTGCCGGCGTCGACGACGGTCCCCTCGCCGCGCGCGTTCTTCGGACGCATCCCGGGCGCGCCCGGTGAACTGGTCGATTCCGCAAAGGCCTACGCCTATTGCCGGGCGCTGGCCGCGGCCTCGCCGCGCGTGCGTGTGTTCACCATCGGCCGTTCGGAAGAGGGCCGCGATATCGTCTTGTTGGCAATCGCCGATGAGGCGGGCATCAAGAATTTGGACGCCATGAAGTCCGCCAATGCGGCACTCGCCGACCCGCGCACCGTCGATACGCCGACCGCGGAGCGCCTGATCGCCGATTCGCGCCCCTTTTATTATTTCAACGCCGCGCTGCATTCGGATGAAACCGGATCCACCGAGTCGGTTCTCGAGCTCGCGTATCGGCTGGCAGTGTCGGATCAACCGATGATCCGGCGAATTCGCGAAAACATGGTGGTGCTCATCAATCCGATCTCGAATCCCGACGGCCGGGACAAGCAGGTCGAGTGGTTCTATCGTTTTCTCAAGGGCAAGACGGACCGCGATACCTTGCCTCGTCAGTCCCCGCCGTATTGGTCCAAGTACGCGTTCGTCGACATCAATCGCGATGCGCATCAGTTGACCCATGAGACCACGAAGGCCGTGAGCCGCATGTTCTTCGAATGGCATCCGGTGATCGTGCACGATCTGCACGAGAGCGAGCCGCTGCTGATGTCGTGGAACGGCACAGGACCATACAATCCCCACATCGATCCGATCACCTACACCGAATTCCTGGCGTTGAGTTTCCACGAGGTCGAGGCGATGACGGGTCTCGGCATGCCGGGGGTCTCCACGTGGAATTTTGGGGAGGCCTTCGGCCACATGTTCTTGGATTCGGTGGCCATGAATCACAATGCGATCGGCCGTGGGTATGAAACGTTCGGCAACAGTACGGCGGAGACGTTGACCGTGTCGTTGTTGCCCGAAGAAACCACGCCCGAGTGGTATCGGGTGTTGCCGCCGCCGACCGGAAAGTTTTCCTGGTCGGCGCGCGACAACGTGAACTACAACGAGACCGGTGCGCTGGCGGCGTTGGATTATGCCGCAACGAACTCCCATACCCTGTTGCGTAACTTCTACACGAAGAGCGTGCACAGCTGGCGCAAGGGACTCGACGAGCCGCCCTATGCGTTCGTGATTCCCGAGAACCAAGGAGATCCGGCCCGTGTGGCGGATATGGTTGCACGGCTGCAGGGTCAACACATCGAGGTCAGCCGCAGCGATGCGCCTTTGGGGGTGAAGGAGGGCGCCTTTCCCGCCGGCACGTTCGTGGTTCGCTTGGATCAGCCCTATCGCAACTATGCGGTCGACCTGCTGACGCCGCAAGAGTATCCGAAGGACGGCGGCGAGCCGTATGACGACGTATCGTGGGAATTGCCGGCGTATTATCATCTTCAAGTCATTCCGACCGCCGACCCGGCCGTGCGCGACGCGAAGTTGACGCTGCTGACGGCGGCGCCCCGGCCGCGCGGACGCGTGCAGGGCGGCGGGCCGGTCTACATTCTCAAGGACACGGGTCAAGAGGGAGTGCTGCAGGCCCGATATCGTCTCGCGCGCTTCGATGTGGAGGTGGCCGAGAAATCCTTCGAGTTGAACGGCGAGACCTACCCGGCAGGCTCGTGGCTGCTGCCCGCGCAATCGGGACTCGGCGAGGCGCTGCGCGACATGTCGGCGCAATCGGCCTTGGAGTTCGTGAGCGCCGACGCACTGCCGCCGGTGGCCCATCATTCGGCCAAGGTCCCGAGGCTCGGACTGTGGGTGCCCTGGGCCGACACCGACTCGATCGGCTGGGTGCGGTACACGCTGGATCAGCGAAAAATTCCCTATGTTTATGTGCGCGACGAAGACATTCGTGCCGGGAATCTGCAAAAGAAAATTGACGTGCTCCTCTACGGGCACGTGGATCTCGAACTCGCGGAGCAGATTCAAGGAATCCCCAAGGCGTGGGGACCGATGCCGTATAAGAAGACGCTGCAAACCCCGAGTCACGGCACTCCGGCCGAATCCGACGACATCACGGGCGGCATTGGCTGGCAGGGGCTCGCGCAGATCCAGCAATTCATCGAACGTGGAGGCTTGATGGTGACCCTGGGCAATGCCAGCATGCTTGCCATCGAAGGAGGCATCGTGCGCGGCGTGCGGCGCGACTCCGGAGGCGTCCCGCGCAGCAGCCAGGGCGGCGGCGCGGCCGCCGCGGCGGCATCGCAGGAGGCGGTCACCCGCACGCCGGGAGTGCACGTTCGCGTGAGCTTCGTGCGCCCGGAGCACCCGATCGCGTATGGCTACTCGCCCAGAACCTACGTGTTTCGACAGAATTTTGCGCTTTATTCGGTTCCGCGGCGCTGGCTGCGGATGGCGTATTGCACGACTTGCCTGGACGGTCCGTTCGATCCGAGCGGGGTCGTGCTGCAATGGGGCGATCGGGACGGCGCCCCCTTCGTCGTGAGCGGGCAGGCGTGGGGCGAGGACAATTTGATCGGCCGGCCGGCCATCTTCGATATGCCGGTCGGCCGGGGCCATGTGGTAGCGTTTAATTTCAATCCGCTGTACCGGGATTCGAATCGCGGCGATCAACGCATGCTGTGGAATGTGCTCATCAATTGGCAGGCAATTCTGGCCGGCGCCGAAACCCGCGCCGTCCGCTGAGCGGCGACCCGGCATCATCCGGGGTGGCCATGAGTCGCGCCGGCGCTGGCCGATGACGGCGGGATGAGGCTAGTTGGTCGTGCGGCGCCTGGCTGCGAGGCGGGTCAACTTCGGTAATCGCTTGAGCCACGAGCGCGCGACCGGCGTTTGGGCTGCGGCCGGCAGTTCCGGGCACCAGACCTCGACACTGAAGCGCGAGAACGCGCCCAGTGATGCCGGCGATGCCGCCGGGGGTGCCGCCAGCGCCGGTACGGGACTCGCGGCGCTCAACCGCTGCACCGGCGGGGCGGCTGGGGCATCGACGTCGATCACCGAATCTAGCGCGGCGAAATCGACGCCCTCCAGGGACGCCTCCGCCCGAAGATCAGCGGCCAAGCAATCCGCGAAGCCGGGCGCCCGAGAATCGGGCTCTTCCAACAGCGCCAG